>JBEKXO010000068.1:0-21393 GCA_049511995.1 Terriglobales bacterium
TCCATCCCATCTTCATCTCGAAACTCCAGAGAAGCCCTATCTCGATTCGAACGAGCTCATCATCAACATGGGGCCGCAGCATCCCGCGACCCACGGAGTGTTGCGCGTCATCCTCAAGCTTGACGGCGAAAAGGTTCGGGGCACCGAGTGCGTCATCGGTTATCTGCATCGTGGCGTAGAGAAGATCGCCGAGAACCGCACCTACACGATGTTCAATCCTTACGTTGATCGTATGGATTATGTCGCGGCGGTGTCGAATGGCCTGGGCTATTGCGAAGCGGTGGAGAAGTTGCTGAATGTGGAGGCGCCGCCGCGCGCGGATTATATTCGCGTAATTCTGACCGAGTTGAATCGCATCGCCAGCCATCAGCTTTGGCTAGGCACGCATGCGCTCGATATCGGCGCGATGACACCGCTCTTTTATACCTTCCGCGATCGCGAAGAGATTCTCAAGATTTTCGAAAGGTATTGCGGAGCGCGCCTTACGACGCATGCCTTTCGCATCGGCGGTTGCCAATATGAAACCTATGCCGGCTTCGAAAAAGACGTAAAGAATTTTCTGACTTTCGTGGCGCCGAAGATCGACGAATATGAAGAACTGCTGACTACCAACCGCATCTGGCTGGAACGAACCAAAAATGTTGGCGTGATCTCAGCTGAGGATTGCGTTGCCCTGGGCGTGACCGGCCCGGTGCTGCGTGCCAGCGGCGTGAAGTGGGATCTGCGTAAGGCCCAGCCTTACGCGGCCTATTCCAAATTCGATTTCGAGATTCCGACGGGCGAGAACGGTGATACGTTCGACCGATATCTCGTTCGCATGGAGGAGATGCGCCAGTCGCTGCGCATCGTTGAGCAAGCGGTCAACTCGATTCCCGAAGGCCCGATCATGGCCAAAGTTCCCAAGGTGATCAAGCCACCGGTCGGCGAAATCTATCATTCGATCGAAGCGCCAAAAGGCGAGCTTGGATATTTCATCGTGAGCGACGGATCGACGCAGCCCTACCGTCTACGCGTGCGGCCGCCATCGCTCGTCAACTTGCAGGCACTCGATGTAATGGTGCGCGGCCTCCTCGTCGCCGACGTGATCGCCGTCATTGGGACGATTGATATTGTGCTCGGCGAGGTCGACCGCTGATGCCCAATTTCATCATGTCGTATCTCGGCAGCACGGTGACTCCCGGCGAAGCGGGGAACCAGTTCTGGGCGCTGATTTATGTGCTGATTATTTTCGCGGGCGTCTCGCTGGCGGTGGTGGCGATGAACTGGTTCGAGCGCAAGGCGCTGGCGCACTTTCAGATTCGTCTCGGCCCCATGCGCGTAGGCCCGCACGGATTGCTGCAGCCGATTGCCGATGCGCTGAAGTTGGCGCTGAAGGAAGACATTATCCCGGCGGAGGCGGACCAGTTCGTTTTTTGGTTCGCTCCAGTGATCGGACTGCTCGCGGCGTTCACGGTTTATATAGTGATTCCGTTCGGTCCCTCGCAAGCCGTGAGCGACATGAACATCGGCGTTCTGTTCATGCTCGGAGTTTCGTCGTTGGGCGTTCTGGGCATTGTCGTCGCGGGATGGGCCTCGAATTCGCACTATCCGTTGATTGGCGCATTGCGGTCGAGCGCGCAGATGGTGTCCTATGAAGTCGCAATGGGATTGGCCGTCGTCTCAGCGGTGCTCATGACCAGTTTTAACGACAAAGGCACGGGCACGCTGAGCATGATCGGGATCGTGCAGGCGCAGCAACAGCAGGGGATCTGGTTCGTCTTTAAATTCTTTCCTCTGGGATTGGTGGCATTCGTGAATTTCGTGATCGCCATGATCGCGGAGACCAATCGCGCTCCTTTTGATATGGCCGAGGCGGAATCTGAGTTGACGGCGGGATATCACACCGAATACAGCGGGTTGCGCTGGTCGCTTTTCATGCTCGCCGAATACGCCGCCATGATTGCAGTTTCGTCGATCGCCGTGACGCTTTGGCTTGGCGGCTGGCTGCGTCCTTTTCCGAATTTGCTGCATGCACCCGCATGGGATTTTATTTTTTCTCTGTTTCCGGGCCTGACATTCGGCGCCCTCGCGGCGATCGCGGTGATTGGAGTCATGCGCATGCCGGCGCATCCATACTTTAAGGTTCAGCGCATCGGGCTTGCCGTTTTCGCGGCGCTGCTCGGCTTCATTGCACTCTTCCTTCTGGTGATCGCGGTAGGGGCACGTTTCGCCGACGCAACCAACCTACCGGAAAAGTTGGAAGCACTCCTCCGTATTTTCGCTAGGTTCAGCGAAGGTATCGACTATGTGTATTGGTTTGTGCTTAAAGTCGCGCTCTTTATGTATCTCTTCATCTGGTGTCGCGCGACCTGGCCGCGTTATCGCTTTGACCAGTTGATGCGCGTGGGATGGAAGGTGCTGCTGCCGATCACGCTGGTTGTGCTCATCCTTACGGCCATCGTGGGGGTGATCGTTTCATGATCCCTGGCTTGAATCTGGCTTTGATGGCGGTATTTACCACCACAACCGACCCGGGCATGGAACCGGTTGCGACTCCCTTCTTCTTCTATCTCCTTTCCGGGCTAGCCATCTTGGGAGGATTTCTGGTCATCACGCGACGTAACCCCGTGCATTGCGCACTGGCGTTGATTCTCACGCTGATCGCAATGGCCCACCTTTACCTGATGTTGTATGCGCCGTTTGTCGCGGCGGTGCAGATTATTGTCTATGCCGGCGGAATCATGGTCTTATTCTTGTTCGTAATTATGTTAGTGAGCATTGAACGAGCTTCGAAAGACCGCCGATTTAATCGTTTTTGGCCGGTGGGATTGGCGGCGGCCTGCGCGTTGATGGCATTGTTCGTTTCCGCATTTGTGAAAGGCAGGGCGCTTTTTCCCGATCGCATGATCGCGATCCCCGAAGGGTCGAACACGCAACAGGTCGCGAGCATGCTGTATGGCGAAGCTGGCAGGATGGGGCAATATACGTTCGCTTTCGAAATCGCTTCGCTGCTGTTGCTGGTGGCGATTTTGGGAGCGGTAATTATGACGAAGAAGAAAATCTAGCGACACGCCGTTCGCTGTTCGTCGTTCGCGAGAGCAACCGCAACGCCGATCGGTTAATGGCGGATCACGAACGACGAACGACGGTTTTTTATGGTTCCTATCACCACATTGCACTATCTTGTCGTCGCTGCGGCGCTGTTTGTGCTGGGCGTGATCGGTGTGCTCACACGGCGCAACGTAGTGATCGTTTTGATGTCGATTGAACTCATTTTGAACGCGGTGAACTTGAACCTGGTGGCCTTCTCCCGCATGTGGGGGAAGCTCGATGGACAGGTCTTCGCGATCTTCATCGTGGTGGACGCCGCCGCAGAGGCCGCGGTGGGCCTGGGAATTCTGATCGCCTTCTTCCGCAATAAAGAGACTATCAATGTGGATGAGATTGATTTATTGAAATGGTAGAAGCACCGCTATTCGCTGCTCGCTAAGCGCCGTTCGCAGAGTGCGAACAGCGAACGACTAACGACCGACGACATGTTCCTAAACCACATCTATCTAATCCCGCTCTTTCCGGCCTTCGGGGCCGCGGTCATGTTTTTTTTCGGGCGGCGATTGCAGAAGGCGACGGTCAGCGCGGTGTGCGTTGGCGTGATCGTGCTGGCCTTTCTATTCTCCTGTTTCACAGTCGCGGAGTACACGCATTTTGCGCGTGGCACGGGACGGCCCTTCGAGAAAATTGTTTACACCTGGCTCGGTAGTGGCGACGGACATTTGACTTTCACCAGGCGCGACGGGACGCTTGCCTCATTTAACGCCGATGCGGGATTTCTCCTCGACCCGCTTTCGTCGATTTGGCTGCTCTTCGTCACCGGCGTGGGCATGCTGATTCATGTCTACTCGACAGGATACATGACGCACGAGGGCGGTTATTACCGCTTCTTCGGATATCTCAACTTATTCATGTTTTCGATGCTTACGCTCATCCTGGCGAACAACTACATACTGTTATTTGTGGGATGGGAAGGCGTAGGCTTGTGCTCGTATCTGCTGATCGGATTTTATTTTCATCGTGAGTCGGCTTCGACCGCAGCTAATAAGGCATTCATCGTTAATCGCATCGGCGATGCCGGATTTATTCTCGGCGCGCTCACCCTGGTCTGGTATCTCGGTTCGTTTCGCTTCGTTGAAATTAACGCGCTGGCGCGCAGCGGACAATTCGCGGTTGGCGATCACGTCCTCACAGCCGCTGCGCTGCTGCTGTTTGTGGGTGCCTGCGGCAAGTCCGCGCAGATTCCTCTTTACGTGTGGCTGCCAGATGCAATGGAAGGTCCGACCCCGGTTTCGGCGCTGATTCATGCCGCAACGATGGTGACGGCCGGCGTGTATATGGTGGCACGCTCGAATGCGGTGTTCGTGCTGGCGCCTACTGCAATGAAAACGGTGGCCATCGTGGGCGCGATCACGGCCGTGTTCGCGGCGTCGATTGGATTGGTGCAGAACGATATCAAGCGCGTACTGGCTTACTCCACGGTTTCGCAGTTGGGATACATGTTTCTGGCGCTGGGCGTCGGCGCATTTGCGGCGGGCGTTTTTCACGTGTTTACGCATGCGTTCTTCAAGGCGCTGCTCTTCCTCGGTTCGGGCTCGGTGATTCACGCCATGAGCGGCGAGCAGGATATGCGCCACATGGGCGACCTGAGGCGGCGTATCCCCACAACCCACTGGACGATGCTGATCGCCACTCTTGCGATTGCGGGAATCTTTCCCTTCGCCGGCTTCTTTTCAAAAGACGAAATCCTGTGGCAGACGTGGGCTTCGGAAGGCGGAGCGTATCGCATCCTCTGGTTCGTTGGTTATGGCACCGCGCTGATGACCGCGTTCTACATGTTCCGGCTGATGTACCTGACGTTCTACAGTCCATCGCGGATGAGCCACGAGGTTGAGCATCACGTGCATGAGTCGCCGAAATCGATGACCATGCCGCTGGTGATTCTGGCGCTGTGTTCGATTGGCGCCGGCTGGCTGAGTTGGCCGCATAGCCTGGGCGGATCGGCGCGCTTCGAAAAATTTGTAGAACCGGTGTTCGCGCGGGAAGCAGTTGTCTTACAGGAAGAGGGTAAGTCTGGGCAGTTAGCGGCGGGAGAGAAAGAAGCGGAGCACACGGACAAAACTGAATATTTTCTGATGTTCTTATCGCTGGCGGCGGCTGGAGTCGGTTGGGGAATGGCGCGCCGTTCCTATCTCAATGCCGGCAAGGATTATGTTGAGCCGATTGCGGAGAAGGCTCCGCCGCTCTATACCGTGCTCTATAACAAGTGGTTTGTGGATGAGGGTTACGACTACGTTTTCACGGGACGCCGCAAGATCGGCAAGATCCGTCTGGGCGCGATGGGTGCGGGCGAGGCGGCATCATGGTTCGACGCGAAGATCATTGATGGAGCCGTCAACGATGTGGGCTGGGTAACTCGCGCAGTCGCTATGCTATCGACATGGTGGGATAAGTGGATCATCGACGGCCTGGGAGTGAATGGTCCGGCGATTCTAGCGCGCATGATTTCGTATCCGGCGCGGCTGTTCGAATGGGGACTTGTGCAATGGTACGCGCTGGTCATGATCGCCGGACTGCTTGGATTTGGCATGTATTACGTGTGGAAGTGAAATGCGTGCTGTTGGCCTTAGCTGTTCGCTAGTACCAAAGGCGAATAGCGAACAGCGAATAGCTAAGAAGCTCTTATGCAGAGTCACATACTATCGATCATTCTCTTCACGCCGCTGATCGGCGCGCTCTTTCTTCTTTTCGTGCCTAAGAACAATAAGGATGCGATTCGCTGGATTGCCAATATTTTCGCGCTGGGCGGATTCCTGATTTCGCTGCCGCTCGTGCCGATGTTCTGGGCGCAGCGCTCCGAGCCTGGCTTCAAGTTTCTTGAAGGCACAGTGAACAACTGGATTCCCTCCATTGGCGCGGGTTACAACCTCGGCATCGACGGCATTTCATTTTTGCTGATCATGCTGACTACGCTCCTCGGCTGGATCTCGATTCTCTCTTCATGGACTGCCATTGAGAATCGTGTGAAGGAATATTACGTCTGGTTCCTCGTGCTGCAGACGGGGATGCTCGGCGTTTTCATGGCGCTCGATTTCTTCCTCTTCTTTGTTTTCTGGGAGGCGATGCTGGTGCCGATGTATCTGCTGATCGGCATATGGGGCGGGCCGCGCAAACTTTATGCGGCTATCAAATTCTTCCTGTATACGCTGCTTGGCTCGGTGTTGATGCTGCTCGGCATTCTGTTCCTCTACTTCCATCACCACACACTTACCGGCATTTTCACATTCAGTATTCCCGAGCTTTATAAGACGGCGCCGCTTATTCCATTCAATATTGCGATCTGGCTCTTCGTCGCTTTCTTTATCGGATTCGCTATTAAAGTTCCAATGTTTCCGTTTCACACGTGGCTTCCCGACGCGCACGTCGAGGCGCCTACGGCTGGCTCGGTCATTCTGGCGGGCGTTCTGCTGAAGATGGGAACCTACGGGTTCGTGCGCTTCTCACTGCCGTTTTTTCCCTCCGTCGTATCCCATCCGAAGGTACAAAGCTGGGTGATCGGACTGTCGCTGGTTGGCATCGTCTATGGCGCGCTGGTTTCGCTGATGCAGAAGGATATGAAGAAGCTGGTGGCTTACTCGTCGGTCAGCCACTTAGGTTTCTGCACGCTTGGAATTTTCGCTTTGAATTCGGCGGGATTGACGGGGTCGGTGCTGCAGCAGATCAATCACGGCATTTCGACGGGCGCGCTCTTCTTGATTGTCGGCATCTTGTATGAGCGGCGGCACACCCGCGACATCGCAGAGTATGGCGGCATCTCAACTGTGATGCCCATCTACGCGACCATCACTATGATCATGTTTCTTTCGTCGATGGGATTGCCGCTGCTGAATGGATTCGTCGGCGAATTCACGATTCTTCAGGGAGCCTTCACCGCGAACTGGCGGTGGGCCGCGTGGGCGGCACCGGGCGTGGTGTTGGCAGCGGCTTACTTGCTATGGCTTTATCAGCGCGTCTTCTTTGGAACCGTGACCAATCAGAAGAATGAAGGACTGCACGATCTTACGCCGCGAGAAATTCTAACATTTACGCCTCTGATCATCATGGCGTTGTGGATCGGTCTCTACCCCAAACCGTTTTTCCAGATACTGGAACAGCCTGTCAATCAGATCGTGCAGACGATTCACGACAACTCCAAAAGCAATCCAAATGCTTCGGTGAACGCGCAGATTCGGCCTACATCGTTTGCTATATCACCCAGCTCCGCCCCTCCGAGTGCCAGCGCAGCGAAAGCGAGTCACTAAGTGCGAGGACTCTCCCCCACCGATTACCGCTTAATGCTGCCCATGGTGGAGTTATCCATCTTTGCTCTTGGTATTTTGCTGATCGACTTGATGGTGCCGCGGGCTTGGAAATGGATCAACGCCGCGGGCGCGCTGGTCGGACTTCTGTTTGCGGCCCTATGCGTATGGCAGATTCAGTCGATGCTGCCGCCCAGGGGATTACTCGGATTCTACAACTCCCTGTTAGTCGACCGCTTCGCTCTTTATTTCTGGTATCTGTTTCTCGCCGGAGCAGCTATCTCGATTCTGATGTCAGTACACTATCTCGATCTGGAAGACGAACATCACGGCGAATATTATGCTCTTCTGCTGCTTTCGGTAGTGGGCATGATGTGCATGGCTGCCGGTATCGATGTTGTGCTGATCTTCATCGGCCTGGAATTGATGGCGATTTCGAGTTACGTGCTGGTGGGTTTCCTGCGCCGCGACCGGCGCTCGAACGAAGCAGCGTTGAAGTATCTGCTGCTCGGGGCGTTTTCGTCGGGCATCTTTGCCTACGGCTTGTCGTTGTTCTACGGGATTGCTGGCAGCACTAACCTCGGCGTTATTGGACGCGCGGTCTCGGCGCAGAATACGCACAATCCAGTAGTGATCGTCGCGCTGCTGACAACCATGGTTGGATTGTTGTTCAAGATCGCGGCAATTCCGTTTCATCAGTGGGCGCCGGACGCCTACGAAGGCGCGCCCACCAGCATTACTGGCTTCATGTCGGTGGCGGTCAAGGCGGCAGCTTGGGCGATGCTGCTGCGGATACTGCTCTTTGGATTGTTTCCGCTGCGTTCGGTCTACACGCCAGTGATTGTATTTGTCTCGATCGCCACCATGACGGGCGCGAACTTCGCTGCACTCACGCAGACGAACACCAAGCGGCTGCTGGCGTACTCTTCGATCGCCCATGTCGGTTACATGCTGCTGGCATTCGTGGCCATGGGAACTTCCCAGATCGGCAGCCCCGGCTTTAACGACGGATTCAAGGGAATCCTGATTTATCTGCTCGTCTATACGTTTATGAATCTCGGCGCATTCGCGGTGATCACGTCGTTGCGGCAGCGCAATGTGATTGGCGACGAGCTCGACGACATGGCCGGGCTTTACCAGCGGGCTCCGGTCGAAGCTGTTTTGATGCTGCTGTTTCTGCTTTCACTTGCCGGCATTCCCCCGGCGGCGGGGTTTCTGGGCAAGTACTACATCTTCCTCAGCCTGGTCGAAAGCCAACACTACGCACTGGCCTCGCTGGGTGTCGTCTATTCGCTGTTCGGACTTTATTACTATCTGAAGATTGCCAACACTATGCTGATGCGCGCGCCAACGGAGAGGGAGCGACTGCCCGTCAGCTTTGGCATGCGTTGCGCCGTCGGCGTCGCGGCGCTGGCCACTCTCTTTATTGGAATTTATCCGGAGCCAGCGATTCGCAGCGTGAACTGGTCGCTCGGGATTCGGCAACCTGCGCCGGTAGCAGTAATCAAGAAGTAGGCCGCGAGCTAACCAGACAGAGCTGATTTACAATTCGAGCGCATGCCTGAACCTTCCGATCTCCCGAAGAAAAAAGCTCCTCTCGTTTCGCTGGCTCGCTACTCCGAGATGGGGTTCATCATTCCGGCGGCTGTTTTGTTGGGCTTCCTCCTCGGCAAACTGGCCGACTATTGGCTGCATACCAAATGGCTCTATCTGGTCGGGCTTTTGTTTGGCGCGGTGGTGGGATTCGGGCAGATGATCCGCATGGCGATCGGCGCTTCCAAAGATAATGAATGAGCGTGAGAATTCTGATCGCGCCGCCGACTTTTTGCCGGCGGAAACTCCGGGTGAGACCACAGCATTCGAGCGCATTGTTCCTCGCCTGCTG
The DNA here is from genome assembly GCA_049511995.1 of Terriglobales bacterium. Classification (GTDB taxonomy): domain Bacteria; phylum Acidobacteriota; class Terriglobia; order Terriglobales; family Acidobacteriaceae; genus Acidiflorens. The sequence goes on from JBEKXO010000068.1 coordinate 9,214, forward strand.
CGCAATATATCGGTGTTCAGCGTTCTGCTGATCGCGCCCATCTTCTGGTTTTACCGCTGGATGGGAGCCATAGGGTTTGTTCTTGGCGCGGCGGTTTCCTACGTTAATTTCCGATCGCTAACCCGCGGCGTAGAGGGGCTTGCCGATCGCATTGTCAATCAAAACAGCCGGGAAAAAGGCGGCCGAATCCTCCTCCGCTTCGTGGTGCGTTACGTGTTGGTGGGAGTCGTAGCCTATGCTATATTCAAAGGTTCTTCAGTGGCGTTTTACGGCTTTCTGTGGGGCCTGTGCGTGCCTGTCGCTGCGCTGATGGCGGAGGCGGTCTGGGAAGGATTCACGGCTTTCCGGCGGGACTAGAGCTGCGGTCGCCGAGAGTAACCCGTTCAAAAAGTTAAGCAAGAAACTCTGAGCTTAATAACCTTAATATGCAACAACTGGTTTTTACTTCACTCTTGAATCGTTTGTTTGGGCCGGCGGTCGCGGCGTTGCTGCATGCGCTCCACATTCCTGCCAAGCACCCAACGCATCCCATCACCGATAGTTTTGCGATGGAATTGCTGGTAGTGCTGCTGCTCACGATATTTTTTATCGCCGTGCGCTCGCGGCTTTCGGTGGAGCGTCCCGGCGGGTTGCAGCACACGATGGAAGGGATCCACGGGTTTGTCTCCAACATGGCCGATGAGGTGATCGGGCATCACGGGCAAAAGTATGTGCCCTACCTGGTTACGCTCGGCATGTTCATCCTGATCTGCAATCTGATTGGCCTTGTACCGGGGCTGGAATCGCCGACTGCCGTTCCGATCGTGCCGCTTGGATGCGCGCTGCTGACCTGGTTTTACTATCACTATCAGGGAATCAAGACGAATGGACCGATCGGCTATTTGAAGCATTTCATTGGGCCGCAGGATAAGGAAATGCCGCTGGTCATGCGTCTGTTTTTGCCATTCCTCCTGTTTCCGATTGAAATCTTCAGCCACACCGCCCGCATCATGTCGCTGACCATTCGTCTCTTTGCCAACATGTTTGCCGGAGAGATGGTCACACTGGTGTTCTTTTCGCTTATACCGCTGGGGATTCCGGTGGTCTTCGAGGGCCTGCATATCGGAGTGTCGTTTATTCAGACCTATATTTTCGTGTTGCTGGCCTGTGTGTATTTGGGCGAAGCCACAGGCCAGGAACACTGAGTAGAGATCTCAGTTCCCAGCTCTCAGTTCTCAGAAAAAGCGAGAGTTGAGAATTGACAGCTGAGCACTGTCAAACGCCGTTCAGCGTGAGGGCGTCGGCCATAGGGCGCGGCGTCAACCACCTCCTGACGGCAATTCATACAAGGAGAAACACAATGCGGAAGTTCCTGATGTTGATGTTCATGATGATGATGGCGTCGGTGATGGCGGTGCCGGCGTTTGCGCAAGGCGCGGCTGGAGCGGCGGCAGGCACCAATTGGGTGGCGCTGACCTCCGGTTTTGCGATTGCACTCGCGGCGGGACTGGCCGCGCTTGGACAGGGAAAAGTTGCCGGTGCTGCCTGCGATTCTCTGGGACGCAATCCGGCGGCCCGTCCTGGAATTATGGTCGCGCTGATTCTCGGGCTCGCGTTCATCGAGTCGCTGGTGCTGTTTACGCTGGTTATTATTTTCGTGAAGGTCGCGTAAGAAAAGATTGCGGTTTGTTGATTTGGAAAGGCTCCTGCGTAGAGGGGCCTTTTCTTTTGCGCCGGTGCGGCACCGTGAAACCTCTAGCTGTTTTTCCCGAGACCTGTCACCTAAGACCTGTCACCTGCTGCTAGACTTTTCGTTCCCCGTCCCAGTTGGACGAGCGATTGTCGGGAACTTTTTGCAGAGCCTCGACCAGAACGCGGCGGAGGCGATAGCGGCTGTCGAGGTCCATGCTGACGAACTCGAAGCCGATTTCGTTGACGCGGGCGCGGCGTAGAAGAACTTCACCGCGGATTTTCTTGACGCCCAGCGAAATTTCGACGTGGGCTTCAGAGCCGACGCGGAGATTATCATTCCGCGTGCCCATGCCGCCGCCGAGACTCATCTCACGCATCACGATGTTCGACTTTCCCCAGGAACTGGAAAGTGTCGCCGAAAGAGTGCGCGGCAGAATGATGCGCTCGTAGCGGCGCTGGCGTACCCATGGACAGCCGGGGCCGGAATCGAGCGGAGCGATCGCGAGTTCGCCGGCCTCGAGGCCGCTTTCGGCCAAAGCCTGCGTGCCGTAACGCGGATCGATCTTCGACAGAGCTTGAATGGCGGCGATTCTTAGCTCACGGTGCTGGCTGTAGCCGAAAATTTTCTTGTCTTCAACAATGCTGCGGAGAACCGGGACGGCCTCGGAATCGCGTAAACGGCCGAGCGACTCAATGGCTTTCAGTTGCACGAAGGGAGGACGATTGTGAGCTTCGCCGGCCGTCGCGAGGGCGATGAGGCTGGAACTCGCACTGTGATCCTGGCTCATGCCGATCTCGTCGATCGCCTCCGGCAAGATGAGGAAGTCGAGCAGCTCAAGTAGTTCGAGCAACGTACGTCCGCGGTCGGGCGCCGCGCCGTAGGCGATCTGGCGCACGATGACATCCTGATAGAAACGGTTGAACTCGCCCATGCGCGAGGGCAGCAACTCGAGCAGCGAGGTGACGGCGAGGCGGCTCATCAGCCCGACGGTGGAAGCCGCCTGGCGAGCCTGGCCAGTGCGAAGAATGTCGCGCAGGTCGTCGATGGCCGGTTGTCCGAGTTCGCCAACCAGTTCGACAATGCGATCGCATTCGACGCGCCGGTGCGCCCGGAAGAAGCGCTCGGCGAGGTGTTCGACGGAATGCCGGGGAAGCTGCTGGAGGACGTCGACTAAATCCTCCGGAACGCGGTCGGCGTTGATAGCCTCTTCGATCATCTCAGGCAGACGATTTTCGATGCCGACGCGAGAGCGCAAGTCCTGCACCAGGGCGGGACGTTCGCGAGAAATGTTTTCGAGCGATAAGCAGAGTTCCGCGACGGCCTTATATTTTTTTCGGGTGCAGGCTTCCTGCCCAAAGCGGGCGAAGGCTGCGCTGAGCAGGCTTTGCACTTCAGTGTCAGTTTCCTTGCTCAGCTTTTCGGCGAGCAGCGCCAGGGCGTTGGGCATGACTTCGTCGGGAGCGTTGGCAAACAGGTCGGCAAGTTGCGCGAGACCAATGGCCGTTTTGCGGCGAGGATCAGGGTCTTTGGCATTGAGGCCGCCGCAATAGTTGCCAAGAATTTTGGCGGCGAGTTCGTTGTCATCCCGATCAAAAAGAATCTCGACGAACTGGCGAATATTACGAGGCGGCACGCAGGCGGCTTCGCCCGAGAGCAGAACGCTTTTCTTGCCGGCCTCGGGAATTTCGGCCCAGAACATGCGATCCAGAATGTCGGCGTGCGAATCAACCAGGATGCCCGCCTTCGACATTTTGTCTTCCTGGACGCGCAGGATCTGGCGGAGAGTATCCATCTGCCGGCTCATGTGCTCCATCATGTCGTGGACGGCGTTGACCTTGACATCGCCGCGCTGGTATCGGTCGAGGGCGAACTTGATCGCCATGCTCTCCGCCGCTTTCATGAGCAAAGGAGTGTCATTGCTATCGCCAGCTTTTTGCGCAGTCTGCGCGGCGAGACTTTCGAGCAATTGCGCGAGATTGACCTTCGCACCTTCTGGCGCCTTCCCCAGTTCGACTTTGAGATTGTCTGGAGAAGCGTTAGGGTCCTGCATGGCCTGGCCGAAATGAGTGAGCAGGCGAATGGTTTGGATGACTTCTTCTTCTTGCAGGGGAACAACGCCACCCGACCACACTGCCGGTGACGCGCCTGCTGCTGACCCGCCGGCAACGGCGCCAGCCGGAATCGGCACGCTGGGAACGCTGCCGAGAGGCGCGCCGCCACCCCCTCCTGAACCACCGGAGCTTGCGCCTTGAGCGGCAGCGATTAACTGCAAAAGTTTTTGCGGATCATTAAGCCACTGCTTGGCTTCAGGGCCGAGCGCCTGAGCGGCGAGCTGCGCAGCCATCGAAATTTCGCCAGTCGCGGGATCGGCGGCGACAAACTTGACCTCATTAATGCGTATGGAAGATTCTTTGTTGTCGCCGAAGGTTTCCTTGAGTTGTTTGGCAAAATCCTGCGCTTTGGAGCCCCCCATGGCGAAAGCGCGTACCAGACGGGTAAAGTCGTCGAGCGAGACTTTGTTGGAGAACAGGATGCTGGAGAGGCCGGCAGCGGTCAGCAGTTGTGCGAAGCTGCGTTCGGCTTGCCCCGCTTCGAGCGGAATGCCATCGAGCAGAAGCTTGTTGTCCGAAACTCCGAGCAGGAAGCCGGTGTCGCCGCCTTTAGGCAGAGCCTGCTGGAGTTCCTTCCAAGCGGTTTCGAACTGACCTTCGGTGCGCTTGTGATTTACTCCGTAGAGGCGAGTGTACTTGACGAGAATATTGAGGCTATGCAGGAACGAGCGCGCAGACGCGCTACGGCTGGCATCGGTTTGGGCAACGGTATCGATAACAGCCTCCTCTCGCGAAGGGAAATCTTCCTCAACAGACTAAGCGGGAAGGTGACCTAATGCACCATTACGGTGGTAACAGAAACAATCGTCCGACGAGGAAGGACATCTACACTGAAGGACAAGCCCTTCAGATGTGGCCGCGCTACACTGGTGGAGCGGGACCGGCCGCGTGGAGCGAATAGTGGTTCGTCGGAATTTCGATCACACAGATGAAAATTAGCGTGCTTTTTTTTGGAGCGTTAAAAGATCTGATTGGGCGATCGACCGAGAGCATCGATCTGCCTGATGGCGCTCCGGTGAGGGAACTGCTTCGCTACTACGCGCAAAGGACGCCGCGATTTGAAGCGATGATGCCGTCGCTGGCCATTGCGGTGAATCAGGAATATTCAGAAGTGGAGCGCGCGCTGCGCGAGGGCGATGAAGTCGGTCTGCTACCGCCGGTGAGTGGCGGGTCTTCAGCAGAGAATTCGGCAGAAGGTCCGGCAGAAAGATCGACTGCAACGGTGGCCGGCGAAGTAAGAATTGTTCGCGAGCGAATCGATGCAGTTGCCGTGGCCGAGCGGTTGAAGCGCCCGGAGGACGGCGCGGCGGTGGTCTTCGACGGCGTGGTGCGCGACAACACGCGCGGGCGGCGCACGCTTTATCTGGATTATGAAGCGTATGAAGCGATGGCGCTAAAGCAAATGGAGTCGCTGGCGGCGCAGGCGCGGGAGCGCTTCGCGGTGCGGGCAGCGTCGATCATCCACCGGTTGGGGCGGCTGGAGATTGGCGAGACGAGCGTATTGGTCGTGGTCGCTGCTGCCCATCGGGGCGCGGCATTTGAGGCCTGCCGCTGGATCATCGACACGCTGAAGAAGACGGTACCGATCTGGAAGAAAGAATACTTTGAGGATGGCGCGGTGTGGGCGGATGGAGAGCCATTTCCCGAAGAAATTCGACGGCCCGGGATGCGCGCCGGGGTCGAGCCGCATCATAATGATTAACTCCTGCATGAAGCGACTCCCTGTTGTGCAACGGGCTATTAGCTGCGCGCTACAATCGCGCGGTGCAAAGTCATGGCTCGTAGGTCGTGGCTCGCGGCTCGCGGCCTTCTTGATAGCAGTCTTTTTTATTGCCGCTGCCAGCGCCCCGCTCACGGCCGAGGAACCCGACACTCTCAAAGTCGATGTGAAGCTGGTCAACGTATTCGTGACCGTCACCGATGCGCGCGGAGCTCCGGTGGCGAACCTCCAGAAAGAAAATTTTGTGCTGAAGGAAGATGGCAAAGAGCAGAAGATTGCGATCTTCGACAAAGAATCGGCGCTGCCGCTTTCGATTGTGCTCGGAGTGGACACGAGCCTGAGCACGAGAAAAGATCTGCCGCTAGAACTAACCTCAGCGAAGAAGTTTGCCCATGCCATCGTGCGTCCGCAGGATGGGCTCGCCGTGTACAAATTCAGCGAGGAAGTGAACGAGGTTGTGCCGTTCACGTCTGACTTGAAAAGGATCGATGCCGGAATCGAGCGCGTACGCAATGGCTCAGCCACCGCGCTCTATGATGCGATTTTCCTGGGTTCGAACGCGCTGAGCCGCCGGCAGGGAAGAAAAGTGATGGTAGTGATCACCGACGGTGGCGACACCATGAGCCAGGTTGACTATAAAGAGGCGCTGCGCGCGGCCCAGGAGGCCGAGGCGATTATCTACAGCATCATCATCGTCCCCATCGAAGCAAGCGCGGGACGAGACACCGGCGGCGAGCATGCGCTGATTCAGATCTCGGCCGATACCGGCGGAAAATACTATTACGCGACATCGCTGGCGCAGCTTGACGAAGCCTTCCGCCAGATCAGCGACGAACTGCGGACGCAGTATTTGCTGGCCTATTATCCGTCCCAGCGCTATTCGAGGTCAGACTTCCGCCAGTTGCGAGTTGATCTGACGAACCCGCCGCCTGGAGGGCCGTTTCAGTCGCACTATCGCGCCGGGTATTACACGCACAAGGCTACGTTCTGATCTTGGCTGTCTTGGAACGCCGCGCTGCAACAATGTTCCCCGAAAATGAATCGAGGCGCCACTGAGTGGCGCCTCGAGGGTTGTAGCGAAAAGCGCGAACGGGGTTAGAAGCGAACGCGAGCGCCGAACTGAATCGCGCGGTTGGCTCCCACGTTCTCTTGCGCCGAGCCCTGCAGAGCTCCGAAGGTGCCCGTGGGAGCAGCTCCTTCATAGAGTCCAAATGGCGCAGCAGGATCAAGCCATTGATTGTGGTTCAGAACGTTGACAAAAACGGTCTGAAATTCGAAGGCCACGGACTCCGCGATCTTCACATTCTTTCGGATGCTGAGGTCGACGTTCCAGAAGGGGACGCCATTGACAAACGTGGTGTCTCTGTTGTCCAAGCCCAAAATCGGGTTACGGTAGTCGTTAAATGCAGCCGCCGGGTTCGAGAACAGGTTGACCGGCAAAGCGCCCGAGGCCCTGTGATAGTAGGCATGGCCGTGGGCGGGAAGGGGCCCGATTGGCACTGCGGATTCCGTGCTGAGATAGTTGTCGGAGGAATCGCCCTCACCGAACGACTGAGTCGTAAAATTCGAGGGCCAGACTTGATTCGGCTGGCCACTACCGGTGGCGAATATCGGCGAGATCGTCCAGCCGCCGAGAACGCGTCCGATAACCCCCGACTGATTCTTGTAGAAGGGCGGGTCATAGACCAGGAACGTGTTGAAGAGGAACTTGCGGTTGAAGAACTGCGGACCGTACATCTCGTTCAGGTTGTACGGATCATCCGCGGTGAAGCCGCTCGTAGCCTGTATCAGGGCGGCGGTTCCGAGAGCCTTGGAGTAGGTGAAGTTGGACTGGGCGGTCAAGCCTCTCCAGTCAGCCATTCTGAGCGTAGCAAAACCGGCGTTGTAGTTCCCATGGCCAACGCTGGAGTTGATGGCAACGCCCGAGGTGAACTGACCCGAGCTGCCGTTGGCTGAGCTCGGAATGGGCGTGTTCAACATCGTGGTCGGGAAGTTGAATAGTCCATTATCCAAATCACTCCACATCGACCAAACCTCCTGGTTCGGAAGGTTCTTGGTCGCGCATTGCACGCAGTTGCTGGCGGGGATGCCTTCGTGAAGTACCACGGCCTGGGTGCAATTCGCCGGTGTGACGCCGCCGAAAGGCGTGCTGCAGTATGCCGACGTTGGGCCACCGAGGGCGGCCTCGAAGAAGGGCTGCGCCGTGACAGCGGAGAAACTGCCTGCGCAACCGCCGCCGCCCATTCCTGCAACTCCGCCGCAGTATTGCAGCACGACGTTCTTATAAGCTTGCGCGAATTGCTGTCCGCCGACAGTCATCATATAGGGCACGGTATTGATGTTGATCGGCAGATACTCGTGAGTAATTCTTCGGCCAATGTATCCTATTTCCACCGTGGTCTTTCTCGAAAGCTGGCGCTGTAGAGTCACGTCGAAGGAATCGACAGCAGTGGGACGGAAATGGGGATCCAATGCTTCGCCAGCGCCGGCCGCAATGGCGTTAAAGCCGGGGTAGTCCGGTTGGGGCAAGGTTGTACTCGGTGTTGGAAGAGGTGCGTTGATCGTGCCTGGTCCCGTGGCGCTATCGACGCCAATTCGGAACGCATTATTCAGCGTGGCAACGCCGCTTCCGGGGCAAGTGTTGGGGGCGGGAAGATTGGTATCGCCGATGCATTGCACAGCCTGGATGAGTCCCGTGCCCAATAACGGCACCAGAACCAGATCTACGCCGTTCAGACGGCCATATTCACGCCCATAACCACCACGGAGGACGGAACTGTCAGGACCGAAGACTCTGCCCAGGAGCGAGCTGCCGTCAAAGTGCGGGTTCCAAGCGGCGGCGACTCGCGGACTGAACTCGCCGTAGTAAGGATCATAGGGATATTTCAATCCGTTCTCGGCATTGCCTACCAGAGTAAAGCCCAGCTCGGGGTTATAGACATTGCCCTGCAGGGCCTCGCGTCGGCGCGAGGCCAGGTAGCTCTGTATATCGACCAGTTGGTTGCTCGAATCCACGAGTTCAACCTGTTTGCCTTGCTTCTCGGTCGGCGGCATTTCCAGAGTCCAGCCTAAACCGTAGGTGAGAGTGAAGCTTTTCTTCATGTGCCATGTGTCGCTGAAGTACACGTTGTAGTACGGGATCGTGCTTTGGTCGAACGCGGGCGTCAGCGGCGGATTTAACGTCAGATTAGAACCGGTGCGAGTGTAGGCAATCTGGGAGATGGAAACGATTCCCAGCATCGCCGCAGTCAGAGTACCGCAATTGGGAATGTCGGTGTTTTGTGTACATATCGCCAAGTCCGAGGCGAGTCCGGAGCCGCTTCCGTCACCGAGTTGATAGACGGGCTGGTAGTTGATGCCGCCGCCATTGTCGGTTCGTTGATGCCAGTTAAAGTTATGTTGATACTGGCCGCCAAACTGGAACAGGTGATTGCCTTTCAGCATGGAAATGTCGTCGCGAACCAGTTGATCGTGTCCGTCCCAGAAGCGGGTACGAGTGTTCTGTGTGTTCACGTTGAAGGGAGCGAGGTCGTCTGTGTGCCCGTTGCTCTCGCCCGAGAATATTTCAAGTGCACCGCCGAGCCCACCTAGCTGAGGCGTATCTCCGCCTCGTTGCCATTGCCACCAGTTGCGAAGATAGCTGTAATGAAAGTCGTTGGTTACGTTCGGAGTAATGTTGGTTGTCAGGCCTCCTACCCAAAACCAAGCTTCCTGCGGATCGCTCGACTGGGATGCTGGTGAACCTAACTTGTCGCCGCTGTAGAAGCCGCCAATATCAACCTGATCGGCCGTGGCGTTTGTCTTGAACTTAAAGTAACGCCAGCTCGTCATGAAGTGCCAGTTTTTGGAGAAATCATGGTCTAGCCGTGCTACGTCGAAATTGTTTTTCTCGGGTTCAGTCAGGTTCGCCTTAAATCCCAGCACGTTGGTTCCATCGCAGAGAGGGTTCACGCAGCTCGCGTTCGACGTTGGCTCATACTTGCTCCAGACCTGCTGCACCAGCGGGTTGAGCCCGATACCTCGCGGGTCCAACGTCTGCAAGTTATAAACCGTGTTCGTAACCGGGTCAGTAATATTGCCGGCGAGCAGGGCTGGCGAGGGGACGTCGCGGCTAATGGTTACGGAATTGTCCGGCCATCGAAAGCCCTCGAGGTTATAGAAGAAGTAAGTCTTTCCGCCCAAGATTTCCTTGGGGATCACGGGGCCGCCAACGGCGAACCCAAAGCGGTTGTAATGGAAGCTGGGAAGCGGAACACTGCTGTAATTGTTTTGAAAGGAGTTTGATCCAAAACTATTATCGAGGTAGTAATCGTAAGCCGTGCCGTGCCAGGAATTGGTGCCGCGCTTGGTAACGACTTTGACCTCCGCGCCTGACGAACTGTTGAAGTCCGCGGTCTGGCCAGCGGTATTAACTTTAAACTCCTCGACACTGTCCTGGGGGGTTGGCAGCACGCCAGTCGGGTTACCAGTCAGGTAGAAGCTGGTATTGTTTTGGCTGGCGACACCACCGCTAGGATCACCGGCGTAAGTGCTGGTGTACGTGGACATGTTACCGTCCATGTCGTTCGTGTTGTTGCCACCATCAAGCGAGAAGAAAGTCTGATCATTGACGGTGCCAGCGACGCTGCCCTCCGGGCTAACGCCGGGTTGCAACTCAACGAAGGTGCTGACGTCGCGTCCGATACTGGGGAGCGAATCGAGCAGTTTGCTATCGACGGTGTTGCCGACCGTGGCGTTCATGGTTTGCAGTTCGTTGCCGACGGCGGTCACTTCCACGACAGTGCTACTGCCCCCAATTTGGAGAGCCATGTTCAGGGTGGTCGCAAGTCCTACTTCAACCGTGATCTGGGTTTTGGCCGTGGAAAAACCCTGCTTAGTGAAAGTGACCTCGTAGGCTCCGGGGTTGACATCAACGAGGATGAACCGTCCAGCCGAGTTGGTCGTGACATTTCGCGTCGTCTTGGTGGAGGCGTCAGTAATGGCAACCGTGGCGCCATTTACAACGGCACCGCTGGGGTCGGTTACGGCACCGGCAATCGTGCCGCTATTGGTCGATTGTGCCCACGCTGGGAGAGCGCTGCCTACGCAAACCACCAAAAGGAGAGCCAAAGCCAACTTCACGCTGCGGGTGTGCATTTGCTTCCTCCAAAGAACCAAGAAATGGAACTGGGAATTGTGTACTTCTAAGCCGTCACACTCTGTGCGGGACTAGGGACACGCGTGACGGTTTGAGATGGAGAGGCACTTTCTGCTCCAAACTGCCGGGTCATATGTTTCAAATGTTTGCAAACAAGATGCGGCTTCCTGTATGAATAATGGAAGGCTCACGAAGGCCGGTATACCAAATTGCGTATGCGTGATCGGGGACTAGCCTTGGCATTTTACCCCGTAATCGATCGCACGAAGGGTCGTTTGCAGCGATTTCCGTTATAGCAATTTCCGTCGCGCAACTTTCTCTGGCAGCTACGTATTTTTTCTCCGCGCCCGGATGTTTTCTGGAACGGATGACCGTTGGGGTGCTGGTCAATCTTTGGGATTGGCGCTTCGGCTTGGGCAAATCGATTGGGCTTTTCCGAGCCCCGCATTTCTTGATTCGCCATCTCTGATTTTGGAGTTCGCGATTACACGCTGACTTTAATTTCAACTCGCAACTTGGCTCGGGTTCATCGAAAAACTCGTACATCGCCACGGTGAAGTGCTCGCATCTAGTAAACTGTTCCTTCGATTACAGTGCAAACTTAGAAATCCTCAGACGTGGAATCATTTCCAGGTTCTATTTGAGGTTCTGTTCCCAGGAGAATCACTTTGTTTGAATGGTTTGGCTCGCGTGTTCGCCGTTCCCTGCCTATCGGCATTTTATTTCTTGCGTTTGCTGCCGCGCTTACGAGTTCGCTATGGGCGCAGGAAGAGACGATTGAGAATCCAACGACCGGAACCATTCAAGGTACGGTGCGGGATGACGATGGCAAGCCGATGGAAGGCGCGAAGGTTTTTTATAACTCCTCGGCGACCGACGCCAAAGGGTCTGTCGTTGCCGGCAAGGACGGAGTTTACGTCAGCGAGCCACTGCCTCCCGGCCTTTATGTGGTGCGGGCGCAAGCCCGCGATAGAGTCCCAGTCGATCGTAAGGTGACGGTGATTTTGGCGACAGCGGTTACGGCGGACTTCAGGCTGGAATGGATTAACCCGGGCCCGCTGCATTTACGGAGCACCTTCAGCGGCGATGTTCCTAACACTTTGCCGATCGACGGTCGCAATTATCTTGCTCCTGGAGAGTTGGAACCGGGTGTGCAGACGGTCGATGGCCGAGCGCTTGATCCGGGGAAAAGCGGATTCCAGACGCTTTCGATCAACAGTCAAACAGGGCGAACCACGCACTATGACGCGGATGAAGTCGAAGTGATGGATGAGACGAAAGGCGCGGCTACGGAAAACTTTCCGTCTGAGGCGGTGCGCGAAGTGATCGTGTCGCGCGCCACGCCGGAAGTATTTCAATCGCTGAACGCAACTGGCGCGGTGCGGATTGCGACGCGTTCGGCTGGAGCGGATTGGCACGGCAATCTGTTTGGAAATCTGCAGGACAAGAGTCTTGGTTTGGCGGGATTTCCGTCGGGCGGTGACGGTTACAGCCGGCAGCAATATGGATTCGGCGCGGGCGGCGCAGTAATTAAGGATAA
>JBEKXO010000069.1:0-20958 GCA_049511995.1 Terriglobales bacterium
CGACGCCGAGAAGCTTCTAGAAAAAATCGGTGAACCAGCTGCTGAGGCGAAGACCGATGCCAACCCCTCCTCCGAGCCCGCAAAGCCCCGCTTCATGCGAATCGTAGTCGACAAGCCCGGCCAGGAGCAGGTCAACATTCGCATGCCGCTGTCGTTCATGCGCAGCGGAACCGGACTGCTCGCTGTGCTCCCCACGAAAATCAATGAGAAATTAACCGAACTCGGAGTCGATTTTTCCGCTGGCTATGCCATGAATGAAAAAGAATGGGCCGAGGCCATCGAAAACATGAACATCGACATCGAAAAAGGAAACGGGAAAAAAGTAAGAATTTTCTGCGAGTAGCGGCGGCGGCCCTTGGGTAACGCCCCTGGGTAACGGCCTTGTGAGTAGCGCTACTTGATGATCCCTCGCTCCGACGCCTCGATAAATCGAATGAGCATGTCGATATCGTCTCCGCGATCCTGCTCGGAGCGCAGTTTCTCCAGTGCCTGCGAAGTATTCAGCCTGGAGGTGAGCAACACTCGATACGCATGATGAATTTTCCGAATCCGTTCCTTGCTAAAGCCGCGCCGCTCCAGCCCAACCGCATTCAATCCATAGGCGCGCGTCCCGCGCTCGGCGGAGGTCTTCGAAAACGGCAGCACGTCGCGCGTAATGGTCGTCCCTCCGCCAATAAAGGCGTGCGTCCCGATGCGCACAAAATGATGCACGGGGCATAGTGCGCCGACGGTCGCCCAATCCTCGACGGTCACATGCCCGCCAAGCGTAGCCGCATTCGCCATGATGACGTGATCCCCGATCTGGCAATCATGCGCAACATGCGTATAGGCCATGATCAGGTTGTGGCTACCAACGCGCGTGCATCCTCCGCCCTTGACCGTGGCGCGGTTGATCGTGACAAATTCGCGGATCACATTGTGGTTGCCAATCTCCAGCCGCGTCGGCTCGCCGGCATAACCGATATCCTGCGGCGCGAGGCCGATCGAAGTGAATGGAAAAAAATGATTGTCCGAGCCAATCTTCGTCGCACCTTCAATTGCCACATGCGAATCGAGACGGCACCCCTCGCCAACTTCAACGTTGGGGCCAATCACACAATAAGGCCCAATTTGGCATGAGGGATGGATGTTGCTTTCAATATCGACGATTGCCGTAGGATGAAAAGCCATTTGTAATTTGTGATTTGTAATTTCGATCGGTCTATCAATTACAAATTGCAAATTACAAATCCTCTCCCGGCTCCGCACTTCCCGCTCCCATCGCTCTCGGCACCAGTCGGCACGTCACCGTAGCCTCCGCCGCCACTTTGCCATCCACGTACGCCTTACCCTCAAGCCTAGCGGCCGTGACTCTCCACGCCTTGACCACTACCTCAATCCGCAGCTGATCTCCCGGCACCACTGGACGCCGGAAACGCGCCTTCTCGATCCCGGTAAACACCATCAGCATCTCGTCGCGGTTCGGAACCTCCGTCAGCAAGAGCAGCCCGCCCGCCTGCGCGATCGCTTCCACGATCAGCACGCCCGGCATGATCGGCTTGTCCGGAAAATGTCCCTGGAAAAAAGGTTCGGTGATCGACACGTTCTTGAGCCCAACGATCCTCTTCATTCGCTCCAGCTCGACTACCCGGTCGATCAACAGAAAAGGGAAGCGATGCGGCAGGATCCTGAGAATGTCGCCAATATCCATGCCGGTCTTCACCGGCTCCGGCTCGTAAGGCGTAGTGCGTATAGGGTCAGTCATGTAGTTTCGTCAAATCGAAGATTATACTGTAGCGCACGGGTGAGAGGTCAGATTGCAGAGGTAAGATTGAAGAGGTAAAACCTAGATGCCGATTTCCGGGCTTTTCACCTCTGCAATCTAACCTCTGACCTCATTCCAGAAAGGTTACATGCACAAGATATTTATCTTCATCCTTCTCACCGCCGCGGTAAGCGCGCAAACGCCCTCCGCCGCCCCCGCCCTGCCCGCCGAGATTCCCGCCACCGCCGAACATTACTCGATGTTGTTGATGGGCACTCTGGCTGGCCAGCAAGCCGTCTGGACCGCCTCCGATGGCACGCTCCACATTTTCTTCCAGTTCAACGACCGGGGCCGCGGCCCCAAAACCACCAGCGTTCTAAAACTCGGCGCAAACGGAATCCCAGTCTCCGAAGCAGTTACCGGCAACGATTATCTGAAATCGCCCGTCGACGAACATTATTCTCTCGAATCAGGCACGGCGCGCTGGAAAAACACCGCCGAACAAGGTGAAAAGAAAGCCTCAGGTTCCGCCTTCTATTTAGCCCTCAACGGCGGACCCGCCGAGATCGCTCTCCTCGCCCAGGCCGCGTTGCAAAACGGAGGCAAAATCGCTCTTCTCCCCGAAGGCGAAGCTCGCGTCCAGCGCATGACCGAGCTGGACGTTGAAGCGAGCGGACACAAAAAGCACGTCACCCTCTACGCCATCGCCGGACTCGATTTCTCCCCCACCTATGTCTGGCTAGCAAACGAGGGCTGCGAGACATGCAGGTTCTTCGACAAGGACAAGTTCTTCGGCACCGTCGACGAATGGGGCTCGATCGTTCCCGAAGGCTGGGAAGCCTCTGTCCCCGCCCTGATCGCCGCCCAAAGCAAGATCAAAGAATCCCGCTCCGCCGATCTGGCCACCAAACTTGCCCATCACGCGCCCTACGGAATTGTCTTCAAACATGCGAATGTGTTCGACGCCGAGAGCGGAAAAGTTATTCCGGACCAGGTCGTCGTAATCACCGGCAATCGGATACAAAAGCTGTGGTCGTTTCAAAGTGGCTATGGGGGGGCATTAGGCAACCTCCAACCCGAGACCATCGACGCCACCAACAAAACCCTCCTCCCCGGCCTCTGGGATATGCACGCCCACGTAGGCGATAACGACGGCCTCCTCAATCTCGCCGCCGGAGTCACCACCGTCCGCGATCTCGCCAACGACACCGACTCGCTCCTGGCCCGCCGCCAGCGCATCGCCGACGGAAAAGAGATCGGCACTCGCATCGTCCTCGCCGGCATCATCGACAGTCCCGACGCCTTTCACGGACCCACCAAAGTTCTCGTCTCCACCGAAGCCGAAGCCCGCGCCGCCGTCGACAACTACAAGCGCCTCGGCTACGTGCAAATAAAAATCTACAGCTCGGTCAAGCCCGAGCTCGTCCCGGTGATCATCGACGAAGCCCACAAAAACGGCCTCCGCGTCAGCGGACACATCCCCGCTAACATGATCGCCTCACAATGCGTAGAGGACGGCTACGACGAAATTCAGCACATCAACTTTCTCGTCCTCAACTTCTTCCCCGAAATCAAAAACACGAACACCATCGCCCGCCTCACCAAACCGGGAGAAATCACCGCCGGCCTCGATCTCAACTCCGCGAAGGTCCAAGACTTCATCAAGCTCCTGCAGGATCACCACACCAAACTCGATCTCACGCTCACCGTTTTCGAAGACCAATACATGGCCCGTCCCGGCCAAATCTCGCCCGGCTTTCTTTCCGTCGCCAATCGTCTGCCCGCGCAGGTCCGCCGCAACCTTCTCACCGCCGGAATGACTCCGCCTCCCGGCATGGAAGACACCTACAAAAAATCTTTCGCCAAGATGATCGAGTTTGCTGGGCTTCTCTATCGCTCCGGCCTTTCCATCGAAGACGGCACTGACAACATGGCTGGATTCGCTCTCCATCGCGAACTCGAACTCGACGTCCAGGCCGGCATTCCCGCCAACGTAGTCCTGCAAGACGCCACGCTTAGCGCCGCCCGCATCATGAGTATGGATAAAGATCTAGGCTCCATCGCCCCCGGCAAACTAGCCGACCTGGTTCTCGTCGACGGCGATCCCACAAAGAACATCAGCGACATCAGAAAGACTGCCCTAGTGGTTAAAGACGGAGTGATCTACAAACCGGCCGAACTCTATACCGAGCTAGGCGTAAAGCCCTGACCCAATTAAGGAGAAATTCACAGTTGGGAAGACTTTCTCCGCGCGTCATGCACCCTTCGTAACCTCGCGCCTGTGACGCATGACCTAGACTCATCCGCCCTCAATGCCGATGATGAAAACAGGGACCACGCGAGCCGTCGAACGCTGCTGGCCCCGGAGACAACGGATGGATTCCCCCAACGCGCACTCTTCTACCGCCGTTCTGACCGAACGCGATCGTCGCCGCTATCCCCGCCGCACGGTCCAGGTCCAGGTCGAACTCCATCAGGAAGGCAGCGACGTTCCTCTACGCATGGAAACTACCGATCTCAGCCGAGGCGGCTGTTACATCCAACTGATGATGCCGCTGCCTGTCGGCGGCCGCGTTCAAGTCAAACTGTGGCTCGATGGGCAGCCCATCGTCATTCACGGACGCATAGTCACCCGCCATCCGCAATTCGGCAACGGCATAATGTTCATGGATTACGAAGGCCAGGCAGAAGTACTTCTAAACCATTACCTCGACGCCATCGTGAGCCAGTAGGTAGTTTCCCCGCAGTGAGCCCGATGTGCACTCGATGTGTGGCCGACGACTCTTACGCACTAAACAAATCTGTCATCCCGACCGAAGCGCAGGCGAAGCCAAGCGCAGCGGAGGGACCTTGCGTTCTCCCACGCCGCGTCACTCGCCATAGCGGTCTGCAGCAAATGACAGATCTCTAGCCAACGCTTTTCCCCATCCTTACAATCGGCAGCGTCAATCCATCCCCCAACGGTGCCTCCACCGCCTCCAATTCCACGTACCCCTTGGTCCGGTAAAAAGGGATGCCTGTCAGCGTCGCTCCCATCTCCAGCCGCCGAAACCCAGCCGCCTCCGCCGCCGTCTCACATGCCTCCAGAATCATGCTGCCAATGCCCCGCCGCGCCCACGCCGGATGCACAAAAAACGCGCGAATCTTCGCCGCATCCCGCGCCGGATCGAGCAACGAATCCTCGCGCGCCGCAAACTGATCGCCGCCATACAAAGTCTTACGCTTGCTCCACCCGCCGCAACCAACCAGCAGCGGCGCTCTCGACGATTCCACTCCCAACTCTTCCACTTCCTCGGCTGCAAAATAGGTTCGATCGGAAATCAGTTGTGTATCGACCCCGTAAACCGTCTGCAGCGCCTTCTCCAACTGGACCGCGGAATAATCCCCCGCCTGTAATCCACGCACCGACGCCTCAATCAACTTCCGCAGCGCAGGAATATCGCCCACGTCGGCCAGCCGAATCTGTATTTTCATTTTGTCGGAACGAACCGTGTCACCACCGCAGAACTGACTTTTTCCCGATCCAACATCTAGCTGGACTTCTTCTTGAGCCGATCCACCATTGTCCGCAACGAGCGTTGCGTCTCAGGACTCCACCAACCTTCCGTGACGACATCGATTTCCGCCTCGAAATTGGCGCAGAGAGCAACCAAATCGGCGCGCGAGTTCCTCCGCGTCACCGCCATTGCTTCCGCGGGGAAGGCCAACAACGTCTGGCACCACTCCAGCGCGCGGTCGACGACGCGATCGACCGCAACCACTTCATCGAGCAAGCCGACCTGCAAAGCCTCTTGCGGCGAGATCAGCGCCCCCGTGACTGCCAGCCGCTCCGCTTGCCGCGGGCCGATCTGTCGCCGCAGCGCTGCCAGAACCATCGGAGGCAAAATTATTCCCACCTGCACCTCGCTCAGCCCCAGCTTGAATTCTCCCTCCGCGCCCACTCTCCAATCGCAGAACAGTGGCAGCACCGTCCCGCCCGCAGGCGCATGACCCGTGATCACCGCAACAATTGGAATCGGCGAACCGGCGAGCGCCTTCAGCAGCGCGTAAAATTCGCGCCAAAGCGCCGCCATCGCCGCACGATCCAAACCGAGCAGCAGCGGCACATCCAGACCTGCGGAAAATCTTCCGGGCGCGCCCGACAGAACCAGCGCCCGCGCGCCGTCTTGCGGAGCCGCTTCCACAGCCTGGCGCAACGCCGCGACCAATTCCAGGTTGAGTGCATTCACCGGCGGACGATTCAGCCGCAACTGCCGTATTGCGCCGTGGTTGCTGATCGAAATCATCGCAGTGTTTACACTTTACTCTCGAAAGGAGGATGGCGAAGCGAAGAACAGAGCTTGTATCTTCACTGCTTCTGAGCCGCTGCGGTTTTCACAGCACGTAGATGGTCATGAGTTCACGCAATTAAGTTAGCAATATCGCCCAATGCATGAGCAATCATGCCCGGGCGCAGGCTCTTGCGCCAGTATGCGAAACCTCCGAAGAGCAGGCCCAGCAGCGTGATTATGATCACCATCTTAATTCCCTGGTACCAGTGTCCCACACCAAAGAGCAGAGCCTGCGCCAATACTGCAAGGGCGGCATTCCCCGTCAAAGCCAGGAATTGTTTCTGCAGATAACCGCGATACACCAATTCCTCACAGAATCCCGCCGTGACTGACATCACCACCCAGAGAACGACTTCAGCGACTCCTCGGGGGCTCAGAAATGCGAGCGGTTCGATATGGGGTCGCAGAACGAGACCCGCTAACATCCCCACGCCGGTAACTGCGATCCACAACGCTACAGCCAGACCGATGTCGCGCAGAACCTCTTTCCTGTTACTCCAGCGCCCGCCCACGAGATCGCGCAGCCTGGTGGCCCCGGGGATCAGTCCGCCCAGCCATACGTAAAATGTCATCGCCCACTCGGAGGCAATGACGGAGATGTAGACGATGACATTCCCGTGCTGCTGCTCGCCGGTTGCGGGAGTGCGACTCTGCATGCGCAAGAGCCCCAAAGAAATCGCCAGCAGAATGATCAGGAGGCCCAGCGAGTGCCATAGCGGCGCAACCAGTTTTGCTTCCACTCGCGGCGTTAAAGCCTCTGGACGGCTGTCCATAAATTTATCGGCAAACGCAGCCTTCGCGACTCACTTCCGCGCCGCCGCACACTCCGCGCAAGGGCAAACTTCCCGTAGATAAAACCACGAATAAATCCCTAAGTCGTGATTATCGTTCCACGCAAAGCGCAGCGCGTACTTACCCACCGCTTCCGCCGACAGCGCCCTCACTGCCGGTTTAAACATTGGCAGCGCTCCCGGAGCCAGCTTCGCCGGTTCGCCCGCCTTGCGCCCCGCCTTCGTCCGCTCATCCTCGCACAGCGCGCAGGGGCAGGCGTCCCGCAAAAAAGAAAACGTATAGATGGACCGGTGGCCATCCTTCCACTCAATATCCAGGCCCGCTCCCGTAGTCAAATGAATCACCACCGACTTGGGATCGTTCCCCACACGCGGCGTGAAATCAGGCAGCGCCATAAATTTCAGTATCGCACGCCTTCGACGGGGCGAATGGCGAAAAGCACCGTGTTTAAGTTGAAGCCAGAGAAATGTTGCGCCGTGCGTTGCGGGACACGAAAAAATTGGCGAAGAGGCTTGATAATTTCTGCGCTTAATCTCTAGGTCTAATTTCTACACAGCGGGTTCGAGCCATTCGTCCTCTTGCGAGTCCGTCTCTAGCGTCCCAACAAGGTGCTCGGCAAGCTGCTCCGCTTGCAGCCGAATTTCAGGAACCGCCGTCGTCTCCCAAAGCTGCCCTTTTCTCGTAGGCCCGATCGTAAAGAGCGAGCGCGATGGCTTACCTTGGTAGTCGATAAGAGCGCCACGCGCATCGACATCGAGCCCCAGAAACAAAGCATCAGGATGGGCGAGTCCCTGCGCAAAAAGGCTGGTGATCAGCGAATCGTCAATGCGACGGCAGTCGGTCTCGGAGCCTGTGCAGTTAATTACGCGATGAGCGTGCAGGCGCTTACTCGTGTCGCTGCCGCGCTCCTGATACACAATTTCCGCCAGGTTGCCATCTTCGGCATAACGTGTAATCCGCCCGGTGTGAAATCGAATCTGCCCCTCCGCCTCCATGTCCGAAAAAATGTCCGCGATTTCCGGGGCCAGGCGATGGCGGTGTACGTCCCAATAAGGCCGGGCATGACGCAGAAATCGCTTCTGCTCGCTGACCGGCATTGACTGCCAGATTTGCGGCGTTACCGGACGCAAGCTGTCGACAACACTGCGCCAGTCGATGCCTTTCTCGGCCGCCGCCTCGACCTGTTCTCGAATCAATCGCAACAACCCGCGGACGGTTCGTGGAGAATCCTCATTCCAGAAAAGCGGCCACGGTCGGATCGGCTGGTGGCGCGCGGGGATCAGGCCTTCCCGCGAAAGCACGTGAATCGTGCCCCGAAATGCCTTCGACTTCAGCGCCATGATCATGTCGACGCTCGTCAGGCCGGAACCGAGCAGCAGGACGCTCCCCTCGCGAGGCAAATTTTCAAGCGCGTGCGCGGACCACGCAAACTGCACATACAACGAGCTGCCGATAGCGTTAGAACCAGAACTACTGGCCCCAAGCCCCGGAATTCTGGGAGCGCCGGGCGGAAAAATTCCGGTCGCCAAAACCACCGCGCGCGCCAGCAGCTCCGGACCATCCAGATTCTTACGCTGCAAAGCAAACTTGTTCTTGCGCCGTTGCAGTGACAGCGCCTCATCCTGAATCCAGCGAAAGCGGTCGCGACCCTTTTCAGCAACCGTGGAGTCGAGCACGTTGCCCAGATACTGTCCGTAGACCGCCCGTGGCGGAAAGCTGCGCGCCTTCATCGAGGCGTCATAATTGCTCCGCGCCCAGCGCAGAAAACCCTCGGGATCGTCCGGAATAGCACCCATCTGCCCCGCCGGCACATTGAGCAGATGAAATCGATGAGGAGACCTGTAGGCCAGCCCCCGGCCAGGAAGCCCGCCTCGATCCAAGACCGCGACAGACAATGACGCGCTCCGCCGCAGTAGTTGCACCGCGAGCATGGTCCCGCTGAATCCGCCTCCAACAATCAGAGCATCGATTTGGGGACTGGCCAAGGCTGGCTCCACGCAAGCTGATAAATCTAATGTCGATTATAAAAATAGACATTATAGCCAATCAGCCAGCAAATCTCCTGCCGTTTCGACAGCCTGTGAATTCCCCCCAACTTCAACAAATATCTGTGCTGCCCGCCCGTAGCCGCCGCAAGGTATCATGCCGCGGTTGCAATCTGTTTCACTTGTCGCGAAGGCCCTGGGTCGAGCAAGTGGGCCGAATCGCCATTCAACCCCGCTTTCCCGCCAAATGCTGTGCGAAATTGGCCACTTGCACGCCGCTGTGGTGAAATAGATATAAAGGTCAACAATTCTGACACCGACAACGACAAGCAGGTCCCTGGCATGGCGCCGCAAATTCAAGGCGGCGGAACGCAACGTTCATGGATTGTGGCAAATCCTCAAGGCGGTAGTGTCGACCGACCATCCGTTGTTAGCGCACCTCATCCCCATCCGCCGCTGCAACCTGGCCTGCACCTACTGCAATGAGTTCGACGATTTCTCGAAGCCGGTTCCGACCGACGAAATGCTCCACCGCGTCGACCTGCTCGGCGATCTCGGCACCTCGGTCATCACCATCAGCGGCGGCGAACCCCTACTCCATCCGCAACTGGACGACATCATCCACCACATGCGCAGGCGTCGAATCGTCTCCGGCCTCATCACCAACGGCTATCTCTTGGTCGCCGACCGCATCAAGCGGCTCAATCGCTCCGGCCTGGAATGGCTCCAGATCTCGATCGACAACGTAAACCCCGATGAGGTTTCGAAGAAGAGCCTGAAAGTTCTCGACCGCAAATTAGAGCTGCTGGCCGAGCACGCCGAGTTTCACGTCAATATCAATTCCGTAGTAGGCAGCGGAGTAAGCAATCCCCAAGACGCCCTCACCATCGGCAAGCGCGCGCTCGAACTGGGCTTCAGTTCAACCATAGGAATCATCCACGACGGCACCGGCCAGTTGCAGCCCTTGAACGACGAAGAGCGGCGTGTCTATCACGAGATGAAAAATCTCGAGAAGCGCAGCTTCACCCGTGTGAACGCCTTCCAGGACAACATCGCTCTCGGACGCCCCAATCAGTGGCGCTGCCGCGCCGGCGCGCGCTATCTCTACATCTGCGAGGATGGCCTCGTCCACTATTGCTCGCAGCAGCGCGGCTATCCCGGTATTCCGCTCGAGAAATACACACTCTCCGATATTCGCCGCGAATTCCAGGCAGAAAAACCCTGCGCTCCCCATTGCACCGTCTCCTGCGTCCACCAAGTCTCGGTGCTGGATGCATGGCGAGCCCCGCAACACCCAGTGCCGGCAGCCGCTAGCGGGTTAGTGCAGATCGAATAGCTGTCAGCTATCAAGAGAAAATCTTTCACCGCCGAGTGCGCTGAGAAAGGTCGGCGAAAAGCAACCGTAGGATCCCGATCCTCTCTGCGATCTCGGCGTCCTCTGCGGTAAAAGCTCTTGATGTTACCGAAAGCTGATAACTGAGAGCTGACAGCTAGAACGTCGTCGCCACCGTAAACCGGAACGTCTTCCTCGGTTCCAGCAGCCTGAACGGAGCGACCAATGTCGATCGCGTGTAGTTGTAGGTGTAGGTCGCGGCGCCCGGGTTCACCGCGAATGGGAACATACTGGGCGTGATCTGTATCGGCGGGTACGCGTTCCCATCGAGCCGCAGCGCGTTATAAGCGTAATAAATGCGGAATGGCGCATTCACCACTGGAAGCATCGTCTGCAACTCCAGCCCCGTAGACATGCGCGGAACCCAGTTCGTGCCCGGCACCGCCCGAAGATCGGGCGGGATATTGGTGATGGTCTGCCCGCCCTGGCAGCTGTAAGCGGTGCTCAACTGCGGGCAGCCAAATAGCGTGCTGACCAAAGTCTGATATTGCACTGGATTGATCTGCAGCTGCGACGAGCGCAAAATAGGATCGGTGCCAATATCAACGAATGGCGCAATCGCCACCGGGCCTGCAATCGTAATGCGGTATTCAAGGTTGCCGTGAATGCTGAAATCTCCGCCCGGCGTGACCAGTTGCTGATACGGAATTGGAATGTTCCAGCAGTTGCTGACGCACGCGCCTGACGAGCTGAGCTGCACGGGGAAGCGCGGGTTCGCCGGGACGTACGATCCGTCAGGATTCTTAAGTGCTATGTTTTGTACGCTCGGCAGATACGCGATCGGGGAGACGGTGCGAATGTCGAATCCGCGCAGATCGTTTTCGCCGCCGAGGTAAGCCCGCTCAAACGGAGGCGCAACCACTCCGTCATATCCCGAAATAAACGACGCTTGCACGTTGTAGCCAAGAGCATTGCGCCGCTTCTGCATCGGGAAAAACTGCTTGTACTGAACAATCGGCCGAATGGTATGCACCGTGCCGCCGATACCCGCCAATTCTCCGCCAATAAACAGGCTCTTGCCATGGTGCGGCGCATAGTTCGAATCGAGCGTGTTCATCGTCAAGCTGGGCGTGATCTTGCTGGTGATGATGCCGCTCAGCGCGTTCGGCCCGCTGATGCCGCGGAAGTTCAGATTCTCAAACAACAACTTCGAAGCGCTGCTGACCGCGATCAGCGACGATCGGTCGAATGAGTAGCTGATGCCCAGCCGCTTAAAAGAACGCTTCCCGCGCAGCGGATAACTAATGTTAAAACTGGCTCCGGTGCTCGACTGCGAGTAGTTCTGCAGATTTTGCAGATAGGCCGAGGGCAGGTTCGGATTTTGTCCCGTCAAAATGGCATACTGTCGCGCCTGATTATAGTTCGTCTTGCGCGTGTAAATGTTGAAACCCGACTGTATCGGGCGGTCAAACAAGTAAGGCTCGGTGAATCCGAACACCAGGTCGCGTTGCCGGCTGCCGAGGCTGGCCTGCACAGACAGCGTCTCGCCCAATCCTAGGAAATTGTTCGTGCTGTAGTTGAGACCCACGAAAGCGCCGGCCAGTCCGCTGACGCCGCCTTGCAGCCCGATGCTGTTCTTTCCTTTTTCATGGACCTTCAAGCTAAGGTCGACCGTGCCATTCTTTTCGTCGAGATGGCGTTCGGTGGTATTCGGATCGTCCGGCTTGAGCTGATCGAAATATCCCAACTGGTTCAGGCGGAGTAAGCTGACCTCCCACAGACGCGAGTTGTAGATCTGCCCTTCCTCGAGCGCAATCTCGCGACGGATGACTTTGTCGCGCGTCGTCGTGTTGCCCTGGAACTCGATGCGGCGTACATAGAACTGCTTGCCCTCGTCGACGTCGATTTCCAGATTCACCGTCTTCTTCACATCGTCGAACTTGGTGTCGGGCACCGAAGTAAAGTTGATGTACCCGGCCTCGCCATACGCCTTACGTAAATTCTCTAAACCCTTGGCCACTTTCTCGCGGCTGAAAATGTCGCCGTCCTTCATCGGGAAAAGATTACGCAGCGCGACCGTGTTGCGTATGGCTTTGTTGTTCTTGAACGTAATGCCGCCCAGGCGATAACGATCGCCCTCCTCGATCGGCATAGTGATATCGACAGCTTTTCCCACCCCGCCCTGAATCCAGGGAATGTGGAAGCCTGGATGTCCAGTGTCGTGAATCTCAGCCTTCGGATCCTCGACCAGCACCTTGAAATAGCCGCGGTTCTGGTACTCGGCGCGCACCCGCTCCGTGTCTTCCTCAAGCTTGGTGGCGTCGTAGGTTTTGGAAAACAGGTTTTCAAGAAAGATCGAGTGCGGGATGCCGATCGGCCTTAGATTCTTCATCGCCGCTCGCAGCGTGCGGTCGTTGATGTGCCGATTGCCGCGGAAAATGATGCGTCCCACCTTAACCTTTGGCCCCTCTTTGATCACGAAAGTGACAGCGACCGCCGCGGGCGGGATGGCACGGATTTCGCTGCGAATCGTCGCAAACTGATGCCCGTGCTCGGCCAGCAATTCCTTCAGCGCAACTTCAGCTTTCTTGATCTTCGTGGGATCGTACTGACTCTCCACCGAAAGCCCGACCTTGCGCTCCTTGAACCGATCAAGCACATCGCTCGTTGAAACCGCGTTCAAGCCGGTGTAATTGATCTCGCGAATGGTGGGCCGCTCTTTGAGATAAATGTGGATGATCCAACCCTTGTCGCTCTGCTCTCGCTCAAAGCGTATGTCCTCGAAGTAGCCGGTGTTCCAGAGCGCGTTAAAGTCACGCTCGATGGCGGCCTGGTCATAAACGTCGCCAACCTTGCTGAAGATGCGCGCCTTGACCGTATCGGCGGGAATGCGGCGGTTGCCGTGAACCCTGATTTCGACGATGAGATCCGATTGTGCGAACACGGTCACGGTCAGCAGCAAAAATGTCGATAAAATGAGCGCGAAATTCCAGGCGGAGCTACGCCCGCAAACTCTTGGTGAGGAAGAAGATGGAGAGCACTTCCGCTCGTTCCGCGAAGCCGCGTCCCGACCGTGCCGCTGCGCCCGGACAGGGATTACCTGATGATGGCAATGAATTGCAACTACCTCGAAAAACTAGAGTTAGGAAAACGGTAATTATACGGTAGAGATTGAGAACCGTCCAAGGCGGAGACAAAAATCTCCCCGTGAGTCACGCCCGAAAAGGTTCTACTTCAACACAGACGGAATAGAACGTCGCCGCGTTGCCCATGTCGGTAAGTTTTTCTGAGGTGAGGACATTTATATTGCGACCTCCCGGGCTAAATCGCGCCCAATCAAGCCGCGCCGCAACCACTCCAAGAGGAACAGAACCGTTCACGCGGGCTTGAAGCACGATTTCCCCACGCAAATTGAAGGCGCGAACCTGATCGCCATCGCACACGCCGCGCGCCCGAGCATCGCTCGGGTGCATCTCGAGTTCCGCCATACCCGGTTCCAACTCGCGCACTGATGGCACATTAGCAAACGAAGAATTCAAATGGTTGTCCGGCTTGCGCGCCAGAAGCTCAAGCGGGAAGCCGGACTTCGATCCAGAGCCATGCCGCGATTCGCCAGGCGGAGAAAAAGCAACCACCGGATCAAGCCCGCGAGATTTCAAGAACTCGCTATAAAACTCAGCCTTGCCACTGGGAGTGGGAAAGTTGCCTTGCGCGAATGGAAGAAAGTCTCCTGTTTCAGTCCCAAGATTCAGCCTCACGAAATGATGGTCTTCCAGTCGCTCGCGCGTAATGCCCTGAAGCCGCGGATTCCCCGAATCCAGCGCACGGTCGATCATCCCGTCCACTGTTTCGCGGAAACACTCATCCTCAAATCCCATGCGCTCGGCCAGCGCGCGAAACACCTCGACATTCGACCGGCACTCACCCAGCGGATCGATTGCCTGGTCGGAAATCTGCACGAAATAATGGCCGTAAGCGCTCTGCAGGTCTTTGTGCTCGAAAAAAGTAGTAGCTGGCAAAACGATATCCGCATAGTCGGTCGTGTCCGTAAAAAATTGCTCGTGGACGACGGTAAAAAGATCATCCCGCTTCAATCCGCGCACCACTTCATTATGGTTCGGGCAGACCGCCGCCGGATTCGAGTTATAAACGAACAGCCCCTTGATCGGAGGCCCTGTCAGTGTATTCAGGGCAGTGCCAAGCTGCACCATGTTGACCATGCGCGCCGGGCGTCCCAGCGCCTTATTCATCAACTCCGGCATCCGCAGCGCGTCCGAATTAAATCCGAATGCTCCGCTGGTCGAAAGCTGAAGCCCGCCGCCAACTTCCTTCCACGATCCAATCAAACAAGGCAACATCGTTACGGCACGCATCGCCATGCCGCCGCCGTCCGAGCGCTGAATACCGTAGTTGACGCGAATCACCGACGGCCGCACCGTCGCATACTCGCGCGCCAGCTTGCGAATATCGTCCGCCGAAATCCCCGTCCACTGCGCCACTCGCTCCGGCGGATACTGCTCCGCGCAAGCCTTCAGCTCTTCAAACCCAACCGTGTAACGCGAAACATAATCGCCATCAAAAAGATTTTCGCCGATGATGACATTCATCAACCCGAGCGCCAGCGCCGCATCCGTCCCCGGATTAATCGGCAAATACCAATCCGCCAGCTTCGCCGTCCGCGTGCGATACGGATCAATCACCACCAGCTTCGCACCCTTGCGCCGCGCCTCTTCAATGAAGGGCCAAAGATGCACGTTGTTGCCGTGAATGTTCGAACCCCACGCAATGATGTAGCGCGAATGCGCAAACTGCTCCGGCTCCGTCCCCATCTTGATGCCAATCACCGACTGCAGCCCCACTTCGCCCGCATCCGAGCAGATGGTGCGTTCTAATTGCGAAGCGCCTAGCCGATGAAAAAATCTCCGGTCCATCGAGGCGCCGTTAAGGGCCCCCAGCGTGCCGCCGTAAGAGTAGGGAAGAATAGCCTCAGGCCCAAACTCATCAGCAACGAGCCGAAACCGCCGTGTAATTTCATCCAGCGCCTCATCCCAGGAAATCCGCTGAAACGCGGTTTGTGTGGCAGCAATTTGTGTCGTTTCAGACTGTGTGGCGCGGACACTCTTGTCCGCGTGCGGTCGGCGAGCTGCCGGCCCCTTAGCTCCAACCCGCCGCATCGGATAAAGCACCCGCCCCGGCGAATAAACCCGATCCAAATACTTAGCCACCTTAGCGCAAAGAAACCCGCGCGTTACCGGATGCTCAGGATCCCCCTGAATCTTGGTAGCGCGCCCTTCCTCGATCGTAATCAGAACGCTGCAAGCATCCGGACAATCATGCGGACAAGCAGCATGGACAACCCGCTTCATCCCCCGATTATAAGGCGGAAAATTAGAAGGCGAACACCCGCAGTCCGCGAACTCCTTCGTGAACCTCAGTGCCCTTGGTGGTTAACGAACTTTGCAGATTCAGGAAAAATTATCTACCAGCAACATTTACAACCACGAAATAGGACACCACCCCACCCGCCCAATCGGCCGAGCCAAACTGGCACATCCGAGTATCCACCCCATCCCAGCCCCGTGCTATCGTGCCCGTATCGCCGCTTCGAATCCTCCGCGGAGTAACGTCAATGCGAACCGCTCTTTCCAGTCTCCTCATAATTCTTTGTTTAGCCGCAACCGCGCCCGCGCAATCGAATTGCAGCGCCGTATCCCTGGGCATCGGCGCCAGCCTCAACGGATTCATCCCGTTCCCCGCCAACAATCTATGGAACCAGAACATCGCGAGCGCCCCCGTCGATCCCAACTCCGACAACTACATCAATTTCATCGGAGGCACGACGCCTCTGCATCCCGATTTCGGCTCCGGACTCTACGCCGGACAATCCATCGGCATCCCGTACATCGTCGTCAGCGGCACGCCGCTCGTGAAAATCAACTTTACCGAATACGGCAGCGAGAGCGATCCCGGCCCCATGCCCGTTCCTCCTAACGCGCCCATCGAGGGCTATCCCAAACCCGGCAACGGAGACCGCCACGTGCTCGTCCTCGATCGCGACAACTGCTGGCTCTACGAACTCTACAATTCGCATCTGCTCAAGAATGACAACTGGGACGCCGGTTCTGCCGCCGTCTGGGATTTGCTGAACGGCGATTTGCCGAACGAAGACCAACGGCCCTATACCTGGACCTCCGCCGACGCCGCCGGCCTCCCAATCTTCCCCGGCTTGGCGCGCTACGACGAAGTTGCCGCCGGAGCAATCCAGCACGCCCTGCGCTTCACCTTGCAAAACAGCCAGGCGGCATTCACTCCGCCCGCCAGCCACTGGGCGGCGAATTCAACCAATCCTTATGCCGCTCCGATGGGCATGCGTCTGCGTCTGAAAGCAAGCTACGACATCTCCGGATTTCCGCCGCAATCCAAAGTGATTCTGGCCGCGCTCCAGCAATACGGAATGATCATGGCCGACAACGGTAGCTCCATGTTCGTCACCGGAGACCCCGACAGTCGCTGGGACAACAACGACCTCGGCGAATTGAAAACCGTTCCGGCCTCGGCGTTCGAAGTAGTTTTGATGAACCCGATCTACACGCAGTCGAACATTCCGCAGGGACCGAACCCGACAATCGCCAGTTTCACTGCGAATCCGCAAACCGTTTCCGCGGGATCGACCGTGACGTTGACCTGGACCGTCACCAACGGCGAATACAACATCGTCTCGCCCCAGGTAGGAGTGATGCGAGGAAATTCCGCGACAGTCGTGCCCACAGCGACGACGACCTACACGCTCTATTCAACGAATCAGTATGGGAGGACCACAGCGAAGGTCAAAGTAACGGTGCAGTAAAGAAAAGATTCGTAGCCATTATCGGGAAACTTGGCTTTACCATCAGTTCATAAGAGAACTTCGTGCAATCCGCAGGCGACGACAACTTCGCCAAACCCTAAGACTCCCTGCCCAGCCACCGGCATTCACCAGACGGTTTTACCTCTGCAATCCGACCTCTGACCTCTAACCTCGGTTCTACTGTCGCAGCCCCATCCACCCCTCGGCGATCACCATTGAATTCCCCGGATTGCGCGCATCGTACTTCACGGAAGTAGGCACGCCGAGACGGCAGGAATGCAGATTGATCCACTGCCGCAGATAGGTAACATCCTGCGAAGCCTCGTAAGAAACGCCCGCCACGTCATACTGATAAATCAGCATGGTCGCCGGCCGTCCTATGGCCGTCACAATTTCCTGGACATCGATCACCGTGCCATCCGTAATGCGTCCAACTGTATTCAGCCAACTGCGGCGCTGCCGCTCGACCTCGTCGGCATTGGCAGGTTTGCGCCGCAACAACGCATAACTGGCCAGGGCCACAGCAATTGTGCTTAGCGCCAGGGTATAAAGGCGAAGCGAAATCATCGGTAAATAAAACCTGAGCCTTTCAATCTCCTTTCAGCATAAGCTCTAACCGCGCCAAGCGCCAAGGGGACCAACGTTTCTCACCATCATTGAAAAAATATCGACAAGCAGCGGCCGACCTATCAAGTGAAGGAATCAACTGGCCGCGACGCGAGAAAAAAGCAGCAACCACGAAGGGCACCAAGGCTCACCAAGGGCTTTTGATGCGAGCGGTTTTTTCAATAATTGACAAGAAAGTGACAGTTTTTTGACAACTCCTCACACTCCCCCACGTAGATTTTTTCTGGCAGGATTGCCGCTTCTGGCTCACTCTTGAAAGCAGCCCCCTCGAAGCGAACTGCCTGCATCCCAGGAGGAATTCCTCATGAAATTTTCCGCCAAAATCACTTCTTTCGCCGCTCTGCTGGCAGTCGTCTTCGCGTGCGCCACTCTCGCAGCCGCGGCCGACGGCTATAACCGGCGTGGAAACATCCTGATCTCCGATCAGTTCAACAACCGCGTGCTGGAAGTTGATCCCGCGACCAACGAGATCCTCTGGTCATTCGGGGATGGCTCTTCCACTCCCGGCCCGACTTCGGTAGTCGCGCCCAACGACTTTCAACGCGTCGGCAATCTAAGCCTGGTCGCCGGAACCGGCGCGCCTCCCGGAGGCGAGCCCACCTGCCCCAATGGCTGCGCCGACAACCGCGTCATGCTGATCAACGAGGCCGGCGAAATCGTCTGGCAATACGGACAAGCCGGAGTCACCGGCTCCGGCTTCAACGAACTCAACACGCCGGTGCAAAACACTTACCTGCCAAACGGCGACGTCCTCATCACTGACCAGGGCAACGAGCGCGTGATCGAGGTCACGCAGTACTTGCAGATCGTCTGGCAACAAGGCATGACCGGAGTCGCCGGATCGAAATTCAACCAGCTCAACAATCCCAACAGCGCCGAATTGCTCGCCAACGGGGACATCCTGATCGCCGACGAAAGCAACAACCGCGTGATCGAAGTCGATCGCAACCATCGCATCGTCTGGCATTACGGATCGCCGAATGGCTCCGAGCTAAACGGAGCAGCCTTCGCCAGCCGTCTGCCCAACGGCAACACCTTGATCACCGACGGCAACAACAATCGCATCCTCGAAGTCACACCCGCCGGTCAGATCGCCTGGGAATACCTGACCAATACGCAACCCGGCAGCATCGCCGCGCCGCAACCGAGCCGGGCCGTGCGTTTGAAAAACGGCCACACCCTGATCAGCAATCAGTTCGACGATCAGGTAATCGAGGTCGATACCAAAGGAAAGATTCACTTCACCCAGGGACAAATCGCTGTCCCCGGCAACGGTTTCAACGAGCTCAACGCGCCATACGACGCCAAAGTCGTGGGCGATTATACGGGGTTAACGGCGCCATAACCGACGAGTTGAGCTCGTCGAACAGGGGCCGGACCCACACCCGGCCCCTGAATTTTGCGGTGAAGGATTCTTCAAATCGGCCATCCTCAATCGTTCCGCTAGTAATCTTGACCCCCTCAAACATGGCATATTGAATAAAGTTATGCCCGATCCGATGCCGCCAGTCCAGCAGTTGACGGGAAGGCCTTGGCCAAAGTATCTCGGTGTCTCTTTATTGGCAGGGGGACTATTGTCGGTTCTTATCCTTTTCGGCTTGGCTGTCTATCTGGCAGCCATAATCGTTCCCATCGTCGCCCCATGGTTTGGTGGCGTTCCGCGGATCAATGGAACCGTGGTCGATGCCGTTACTGGCCAGCCCGTCCCGGGAATGGACGTGTGTTTGGTGGCCAGGGCTAAAGGGATGACCGGGGTCAATGTCGACCGAAGCGAGATGACGCAGACCGATTCCTCAGGAAAGTTTTCCTTTGCGCCCTCGCGCCAGAAAGGTTTCGGCGCGGCTGGCTACGAACTCGGATTCGCCGGCCCTGCGGTTCAGATGAGTCTCTATTGCGGGAAACAGATCACACTAATTCCGTATCTCAATCAACGAGAGTTGCCGCTCAGCAGCGGCAGCAAACGCGCCTACTTTCCGATCGTTGCCTTTGAGGGAATTGCCCACCCTCTGAACGATCAGATTACCTACGCCTCGATAACCGAAGAATTCACCGATCCAGCGAAAATCAGAATCGCGCTGATTCCGGTTTTACGGGATGAGGGCGACTGCGCGGCTATCCAAGATTCGATTACCACCTCGTTCTGTCGCTATTTGAACCGTTCCTACGCGGATGCCCACCGCAAACGAAATCTACTGTCACCCAACAAGTGAGCGTCCCTACGCCCGCCGCCGATAATAAATATTGAATTCAAATCCCGAATTCACCGGAAATATCTCCGCCACCTTCCGCAACCGCTCCGCCATTGCCGCCGGCGCCAGCAGCGGATAATCCCTCTCCCGCAGATCGTAGTAATCGACATCGAGATAAATCGAGAGCAGATAAATCGAGATGGCGTCGGCGAAGCTCGCCGTCAGATATTCATTCTTATACTTCTCCGCGTCCGGACCATTCGCCGTCGCAAACTTCCTCGCCTCCCACGCATCCAGCGAAGTCTCGCCGCGCACCTTCGCCTCCACCTGCTGCCAAGCCAGGTCGGCGAAACTCTGCGACACGCCCGCGCGCTCCACCAGCGCGTGCCCCACGTTGATATAAAACTCAAACGCCACCGAAAATTTATCGTCCATCAACCGCGTCGAAATAAATACGCACTGCGCGTCGCCCAGATTCAGATTGCGATGGCAAACCGCATTGTCGCTGAGCGCGACATCGTAGCGATCGGCAATCACCGTCTCATCGCCCTGCGTCACCGTGAGCGGTACAAAGTAATACGCCTTGCGGCTGAGCGCCGAAGCCACCGCCACCGGCACCGCCGCAATCATCCGTTCCAAATCGTTATCGGCCAGAGTAATCTCGCCCGAGCGGGCATAACAAATCCCATTAGGAGCCTGAGAAACCGGGCTATTTTGCACGACCTCCGCGGGGCTGCGGACAATCGCCGAAGCAGTCTGCGACATTTCAACATTGTAGCGCACGCCGCAAACCGCAGGTCCGTGCTATGAACTCCTTAGTGTACCTTCGTGCCCTCGGTGGTGAACGCTTTTGGCAAGCGAGCAAATGATAAACTTGAAAATTCATCAGGATATAAAGGTTCCACTCATGTCCGAAGCCATCCATCTAAAACTCCCCGACGGCACCACCAAAGAGGTCGCCAAAGGCACCACCGCCCTAGACGTAGCCAAATCCATCAGCCCGCGCCTCGCCGACGCCGCGCTCGCCGCCAAAACCAACGGCGACCTCATCGACCTCACTCGCCCGCTAGACAAAGACACCGACCTCCGCATCATCACCGAGAGAGATCC
>JBEKXO010000070.1:0-20644 GCA_049511995.1 Terriglobales bacterium
TCTTCCGGGTAACGTTGAACCCTACATCAGTTCACCCATCTATGCGCGCACCAACGGTTATCTAAAGAAGTGGTATTTCGACATCGGAGCTCGCGTGAAGGAGGGCGAATTGCTTGCTGTCATCGAAACGCCCGAAGTCGATCAGCAGCTCGAGCAAGCTCGCAGCAACTTGTTAACCGCTCAAGCAAATCTCGAATTGGCTTCCATCACCAAGACCCGTTATCAGGGACTTTTGAAAAGCAATGCGGTATCCCAGCAGGATGTCGACAATGCGGTCGGCACCTACAACGCGAATAAAGCGATCGTTGACGCCGATAAGGCGGCGGTGCAGCAGTACTCGGCGCTGGTCTCTTTCGAAAAAGTTTACGCGCCCTTCGATGGCGTGATCACCGCGCGCAATACTGATATTGGCGATCTCATCAATTCCGGCAGTACCAGCAATGTGAAAACCGATCTCTTTCACATCGCTCAACCGGGAAAACTGCGTGTGTATGTGAACGTGCCGGAAGAATACTCGCGAGGAATCAAGGTCGGCATGACAGCGGATCTGACTCTTGCTGAATTTCCTGACCGAAAATTTCAGGGAAAGGTGGTGCGCACCGCCGATGACATCAACATCACGACTCGTACTTTGCTGATCGAAATCGACGTGAACAACCCTAGCGGCACACTGCTCACGGGCTCCTATGCCGAAGTTCACTTGGCCGTTCCATTATCGAACGCTACCTTCCTGCTTCCGGTCAACACTCTGCTGTTTCGCACCGAGGGACTGCGGGTTGGCGTTGTGCGAAACGGGAAGGTTGTGCTGACCACTGTCACTCCCGGGCACGATTTTGGCGACCAGATCGAGATCGTCTCGGGCCTCAAGGCGGATGATCAGGTCATCATCAATCCGCCCGACTCGATTGTCTCGGGGCAGGAAGTCCAGATTGTTCAGGCAACCTTGCCGGGAGATCCGAAGTGAAGCGCCCACGGAAACTGACTTTCAAGGGCTCGCTGGAAGCCGCCGTGTGGGTCCTGCTGGCGACAGCTGCGTTGCAGTTGACGGGATGCGTGGTTGGCCCAAAGTACCACACGCCGGCAGTACAGGCTCCCCCTGCATATAAGGAGGTAGGGGACTGGAAGCCAGCCGAACCGAATGATCAGAATCTTGGTGGCGAATGGTGGAGGATATTCCAGGACCCTCAGCTTGATGCGCTGGAACAGCAGGTCGATGTCTCAAACCAGAATTTGAAAGCCGCCACGGCGCAATATCAACAAGCCAGAGCTGTCCTGCGCTACTATCGGGCTGACTACTATCCCACCGTAACCGCCGGGCCGTCGGCCACCCGAACGCGCATTTCCGCCAATAGCCCCAGTAGTACAGTGCTGCGTGGCACGACTTACAACGATTTTGTGTTGCCCTTCGACGTTTCTTATCAAGCCGACGTCTGGGGACGAGTTCGAAAAAACGTGGAGTCCTATCGAGAACAAGCGCAGGCGAGTGCGGCCGACCTTGCGACCGTTAATCTGAGCATGCACGCGGATCTGGCCGTTGATTACTTTCAGGCCCGCAGCCTGGATGCCGAGGAGCAACTCCTGAACACTACGGTGAAGGAGTACGAGCAGGCCCTGGAGCTGAACGAAAGCCGTTTCCAGGGAGGCGTCGCTTCGGAAGTGGACGTGGAGCAGGCGAAGACCATACTGCAGACTACGCGGGCACAAGCGATAGATGTGAGCGTGGCGCGGGCGCAGTTCGAACATGCGGTCGCGATACTTATCGGCAAGCCGCCCGCGGAGTTCAGCCTGCCCCCATTGCCTCTCACCGCGCCGCCTCCGCACGTTCCAATCTCCGTGCCCTCAGAATTGCTGGAAAGACGCCCGGACGTCGCAGCAGCGGAGAGACTTGTGGCATCGGCGAACGCCCAGATAGGAGTCGCGAAGACGGCTTACTACCCGATGATTAATTTGGGCGCCTCCGGAGGATTTGAAAGCTCCGCCATAACGACCCTCATTAATGGGCCGAGCGGCTTGTGGTCGATTGGACTGTCGGCGGTAGGTACAGTCTTCGATGTCGGGAGACGCCGCGCTCTGAACGATCAGGCGCGGGCGGCCTATGACTCTCAAGTTGCAAACTATCGACAGAGCGTCCTGACTGGATTCCAACAGGTCGAAGACAATCTCGCGGCCGTCCGAATTCTGGAACATGAAGCGCAGGTCCAGGATGAAGCGGTGACGGCAGCTCAACGTTCGATGGACCTTTCCGTCATACGCTACAAGGGCGGGGTCACCAACTACCTCGAGGTCATCACTGCGCAAAACGCAGCTCTTACAGATGAGGTCACAGCGGTCAACATTTTGGGCCGCCGGATGGCCAACACGGTATTGCTGATTCAGGCTTTGGGCGGGGGATGGGACCGGTCGAGTTTGCCAGAACGTCCCGAATGCTGCGGTAAGCTGGCCAGCAGCACCGGTTCAAAGTGAACCTGTTCAGGCTGTCCGGTGGTCTGGTTCGTGGAAGTGATTTAGAATCAGTGGAGCAATCTAGAGTCGGGGCGTAGCGCAGCCTGGTAGCGCACCTGCCTTGGGCGCAGGGGGTCCGCGGTTCAAATCCGCGCGCCCCGACCAAATTCTTCGGCACGGATGAAGCCGTGCCCCCTTCCCAAAATTCAAATCTCCGCGAGAATTCTGTGCGAAGTCGCGGATGAGCGCAGCCTATAGCTGTTTCTTACAGCTCGTACTTTTTCATGAGGTGGCGGAAGGAGCGGTAGGAGATTCCTAGGACGTCGGCGGCTCGGACTTGGACTCCGTGGGTTTGGGAGAGGGCGGATTGCAGGAGGGTGCGCTCGATTTGGGCTACGTAGTTTTCCATGTTGACGCCTTCGGGCAGGACAGCGCCTGCGCCTGCGGTGAAGGTGGCGGCGGTATCGGCTCCGGCAGCGGCGGCTCGGGCTTTCGCGCGCTCCACGGGTAATTCGACGCGAAGCTCGGCAGTGGTTTCGAGAGCTACTGCTCGTTCGATGGTGTTTTCAAGCTGGCGGACGTTGCCCGGCCAGTCGTAGGTGGTCAGGTTCTCCAGCGATGACGCTTCGACGCTGTGA
This sequence comes from Terriglobales bacterium, assembly GCA_049511995.1. GTDB lineage: Bacteria > Acidobacteriota > Terriglobia > Terriglobales > Acidobacteriaceae > Acidiflorens. The sequence continues at coordinate 3,081 of JBEKXO010000070.1, forward strand.
ATGCTTTTGCCGGCGGCGGGAGCGTATTTTTTCAGAAAATGATTGGCGAGAAGCGGGACGTCTTCGCGGCGCTCGCGCAGACCGGGGACGCGAATGGGGATGACGTTGAGGCGGTAGTAAAGGTCTTCACGGAAAGTGCCCTCGGTGACCTGGCGATCGAGATCGCGGTTGGTGGCGGCGATGACACGAACGTCGACGGGAATTTCAGCCGTGCCTCCGACGGGGCGGACGGTGCGCTCCTGCAGAACACGGAGCAACTTGACCTGCATGGGCATGGTCATCTCGCCGATTTCGTCGAGAAAGATGGTGCCTTGGTCGGCCACTTCGAAGAGGCCGCGGCGGTTCTGGTTGGCTCCGGTGAAAGCGCCTTTGACGTAGCCGAAGAGTTCGCTTTCGAGGAGGGTTTCGGGGAAAGCTCCGCAGTTGACGGAGACGAAGGCTTCGGCGGCGCGCGGGGAGCAGGTGTGGACGGCGCGGGCGACGAGCTCTTTGCCGGTTCCGCTTTCGCCGAAGATGAGGATGGTGCTGCTGGTGGTGGCAACGGTGCGAATGGTTTGCTTGAGTTTGTCGATGGCGGGACTGGCGCCGATGATGTTGTCGAGCGAGTTGCGCGTGGCGGCGTCGCGGCGGAGGGCGAAGTTCTGGCGGCTGAGCGACACTTTCGTGAGCGAGCGGGCAATCGCTAGTTTGACCTCGTCGACGAGGCCGGGACTTTTGCGGATGTAGTCGGTAGCGCCTCCGGCTTTGACGGCTTCGACGGCGGCTTCGTAGTCATCGACGGCGGTCATGAGGATGACGGCGGATTCGGGCGAGATCTGGTGAGCGTGGCGGAGAACGTCGACACCGTCGACATTCGGCATTTTGATGTCGGTGACAATCACGTCGAAGAGGGCACTGTCGATCTTGCGGCGGGCGGCGTCGCCTCCGGTAACGGTTTCGACCTTGTGGCCGTCGCGGCGCAGAGCGATGTCCAGGAGTTCGCAGATGGAGCGTTCGTCGTCGCAGACGAGAATGTTACCCACGCTGGCCTCCACTGGCGGCGGCGAGCGGGGATTTGGAGGCTCCGGCGGCGGATTTGGAGGCGGAGGATGGGCTGGCGATCGCTTCATCCAAGCGGCGGAGGCGGACGACGAAGCTTGTGCCCTTGCCGACTTCGGAGCGGGCCCAGACTTTGCCTTCGTGGGCCTGAACGATCTGGTAGACGATGGCGAGGCCGAGGCCGGTGCCACCTTCGAAATTCGACTGGAAGGGCTCGAAGATTTTTTCTGTCTGCTGGGGGTTGATGCCGGGACCGGTGTCGGAAAAACTCATCTCCCAGTCGGCGCCGCGGGGAGCGAGGACGACGTTCAGGGCACCACCCTGATTGTTTGATTTTGATGTCGATGTCGATTTCATTGCGCGCACGGCGTTTTCGCAGAAATTCCAGAAAACCTGTTTGAGCTTGTCGCCGTCAGCGAGCACCCAGGCTTCGGATTTGGGGAAGTTGCGTTCGATCTTGATGCCCGTGTTTTCGGCGGTGAGGCGATGTTCAAGCAGGGTGAGCGTGTCCTCGAGCAGAGGAATCAGATTCACGCGGGCGAAGGTGTATTGCTTGCCGCGAGAGTACGCCAGAAAGTCGGTAATGATGTTGTTGAGGCGATCGGATTCGCGAATCACGATCTGCAAGAGATGGCGTTCTTCTGGATTGAGGCTGGGCGCGTCGGACAACATGCTGACCGAGCCGGCGATGGAAGTGAGTGGATTGCGGATCTCGTGAGCGATGGCGGCGGCGAGGCGGCCGACGGCAGCGAGACGATCCTGCATGCGGACCTCGCGCTCGAGGCGGCGAATCTCGGTTAGGTCGTCGAAGGTGTAGACGAAGCCAAGGTCGCCGCGGGCGCTGACGTTGAGCGCGGAGACGAGGACGCGAAACGTTTTTCGGAATCCGTTAACGGCGATGTAGCGGACTTCGGCATCGGCGCGGGCACCGCCGAAATGGGGCAGGGGATCCTGAAAAAGATCGGCGACGGAACGCCCGCGCAATTCGGCGTCGGAAATTTCGAGCAGGTGCTGGGCGGCGCGATTGACGAGGGTGATGCGGCCGTCGAGGCTGGTGGTGATGACGCCTCCGCTCATCGACTGCACGATATTTTCGTGAAGCGCCTGAAGATTTTGGAGAGCGCCGCTGGCGTCTTTCAGTTGCACATCGACCTGGCGCAGCTTGCTCATGAGCAGGCCGGCGAGGTAGGCGATGGCAAAGTAGGCAAAGAGGTTGACGAAGATGACGACCTGGAGCGCCTTGAGCTTGGGATGCGACGTGGAGTATGAAGGAATAACGAGATAGTAATCGAGCTCGAGGATGGCTCCGAAGAGAATGAAAGCGAGAGCAGCGCTCAGGTATCCCCAGCCGCGTGGCAGAAGCATGCAGGCGACGACGATGACGAGGGGGTAGAGAAAATTGAGCGAGCTGTCGATGCCTCCGGTGACGTGGACGACGAGCGTGACCATGGCCAGATCGGCGAGAACCTGGAGGATGGCCTGGAGGCGATGTTCGCGCCAGACGGAGACGAGAAAGAGAAAGAAGAGCGAGAGCACGAACCAGAGCACCATTCCGGTGAGGAAGGGCAGGATGGGAAGCGGGCTGGGGGTGAGGCGGATGACGGCGAGTTCGATGGCGAGCAGGACCAGCAGGATCAAGATGCGAACCTTGACCAGCCAGGTCAGCCAGTTTCGCTCATCGGAGATGGAGTGCATGAATTAGCTGTCAGCCTTCAGCTGTCAGCCATCAGTTTTTTGTTCGTCATTCGCCGTCGTTGGGTGATATTTGGCCTCGCTGACGGCTGACTGCTGATGGCTGACTGCTATTTTTTTCTATCCTGCCAGTTTTCCAATCATGGCGAAGAGCGGCATATAGAGCGAAATGACGATGCCGCCGATGCTGACGCCGAGGATGCCGATGATGATCGGTTCGAGCATGGCCAGCATATCTTTGGTGGCGGCGTCGACTTCGTCCTCATAGAAGTCGGCGATTTTTTGCAGCATGGCATCCATGGCGCCAGTGGCCTCGCCGACGCCAATCATCTGGGTCACCATGTTGGGGAAAACGCCGCATTCGCGGAGTGGATCGACGATGGTGCGGCCCTCTTCGATGGCCTTGCGCACCTTCATCAGCGCCTCTTCGAGAACGGCGTTGCCCGAGGTGCGGGCAGTGATCGCCAAGCCTTCAAGAATCGGAACGCCGGAGGTGATGAGCGTGCCCAGGGTACGGGTAAAGCGGGCGACGGCAATTTTGCGCAACAACTGGCCCATGACGGGCAACTTGAGCAGTGCAGCATCGAAATAATAGCGGCCGCGCGGGTGCTTGCGAACCTGCTTCATGCCGTAAAAGATTCCGCCGCCACCGACGAAAAGGATCCACCAGAAATGGCCGACGAAATCGCTCATGCCGATGACTATGCGGGTGGGCAGCGGAAGGGCAACGCCCAATCCGACAAAGAGGTTAGCGAAGATTGGCACGACAAATTTGAGCAGGGCGCCAACGATGAGCACGGCGAGGGAGACGACGGCGACGGGGTAGATCAACGCCGATTTGACGGCTGCACGAAGCTTCACGGCCTTTTCGACGTAGATGGCGAGGCGCTGAAGAATGATGTCGAGAATACCGCCGGTTTCGCCGGCCTCGATCATGTTGGTGGTGAGGTCGTCGAAGATCAGGGGGTACTGGCGCATGGCGTTGGCGAGTGTGGCGCCGCCTTCTACGGTAGTACGAACGCCGAGCAGCGTTTTCTGGAAGGCGGGGTTCTCCTGATTGGCGCCGAGAATTTCCAGGCACTGCACCAGGGGCAAGCCGGCGTCGATCATGACCGAGAACTGGCGGAAAAAGACGGCCACTTCCTTGACTTTGATCTTGCCGCTGCCAAACGTGGGCATGGAGAATTCCTTGCCCTTTTGGCGAATGGAGCCGGGGGTGATGCGTTCCTTGCGGAGCTGCTGCGCCAATCCGTCTTTATTGGCGGCGACGCGCTCTCCCTGAACTTTCTCGCCCGAAGCGGTCTTCCCTGAAAACGTAAAAACCGGCATGGTTACTTCTCCTTAACTTCGTTCTCTGTGTTTGCCCCTGAAGGGGCGAGTGCCTTCACAGAACTTTCGGCATCGCTAAATGGATGCGCTGATACAAGCCGTTCTGGCATCGCTAAAGCGATGCATGCTACGAAAATCAAAATCAGCGTTTGACTGGGGCAGCACCCTTAGCGAGCGGAGCTGCGCCTCCCCGGTTCACAGTCACGGCACCGCGCGCAATCATTTCCTGTAATTCATCCTGATTGCTGGAGCGAGTGAGCGCGGTTTCGATCGAAATCTGTTTCTGGAAATATGCGGTCGCGAGCGATTGGTTGAAGGTCTGCATGCCGAATTTTTCCTGACCCGACTGCATCGACGAATAGATCTGGTGAATCTTGTCTTCGCGGATCAGGTTGCGCACGGCGGCATTGGGAACGAGGATTTCCATACACATGGCGCGACCCTTGCCGTCGATTTTGGGCAGCAGGCTTTGACACATGATGCCTTCGAGCACGAGCGAAAGCTGGGCGCGAATCTGCGACTGCTGGTGCGCCGGGAACACGTCGATGACGCGATTGATGGTGGACGACGCCGAGTTGGTATGCAACGTACCGAAGGTGAGGTGGCCGGTTTCCGCGATGCGCAGGGCGGATTCAATGGTTTCAAGGTCGCGCATTTCGCCGATGAGGACAACGTCCGGGTCTTCGCGAAGAGCGGCGCGGAGAGCATCGGTGAAGCTCTTCGTATCGGAGTGCAGTTCGCGCTGGTTGACCACACAGTTTTTGTTCATGTGCACGAATTCGATCGGGTCCTCGATGGTGAGGATGTGATCGTGGCGCTCGGTGTTGATCTTGTCGATCATGGAAGCGAGCGTGGTGGATTTGCCGGAACCGGTCGGGCCCGTGACCAGCACGAGGCCACGCGGCTTATCGCACATCTTGCTGACGACCGCGGGCAGACCGAGCTGGTGAAAGGATTTGATCTCGAAGGGAATGAGACGGAAGACGCAGGCGGTGGCGCCGCGCTGATTGAAAACATTGGCGCGGAAGCGGGCCAGGCCTTTGAGTCCGAACGAGAAGTCGAGTTCCAGGCTTTCTTCGAAGCGGTGCTTCTGAGAATCGGTCATCACGCTGTAGGCGAGTTGTTTGGTCTCGGCCGGGGTCAGTTGCGGGAGATCGAGCGGCACCAGATGGCCGTGCACGCGGATTTGCGGCGGGGAGTTGGTGGTGATGTGAAGGTCGCTGCCGTTCATCTCGAGCATGCGGCGAAGCAGATCGCTTAATGAGAGAGCCATAGTTTTCTTTCTTTCTCTTTCTTTGCTGTTTCCGGTGCAAATTCGCTATTCGCTTTTCGTCGTTCGCTATTCGTCGTTCGCTTTTCGCAAAGGCGAAGAGCGGACGGTGAACGACGTGGTTTAGTGAATCGTTTCTCTTGCCACTTCTTCCAGCGTGGTCCAACCGGCCGCGACTTTGATCAAACCGCTACGGCGGAGGGTGATCATGCCGCGCTCGATCGCCTTCTTCTTGAGTTCGAGGGACGAAGCGCCAACTAAAACCAGTTCGCGAATCTCATCGTCGACTTCCATCACTTCGTACAAACCAGTTCGGCCTTTGTAGCCAGTTTTGTTACAAGTGGTGCAACCTTTGCCCTTCATGATCTGCACCGTCTTGGCCTCTTCGGGAGTAAAACCTTCATCGATCAGGGCCTGGACCGGCATTTCGACGGGCTCGGCGCAGTCCTTGCAAACCCGCCGAATCAGGCGCTGGGCACAGATCAGGTGGACCGAGGTCGCGACCAGGAAGGGCTCGATACCCATATTCATCAAACGGGTGATGGTTTCGGGCGCGCCGTTAGTGTGAAGCGTGGATAGAACGAGGTGGCCGGTGAGCGCGGCCTTGATGGCGATCTCGGCGGTTTCAAAGTCGCGGATTTCGCCGACCAGGATGATGTTGGGATCTTGCCGCAAGAAAGCGCGAAGAGCGGTCGCGAAATTGAGGCCGATCTGTTCCTTCATCTGGACTTGGTTGACGCCGCCGAGTTGGAACTCGACCGGGTCTTCGGCGGTCATGATGTTGGTGTCGACCTGATTGAGCTGCGAAATCGACGAATAAAGAGTGTTGGTCTTGCCCGAGCCGGTCGGGCCGGTGACGAGCACCATGCCGTAAGGTTTGAGAATGGCCTTCTGGAACTTAGTGAGCGACTCCTGCTCGAAGCCGAGCTTGGTCATGTCGAGGCGAAGGTTTTCTTTATCGAGCAAGCGGAGCACGATCTTCTCGCCCCAGAGCGTAGGCAGAGTGGACACGCGGAAGTCGAGCTGCTTTTTCTTGCCGCCGATCTGCATCTTGAGCATGATGCGGCCGTCCTGCGGCAGGCGCTTTTCGCTGATGTCGAGCTTGGCCATGATCTTGAGGCGCGAGGTGATGGCATCCTTCAATTTCAATGGCGGATTCATGATGAGCTGGAGAACACCGTCGATACGGAAGCGGACGCGGAACTCTTTTTCGTAAGGCTCCATGTGAATGTCGCTGGCCCCGCGCTTCACGGCGTCGGTGAGGACCAGGTTCACGAGCTTGACGATGGGAGCTTCGTCGGCGGCTTTCTCGAGTTCCTTGAGTTCGACCTCCTGCTGCTCGGCCTGGACTTCGACATCGGCGGCCTCGCCCATGTCGTTCATCGACTGCATGACCTGTTCGAGCTCTTCTTCTTTGGAAGTGCCGTAGGCCTTGTCGATGCCGACGATGATGGAACTTTCGGAGGCGACGACCGGTTCGATATTGAAGCCGGTCATAAACTTGATATCGTCCATGGCGAAGACGTTGGTGGGATCGACCATGGCGATGGTGAGCGAAGCGCCGACGCGGCTGAGCGGCAGAATCTGATAGCGCTTCGCGGTTTCGAAAGGAATCAGCTTGACGACGGCAGGATCGATTTCGAAATAAGAAAGATTGATGGCGGGCACGCCGTATTGGCGGGAGAGAAAATTGGTGACGTCCTCGTCCGAGAGAAATCCAAGTTTGACCAGAGCGGAGGCGAGGCGAGTGTGCGACTCCTTTTGGAGTTTGGTAGCTTGCTCCAATTGCTCCGGGGTAATGACCTTCTCTTTGACGAGCAGGTCACCCAGCCGCTGAGACATATCTCTCCTGTAATCTCGCGAAGTGTCGGGTATCGATGCCAATGCGAAGCCGCTGATTACCGGGGGGATCAGCGAGAGTGCATTGGCACTGACACAAATTGTCAACCCAATGGGAATTCCGAAAAAGTAACTTAAGTACCTGTACTTCGCGGGAGTTGCGGTTTAGGCGGGCAGGAGGCGGTATTTGTGGGCAGAAAAGAGGCGCGTGACTGGGATCACATCGCGGGGGGCCATGATCTTCGGTTTGGACGGAGTTGGGCGTTCGTCGTTCGTCGTTTGTCGTTCGTCGTTCGCGAGTGCGCGTCCCAGTTCTTGGGTATTCGGCCTATTGCTAATGACCATCGACTGCCGACCAACGACTGCGCCATAAAATGGGAGGGTTGGCATTAAAGCGGCACGAACCAATGAATGAAAGCAAACATAACGCGATCCGGGCTTACTACTCGACTTTGTTTGCCGTTTGGGGATGCCAGCATTGGTGGCCGGCGCAGTCGCGCTTTGAAATGATTGTGGGCGCATATTTGACGCAGAATACCGCGTGGACGAATGTCGAAAAAGCGCTTCGCAATTTGCGGAAGGCTGGGGTGCTGACGATCCGCGGAATACGGCGGACGCCGCCGGGGCGACTGGAGGAGTTGATTCGTTCCGCGGGATATTTTCGACAGAAGGCGCAGCGGCTGAAGACATTTGTGAAATTTCTAGACGAACGTTATGGCGGCTCGCTGACGCGGATGTTCGCGCGGCCGACTGGCGAACTACGCGAAGAGCTATTGGCGCTGAATGGGGTGGGACCGGAGACGGCGGATTCAATTCTGCTCTATGCGGGGAATCATCCGGTGTTTGTGGTGGACGCTTATACGCGGCGGATTCTGGAACGGCACGGGATTGTGAAGAGTGGCGCTGGGTATGAGGAGATTCGGCGACTATTTGAGGAAGCACTCGCTGGGATGGCGGCGCCGTGGCAGACATTGGGCTCTGCGCCTGGGGTGAGCGGGCCGGCGGGATCGTGCCACCGGCCATCGCGGGTGAGCCGGGCCGAGCGCACGGCGCAGGTGCAGATTTTCAATGACATGCATGGGCTGATTGTGGGCGTGGGCAAGCATTACTGCCTAAAGTCACAGGCGCGGTGTGAGCAATGTCCTTTGCAGAAGTTTCTGCCTGCGGCAGAGTGAAGCGTCAAGAGGATTCCAGGCGAAAGAAATTCGATGAAATGGTGCGTTTGGGTTCTGGCGATCGCGGGCTCTTGTTTGGGATTCAGCGGCGCGGCGCCGGAGCAATCGTTGCGGGACGTCGCGCGTGCTTCTGGAATTCTGATTGGCGCGGCGGTGCGACCGGCGCAACTTTCGGAAGCGCCGTACGCGGCAACGCTGGCGCGGGAGTTCAATATGGCGGAACCGGAGGACGCACTCAAGTGGGAAGTGATACATCCGGCGGCGGAGGTTTTTGATTTTTCTCAAGGCGACCAGGTGGTCGACTTCGCCACGCGGCATGGCATGAAGGTACGCGGGCACACGCTGGTGTGGCATCGGCAGAATCCGAAATGGTTGACGGAGGGGAAATATAGTACGGCGGAGCTGGCGGAAATTCTTGAGAAACATATCAAGACGGTGGTGGGACATTATCGCGGGAAGATATTTGCGTGGGACGTGGTCAACGAGGCCTTTGACGAGGTGCGGCCGGGGGAATTGCGGAGCACGATTTGGAGCGATGCACTCGCTGCGAGCTTCGAGCCGCGAGCTGCGAGTGAGCAGAATTTTCGCGAGCCTGCAGCTCGCAGTTTGCTGCCGAATTACTCCTATATCGAGCGCTGCTTTCGATGGGCGCATGAGGCTGATCCGCAGGCGCTGCTTTTTTATAACGAGGCAGAGGCGGAGGGTGTGAATCGTAAGTCGGATGCGATCTATGCTATGGTTCGCGACTTCCGGGAGCGCGGCGTGCCTATTGATGGCGTGGGATTGCAGATGCATATCGCGCACCTGCATGTCGATGTCGCGTCGATTTCTGAAAACATTCAACGGCTGACGGCTCTGGGGGTGCAGGTTCACATCACGGAGATGGATGTCGCGCTGCCAGTCGATGAGCGGGGCGAGGCTCGACTGGAGGATCTGCGGCGGCAAGCGGAGATTTATCGCGGGATTGTTGCCGCTTGCGTAGTATATGCGGGGTGCACGGCGATTCAGACCTGGGGATTCACGGACAAATATTCGTGGATTGGATCGCACTCGAAGAAGACGGAGGGGGCGGCACTGCTGTTTGATCGAGAGTATCGCGCGAAGCCGGCGTATGAGGCGGTGCGGAGTGCGCTAGCGCAGGCTCGAAGACGTTAGTCGATGGTCGCTTGTCGTTGGGCAAATTCAGCTTGCTGACGACCAACGACTCGCGACTAACGACAGCCCTAACGCCCTATAATGTTAGCAATCCTTGAGCGCGTCGAATCCAATTCGCGATGAAAGCAAAACCTCTGGACGCGGGAAGCTGGTCATTGGGCTGGCGATTGCCGCGTTTCTGCTGCTTGCGGTTCTGGTGGGACAGGCCTCTTTCAATCTGAAATTTCTTAGCCCGGACAGCAATCAGGAACTTTTATTTTTTGTTGGATTAAGCGGACTGATCTTTTTTGCTTTCGTTGCGCTGACGCTGGTTCTGGGACGCAACCTGCTGAAACTTTACGCGGAGCGGCGACAGGGCGTGGCTGGCTCCAAATTTCGCACGCGGTTGGTGGTGGTCAGCCTGTTGTTGTCGTTCTTGCCCGTGATTGCGATGTTCTGGTTCTCGTATGGGCTGATGAACCGGTCGATCGACAAATGGTTTTCGCAGCCGGTGGAAGAAGTGCGGGCGGACACGGCGGCCATGTCAGCATTGCTCTACGAATACGCGGGGCAGAATGCGACGGCGGAGGCGCAATCGATTGCGCAAACGGATGAATTTCAAAAATCTTTTGCCAGCGGAAATTTCTCTGCCGCACGTGAAGAGCTTCGCGAATACATCCCGCTACTGCAGGGCGGGTTCGCAATCGCCCTCGCGAATGGCGACGCGGCAGCCAGCCTGAATCCACCGGTGGCATGGGACGAGATGAAGCAAAGTTTTCCAGTGCAGGGAGCGTTGCGAGGAGAGCATCCGCATTTCCAGTGGGGCGCAACCGACTATATTGTCGGGGCGGCTCCGCTGCGCGCCGGAGCCGTGATCGTCGCCATACCACTGCCGCCAAAATTTGCGGAGACGGCACGGCAGATTCAGGAGAGTCAGAAGCGCTATGTCGAGCTCGCGGCCAAAAGAAAACTTTTTCGGCGGACTTATATTGGGTATCTGTTGCTGCTGACGGTAGCGGTGCTGTTTGCGTCGACCTGGCTGGCGCTGCTGCTTTCAAAGTTGGTCAATCGTCCGGTGGCGGCTTTGGCCGCGGGAACGGCGGCGATTTCGAAAGGGCAGTTGAGCTATCGCGTCGATATTCGGGCGACCGACGAACTGGCGGAACTGGTGCAGTCGTTCAACAGCATGGCGGAGCAACTGGAATCGAGCCGGCGCCAGATCGAGGCTTCGAACCGCGACGTAGGCGCGGCGAATGAAGCGCTGGAGAGCCGGCGCCGATATATTGAGACGGTTCTTGAGAGCATACCGACGGGCGTGATTTCGATTGATGATTCGCGCCGCGTTACGCTGGCGAATGCCGCTTTCTCGCGCATGTTTTATCTGGAGCGGAGCGAGTTTGTGAGTCCGTCGGATTTGGTGAACCTGCCGTTGCGCGACGTGCTTCCGGAGGATGTGCTGGCGGATCTGGAACCGTTGCTGCGGCGGGCGGATCGCATGGGGATCACGGCGGCGAATATGGAACTGGCGCTGCCGCGCGCGCAATTAAATGTGGCGGTGACGGTTTCGGCGCTGAGACATGCGGAGGATGGACTGGGGTATGTGGTGGTGTTCGAAGATCTCTCGGACCTGTTGCGGGCACAGAAACAGGCAGCTTGGCGCGAGGTGGCGCGGCGCGTGGCGCATGAGATCAAGAATCCGCTGACGCCGATCGCGCTTTCGGCGGAGCGCATTCATCGCCATTTGGCGCGCGGGTCGACACCGGATGCGGCGTCGGTCGAGGTGATCCGCACGTGCGCGGAGACGATTGGGAATGCAGTGGAAACGGTGCGCACGCTGGTGGATGAGTTCTCGGCGCTGGCGCGCTTCCCTGCCTCGCGGCCCGAGCCCTCCAGTTTAAACGTGCTGGTGGAAGGCGCACTGATGATGTTCGAAGGACGGCTGGAGGGCATTCGCGTGCGGACGGAACTGGCACAGGATTTGCCGGCGGTGCTGGCCGATCCGGAAGCGATCAGGCGCGCGGTCGCGAACCTGGTGGACAATGCGGCGGAGGCGATGCAGAACGCGATGCTGAAGGAGATCACGGTTTCTACAGCGCTCGTGGCCAGCCGCGATGCGGTGGAGTTGGTTGTTTCTGATACGGGGCAGGGAGTGTCACGCGACGTAAAAGAGCGGCTTTTTCTACCTTATTTTTCGACCAAGCGGCGCGGCACGGGGCTGGGGCTGGCGATTGTCAGCAGGATTGTCGAGGACCACCGAGGCTCGATCCGGGTGGAAGAAAACAAACCCTTCGGCAGCCGCTTTGTGATTGAGCTTCCGGTGGCGGTGGAGGCGGTGGCGGCGAGCTGAGCGAGGGTCGTTGGTCGTTCGTCGATGGTCGTTCGCGGATCTCTATACTTTGCGAAAGTAATGCAAGCCTCACAAATTCTTAACGACAAGCGACCAACGACCTATTACTAAATCATGGCACACATTCTTATTGTTGATGATGAGTCGAGCATTCGCGAATCTTTGCGCGGAATTCTCGAGGACGAAGGGTATAAGACCAGCGTCAGCCCTAGCGGCGAGGATTGCCTCGAGGTGCTGCATGAGTCCAGCTTCGATCTGATTCTGCTCGATGTGTGGCTGACGGGGATTGACGGGCTGGAGGTACTGGAGAAAATTCGCGAGATGGACGATCCGCCGGAGGTCATCATGATCTCTGGGCATGGGACGATTGAGACGGCGGTGCGAGCGACGAAGCTGGGCGCCTACGATTTTGCGGAGAAACCGCTGTCGCTGGAGAAAACTCTAATCCTGGTGAAAAACGCCATCGACTCGCGCCGGTTGCGGCATGAGAATCTCGACCTGCGTAGGCAGTTGCAGACAAAGAGTGTCATTGTCGGCGACAGTGTTCCGATGAAAGCGTTGCGGCAACAGATTGCGCTGATGGCGCCGACGAATGGACGCGTGTTGATTTACGGAGAATCGGGGACAGGCAAAGAGCTGGTGGCGCACGCGATCCATATGCAGAGCGCGCGCAAAGCGGAAATGTTTGTGGAGATGAATTGCGCTGCGATTCCGGAGGACCTGATCGACAGCGAACTGTTTGGGCATCGGAAATCTTCGTTTGCGGGGGCCACGGCGGACAAGGACGGCAAATTTCAGAAGGCGGATGGGGGAACGCTTTTTTTGGATGAGGTCGGCGACATGAGCCTGAAGACGCAATCGAAAGTATTGCGGACACTGGAGCAGCAGCGGTTCAATCCGGTGGGGAGCGACGACGAAGTCACGGTGGATGTGCGCGTGATTGCGTCGACTAATAAAGACTTGGAAGAGGAGATCGCTAAAGGAAATTTTCGCGAGGATCTTTTTTATCGATTGAATGTGATTCCGTTTGTGGTGCCGCCGCTGCGCGAGCGCAAGGAAGATATACCGCTGTTTGCGCGTTATTTTATGAAGGAATTTGCGTCGGCGTATGGGCGGCGTCCGCGAGAGATTACCGACGATGCCATCGATGCGTTGATGCGCTATGCGTGGCCGGGGAATGTTCGCGAACTGCGCAATGTAATGGAACGAATTGTGATTATGAATCCGACTACGTCGCGCTTTGAGCGGAAGCACTTGCCTCCGCTGGTGCATCGGGATGGCGCGCGGCGAGTGGCGGGGGCGGAGGGTTCGACGCTGCATCAGGCGCGTGCGGCGTATGAGCGCGATTACATCCTGAAAAAATTGGACGAGAATCATGGCAATGTCAGCCGCACGGCAGAAGTGCTGGGACTGGAACGCAGCCACTTGTATCGGAAGATGAAGAGTTTGGGGATTGCGGCGAAAGAATGAGGAGCGCCGTTCGTCGTTCGCTATTCGCCAAGCGAAAGAAGAATGGCGATCAGCGTTTCAGCATGTGGATTTCGGTGCCGTTTTTGTGGAACCGGACTTCATCCATCAACTGGTTGATCAGGTAAATGCCGCGACCGTGATTGGCGTAGATATTTTCCCCGTGGCAGGGATCGGCAATCTTGGTGGGATCGAAGCCTGAGCCGGGATCGCGCACGATGATCAGGATGCCATGTTCGCTGTCACACGCAACGTCGCATTCGACGACTTTTGAGGGATCGTTTTTCGCGCCATGCACAACGGCATTGGCTAGAGCTTCGGTCAATGCCAGTTCGATGTCGTCTTCGCGGCCGGGAGCGCACTTTATTTCGCGCACCACTTCCATCACACTGCGAACCACGGGGTCTACGGCATCGCGGTCCGCGGCCAGGGTGACGCTCAGCTTGAGATCGAGCTTATTAGCGTCGAAGCCGCAAGACTGCTGTGTCTTCGGCGTTTGCTTGTACGATGGGGGCGTGTCTTCCATAGTCGGCTGTGGGCTTTGCTTCCAGCCTATCCCCCTAGTGAGATGCAGGAAGGCGCTGACAAATTCTAGGGACTTAGCGCCTAACATGCAAATATATTCGGATCGCTGACCCGCGCTATCTATTACTTCGGCGGATTACTGTTGGGAGTTGAGTTAGGCGTAACTTGCTGGAATGTTTGGGGCAAACCCGTGTTCGTCGCGGGAGTGGGGATAAGTCCCTGCCAAATATAGCTAAGACTCCGGATCGGGCGGGCCTCCGATTTGTTGCAACTGGCGGCGCCAATCGAGGTCTTCGACGAAGGTTCGGGAATCGCGCCAGCCGGCTTTAATTTTCACGAAGAGTTCGAGAAAAACTTTTGTGCCTACCATTTTCTCGATGTCGAGGCGGGCGGCGGTTCCGATCCTCTTGAGCATTTGGCCGCCCTTGCCTAAGAGGATAGCCTTCTGGCCTTCGCGTTCGCAATAAATCACGGCGGCGATTCGCGTCAATCTTGGAGTCTCTTCAAATTGCTCGATTAATACCGAGACGGCGTGCGGAACTTCTTCGTGCGTCTGCATGAGGACGTGCTCGCGGATGAGTTCGGCGGCCATGAAGCGCACCGGCTGATCGGTGATCTGATCTTCGGGAAAATAACGCGGGCCGTTGGGCAGAGCTTTCAGCACGCAGCAGAGCAACTCGTCGAGGCCTTTCTTCTTGAGGGCGGAGATGGGGACGATCTCCTTGAAGTTGTGCAGCGTTTGGAAGTGGGCGATCAGGGGGAGCAATTTACTCTTGTCGGCGAGGAGATCGATTTTGTTGAGCAGGAGGAAGACGGGAGTGCCGGATTTTTTCGCCATGTCGAGGACGGCGGAATCGTCGCCATCCCACTTTTTCTTGGCGTCGACAATCATCAGAATCAGTTCGCAACCTTCGAGCGCCTCGCGCACTTCGGACATCATTTTGCGACCTAGTGAGGATCCGGAGCGGTGAACTCCGGGAGTGTCGATGAGGACGATTTGGCCGGCCTCGCTTCCCTTCTTCTTCGGGACGTTAATGATGCCGAGGATGCGATTGCGTGTGGTTTGAGGCTTGGGAGAGATGATGGCCAACTTTTCGCCTACCAGCGCGTTGAGCAGGGTGCTCTTGCCGGCGTTGGGGCGGCCGAGAATGCAGACGAATCCGGAGTGAAAGGACATAACAAAAGCTCTCAGCCATCAGCTTTCAGCCACCAGTTTCTATTTCTGGCTCATGAATGACGATGCTCTTCCATCTTATACTCTGCTCTCTTTTTTAACGGAGGGCGCCGACCGGAGGGCACGCCTCGCCTTGGCATAGTCGCCGCTCTGACTCCTCCAGTTGCTGGAGAGGGCACCGATTGCCCAGGCCACCGCAAAGATTGCGAACGGCTTGCTGCCGGGAATGTGCGCGCTCCAGGCATAGAACGCGCCCAAGGTTGGAAGTATCGCGGACGAAGTGACTCCAGCCGACCACATGATGGCTTTGGCGGACGGGCTGGCGGTTTGCATCGATAATTTTTCGGTTTGAACTCCAAAGAATGGGAGATGCTCGAAGAGCCAGCGGAGCGGGGCAGGATAGCCTGTGGGATTGGCGGTGCCTCCGACGGTGTAGAAGGAGAAGCGAATGCCTACAAGTCTTCCGACGGCCCAGTGCGCGATGCCGTGGCAGAAGAAGTAGAGAAGGAGCCAGGCGGCGAGCATGGCGACGATCGCTGCAGGTTTTGAGTGGGTGGATCGTGCAAGGGCGAGAGCGATGACGGCGGCTGCGAGGCCAGCGATTTGAATTGTGTTTCCGGCGAGGATTGAGAGGCGGGTGAGGATCTTGCGATGCGGAGGCGGATTCGGGTTGTTCACGATGAGCGCCTCACTTAACCACCCAATTCTCAAATCAACTTCATCTGTCTGGGCTCAGACGTGGTGATACGTACGCGCTCCACGCGGCGGTCGGTGGAGTCGATTACTTCGAATTTGAGGCCTTCGTCTTCGATTACTTCACCTTTCTTGGGGATGCGGCCGGCGAGTTCGCTTACCAGGCCGGCTATGGTGGAGGATTCGCGGCCTTCGGGGCGCATGCCAAAGAGTTCATCGAGGCGGTCTACGTCCATGTTGCCGGGGACGACGTAAGAGTGGTCATTTTCCTGGACTACCTGGGCTTTCTCGTGCTCGTCGCCGATTTCTCCGACTATTTCTTCGACCAAATCTTCTATGGTTACGAGGCCGGCTACACCGCCATACTCATCGACTACGATGGCCATGCGGATGTTACTGCGCTGCATTTCGCGGAGTAAGTCACTTACTAACTTGCTTTCGGGAACGAAGTAGACGTCTTTGCGCATCAAGGTTGAGACGGTGCGTGTGTGGGCCTCGGAGTCCGGGACTTGCAGGACGTCCTGGGTGTGGAGGATTCCTTTTATGTGGTGGATTGAACCCTCATAGACGGGAATGCGCGAGAGCGGCCGGGACTTGAGTAACTCGACCACTTTCTCGACTGTGTAGTCGGAGGGGATGGCTACCATCTCGGGCCGGGGCTTCATCGCTTCGCGAACTGTTTTGCCGCTAAATTCGACCACCGACTGAATCAGTTCGCGATCGCCTTCCTGAATGATGCCTTCTTCCTGGCCGGCTTCGATGAGGGCGTCTACCGCTTCGGAAGAAGTTTCGGGTTGCGCGTCGGCGTGCTCGCGGGTGAGGGCGGCTACGGACTGGCAGAATCCCAGGACTAGCGTGACGGGAAGGACGAGGTAAATCAGGATGCGCAAAACCGGCACCCAGTGGCCTAGCCAGCGTCCGCTGGAGCGCGAGAAAAAGACGAAGGGCAGCAGGCGATTAAAAACGATGATGATAAGGACGAGGCTGAGCGTGGCTTCGAGGACTTCGTAAATGCTCCAGGCACGGTCGCGGAAGACGGTGAAGCCGACGATCATGGCGATGGCGGCGGTTACGAGCTGCGTCAAAATCGCCATAGAGAGCGATGCCCGCGTGCGTGTTACTCCGAGGCGCGGCTCGACGATCTGCTCGAAGGCGTCGATATTGTCCTGAAAGTCGCGGGAGAGGAATTTGCCGATCTCCTGATAAAGCCGGTCGACGTAGGAGACCAGCGTCAGGAGGCCGAAGAGAAGCGCGAGGATGAGGCCTACGCCGATCATACTTGTGGCCCGCGGCGTTGCCGAGCGGGGTGCTGGCGCTTTGTCGAGGCTGGCGCGGCGGTCTTATCTTCCGACACGCCATACGACACGCCTTCAGACGTGGTTCTTTCGATCAGACCTTGCGGAAGGCGTAGTTGTGCGCGCAGTTGCTTTTCGCGCGTTGCCATCTGTCCATTGTCGCACTGGTGATCGTAGCCGCGCAGGTGGAGGAGACCATGGAGGACGAGGATTTTAACTTCTTCGGCGGGAGTGTGGCCGAGGGCGCGGGCGTTCCTGGCGGCGATTTCGGCGGAGATGGCGATCTCGCCTGCGTCTTTCTTGGGTGCTGCGGGATCGGCTGGAAAGGAGAGGACATCGGTAGGTTTATCTTTTCCGCGAAAACGGCGGTTGAGGGACTTCATCTCGGCGCTGGTCGTCAGTAGAACGTTGACCGTACCCTTTAATTTGACGACGCCGCGGGCGCGCGCCACGAAACGGTCGAGCGCGAGTTCGGTGAGGTCGGGGACGCGCTTTTGAAAGATGACCAAGTAGAACCGTGTGGCGCGGACACTTCTGTCCGCGGCCTTTGATTTTTGCTTCAATTTTCGCGGACAAGAGTGTCCGC
>JBEKXO010000071.1:0-20465 GCA_049511995.1 Terriglobales bacterium
AGCCGGCCTTCGCACACGGCGTCACGCGGAAATCGAACTCGGCTGCTGAAGGTTTGTCGGCCGACATTGCCCCTTGCGCGTTCTGTTGGCAACCCGGAGTGTCCACGATCAACTTTGCCGAGACTACGGTCCCGCCCTTGGCAAAGCCCGATGACTTCACCGCAATACTATCTCCAGGAACGGCCATCGCGGCTGATTCCGGAGAAGACGCCAGTGGGCCGTCGTAAGTTGCCGTCAACTTGACTCCCAGCGCGACGTTCGCCGCTTGCTGGAATTGATTGCTCTTCGTCTCAAGTTCACTCGTAAGCAAGTCTTTTGCGTTATCCGGTAGTGATGATTGTCGAATGCGCTGCAACAGATCATCCGCCGCTTTTCGTCCGCTCAGAAGAACCCTCGCGCTCTTTGCCGAGTCGCTATCAGAGTTGTGCTCAGCTTCGGCAATCTCTTGCTGGATTCGAGAAAGTTCCTCACGCAGCCATGGAACTTTGTTTTCTTCATTCCCGAGCCTCGACGCCAGCCCTACGAGCGTGGTATCGATGCCATCGAAGAAGTCCTGCTCGTGGCCGTCTTTGTCCTTGTCCTTTGGAGATTCAACGACCGAATCCACCAGCTTGTAATAGGCAAATCGATCGCCCTTGGGAATCGAGACACCGCCCAACGCTTGCGATTGCTGATGGCGCAATCCCTCGATGGCAAACTGCACGTATGATTCGCCCAGAAGAGGATCCTCTTTTCCTGTGTTCAGCTTGACCGTGTAATTGGCTGCGTCGCAGGTCGAAGCGCCGAAGCCGCATACGTTGCCGATGTAGAGCTTCTTCGGCTGCCAAGGCTGCAATCCTTCTTTGATCTGCTCCGGAAAACGGTTAGGGTCGGCCGCTGCACGAAATGCTTCCTTCGTCAGGATCGCCGACGCCTGGTGGTGCCCGTGGCCATCGCGCTCCGTTCCTGAGAAGCGCGCAATCAGCACATCCGGACGAAATGTACGGACCACGCGCACGATATCGGCGAGCGCGATGTCATGCCCT
This sequence comes from Terriglobales bacterium, assembly GCA_049511995.1. GTDB lineage: Bacteria > Acidobacteriota > Terriglobia > Terriglobales > Acidobacteriaceae > Acidiflorens. Next base: position 1,026 of record JBEKXO010000071.1, read on the forward strand.
TGCCATTTCTGAAAAGTTTCTTCCGGAGTCTTCGAATATCCGAAATCCGCGACTCGCGAGAACCGTTGCTCGACGCCGTAGTAGCGGTCGGCAGCCAAGACCTCCAGAGTCCGCACCACGCCGAGGACATCGAAAAGATTGCTGCCGAGTTTGTTTTGTCCGCCCTCACCGCGGTTGAGCGTCATCAGCAGAGTCGAGACGCCCTTGCCGCGCGCCTCCAGCGTTAACATGCCGCCGTCTTCGTCGTCGGGATGGGCATCGACCTGCATGAGCCGGGCCGTGGTTTGCAACCGCCGCAGCATCAGCTTCAGGCCGTTGGCACCGGTGTCTTGAGGCAGCGGCTCGTAATAATGATCGACAGCATGCTCGGCGGGGCGATCGGTTGCGGGATGTTCTGGTGGCTGTCCGGCAGCTAGAAATGCAGTGGCAAATGCGAATAGAACCGCGCATAGCGCGGTCGCGAGCCAGTTACGCACCCGTCGAGTCAATCCGGAGCCGGAGTTCTTTTCTTTCGAGAACATGACCATCTGATGGATTCTACTCAATGAAGGAGCAAATATATTCCGTTCAATATAGCAGTTCGTTCTCTAGCGGCTCATGCCCTGGGCGGCTGCGAATTTCTGCTGGCACTCGGCCGCGGTTTGCACGATGCGACGAAATTCGGCGTCCCCTTGCACATTGGCCAGCAGCGGATCAGATTGCAAAGCCTGATGCGCGCAATAATTTCCGGCAACGGAGCGGCGGAGAAAGGCGAAGGCGATCTCGGGTTCGCCGCACGCGGCCAGCAATGCACCCTGCTGGTACTTCAATTCGGGATTGTGTTTATCTAACAATTCGTTTTCCGCCTGCTCCGCCAGACGATGGATGTCGGCTGCGGGCGCCTTGTCGAGACACGCCTCCACGATTCCGCGCATCCACATAGGATTGTCGGTCATCTGTGCTGCCGCTTTCCGAGCCTCTGTCATCTTCCGCTCACGCATCAGCACGAAAACGCGCATCGCGTTCGACCACTCCGATCCCTCATCCTGTTCAAGAAAATCGAGCGCCCGCGCTGCTTTTCCAACCTCGGCGAACGCCAGCGCACACGTCCGAAAGTTGTAGTTTGAATCGATTGCCAAAGCTTTGTTGCATTCGCTCTGCGCCTCATCCAATCGACCCGCATAGCGCAGCACATAGGAGAGCGAAAAATGCGCGAAGGCAGCGTCCGGACGCTTGCGCGCCAACGCGTGCGCATCATCATAGGCGCGGTCGAGGTCTCCGCCTTCGGCTTCATTCCCCGCCAACAGTCCCGCCGCGCTGACCCGACCCGGCTCGATCGAAAGCGCGCGATGGTAGGCGGCATTGGAGCGCTCATAAGCCGCTTCGCCGCCATCCGAATAAACCGCGTCGAAGTAATAACGCCGGCCGAGCGCCTCCCACGCCGGCGCGTAGTTTGGGTCCTGGCTGACGACCTTTTCCAGAATCGTAATCGCGGCCTTGTTGGATTTGACTTCGTGCGGAATGGCCAGGGTTCGAAGATAGGCGTCGTAGGCTTCGCGATTCGCCGGCGCACTGGCCGTTTCCACGGGCCCGCGCGTAATGCCCAAGGCCGGCACAAGTTCCAGGCGCACTTTTTTCGCCATCTGATTGCGCAGATCAATCAAGTTGTCGGTTGGGGAAGTCAGAGTGCCGGTCCAGATTACCTTATTCTCTTTAACGTCGACCGCTTCGAGCGTTACTTGCACGGTTTTTGCTTGGCGCAGAAAATGTCCGACGACCACTGTGCTCACACCCAATTCGCGGCCAGCTTTTGCGGGATCCAATTCTTCGTTGCCGTACTTTTGTGTTGCGGTTGAGGGGCGGATTTCGAGCGAATGAGCGTAAGTCAGTGCGTTGGCAATCTCATCGGCCAGCGCGAAACGCAGAAATTCGCTTTCGGCGTCGTTATTGACATTCAGAAGAGGTAGCACAGCGATTGTCTGTTTCGTGTCCTGCACTGGCGGGACGTGGTGTTTAAACCACCAGGTTCCTGCTGTCGTAATCACCGTTATAAGGACGCCGGCCAAGGCGACTATTACCCAGATTTGGCTCGACCGGGTTTGTTGAAACGCTTTCGTCGTCGCGCGCAGCGCGACGGCTCGCCGGAAGCCGCTGCGGAGCGCCAGATCTGTCGCCTTCTTTGCCCTGAGCTTCTCGAGGTCAGCTTTCATATCGGCGGCATTTTTGTAACGGAGGTTGCGATCCTTCTCCATCGCTTTGCCAATGATGGCCTCGAGTTCGGGCGGCACGGTGGGGTTGATGGAGCGCGGCGATGCCGGTTTCGAATTGATCACGGCATGAAGCGTCATCACGACGTTCGTTCCAGTAAAAGGCTTTTTGCCTGTGGCCATCTCGAACAGGACCACGCCGAAAGAAAATATGTCGCTACGCACATCGAGGTCTTCGGAACGGGCTTGCTCGGGCGACATATAGACGGCGGTACCCGGAATTACTCCTACTTGCGTCAGCGACTCTTCGAGCGACGAGTCGGTGGTCATTCCCAGGCTTTGATCTTTCGCCAGCTTGGCCAGGCCGAAGTCGAGAATCTTTACCTGCCCGTTGGGCATGAGAAAAATGTTGGCCGGCTTGATGTCGCGATGGACGATGCCTTTGGCATGAGAAGCGGCCAGAGCGTCGGCCACTTGCACGGCCATATCGAGCAGGTCTTCGGTCACGAGGGGATGGCCATGGATACGCTGCTTGAGGCTTTCGCCTTCGAGCTTTTCCATCACGATGAAGGGATGGCCGTTGTTGTCCTCGATATCGTGAATGGTGCAGATATTGGGGTGGTTGAGCTGCGAGGCGGCGCGCGCCTCGCGCATAAACCGATCGAGCGCACGTTTATCGCTGACCAGATGTTCGGGAATAAATTTCAGCGCAACATGGCGGCCGAGTCGGAGATCTTCGGCTTCATAAACCACTCCCATTCCGCCGCCACCGAGCTTGGAGAGCACTCGGTAATGGGATACGGTCTGGCCAATGATCTCCATAGTTATGTGATGCGGACGCGCTGAGCCGCGAACGCGTAATGGTAGGCGGTCGGCGCGGCTCGGTCAACCTTGGCGGAGGAAGTTCGCGCAGGGGAGCGGCTAGCTAATCAGCGCGGCCGACGAGCCTACCCATTTCATGTTCTTGTTCTGATCGACGCCCATCATGAGGCCACGGCCCATGCGCGCTATGGTGAGCACCGGCACCAACTTATCGACCCAGATATACATGATTCGCAATTCGACTTTGGTGGGGCCGTAGGGGGTGTCGACTACTGGCGTGAAATTCAGGCGCTCCTGCAGGATGTAGCTGCTGCGTTTTGCGGATGGGATGGCGTCGATATCGGCGCGCGAAGGGGCGATGACTACTCCCAGACCGGCGAACGAATAGAGCGGCTTGAGCACGAAGTTTTCAAGATCGGCGGGAACCTCTGCAAGCTGATCGAGAAACCAAGTTCGCGGCACAGAAGGATGCTTTAAATACGGGATGGAATACTTGCTAATGCGGAAATACCAGTTGGGATGGCCAGCCCATTCGACGTCCAAATCGTCGCGAAAATCGAAGGGCGGAGTAATGCCTTTGCGTTCGAGTTCGTCGACGATGGTGCGGTTATAGATTCGCTTGACCGGGATTTGCTTGCCGTTTTCTTCGTAAAACAATTGGCGCCCTTGTTTGTGAATCTTGGTGATGCAGACGGTGCGAATTCCTAGCGACTTTTCGGTCAGGAGAAAATCGGGGCGTGTTTTTTGTTCTTCGGGATGCACCTCCATGAGCACTACGTTCGCGGGATCGTGGCCGGCGACGATCGCTTTGCTTAGGAGTTCTTTGTAGGAAGTCGAATCCAGTCCATTTAGGAAATAACGCAGGTTCGGATCGAGTTCGAAGACGTCGATGTAAGTTTGCGCTAATACAGGTTGATAGGCGTAAAGGGAAGGGAAGGCTTGTAACTCGACTAACCTGGGTCGTAAGTCGCCTTTCGAATCGCGCACCAGTCCGAAGTCGACTTGAACGAACATGGGATGCGGCGATTCGTTGGGTACGCGAAACTGGGCGGGAATCGATGATTCGGAGCGGGCGCGATAGTCCTGGTTCTCTACTAGCTGGAGGATCAGGGATTTTCCATCTTCGGCCATGCGCTGGACCAGCGCGTCGGGGAAGAAGCACGGAGTCTCGCAGAGAGCGAAGGGGACTTGCATTTCGCAGCGGGAGGTCATCTCGCGTTGAAGGCGCTTGTATTTTTCGGGAGTGAAGCGCGCGTTGAAGTCTCGGCGGTAGGAGGGGATCATTGCGGGTCAAAGCTAAGCTAAAAGCCGCCTCCTACGCCTCAATTAAGAACTGGCCGCTCCGCATAATCTGCTCGTCATCCACCCAGATATCGAATTTTCTTCCCACCACATCGATGTGGGTTGATGAAAACCACTCGGCTCCGGTGTGCGCGCCGTAGGGGTTCCCGAAGGCGATGTGCACGCCGGGGTATTTTTCGTCTTGCAGAATTTCGCCGATGACGTCTTTGAGTTCGATGTTGGTGCCGATGGCAAACTCACCGACGCGATTGCTGTTTTCGTCGATGTGAGTGTAGGCCCAGAAATCGTCTTTTAGTTCTTTGTTGGCGGAGTGCGCTTCGATCACGCGATTCTCTTTTACCAGGATGGTCAGGGGATTGGCTTTTAGGTCGCCAAACTTCGCGCACAAGTAATCGCCGACGACTCCATCGATCACAAATGTGCCGTTCACTTCGCCCGGAGTCGTGAAAACTTCGCCGCCGGGGAGGTTGCCCCATTTTTCCGTGCTGATAATTCCGCTGGTTTTTACCCAGCGATAATTCGGATTCAAATCGGCTACCAGGTCCGTCCCCGAAGGGGTCTTGGCGCGAACCTGTTTTGCTTTGCGGACTGTCTCGAGCACTTTTATGCTCAGCCGATCGACTTTTTGGAAGTCGGCGCGCATGCCTTCGAGCATGATGCGCTTGTTGATGTTGACCATGTGGGCGTGGCGGATTTTTTGGCGGTTAACGATGTCGGTCATCTGCATGCGCGACCGGAGTTCGTTGGTCTGCGCCTGCACAGCAAAAATGCTCACCTGGCTTGATTCGAGGTCTTCCGCGATCACAAGCGGCAGATCGGTCAGCGGACGCGTGGCGACATCTTCCAGCACCCAGGTGTGATACGGACAGCCAAGTTCTTCCAGTTCGTGCACGATTGCGGCGGCAATCTCGAGGCTGACTTCGTCGGTAATGACGGTGACCTTCTCGGAAGGGCGGACACGCAGGCAGACGCGGACCGCATTGCGAGCGCCCACGGAGAGCTGGGGATCAAACGCCATCTGATTCAGTTGTCGGTTGGATTTCGAGTGTAGTTGCGAGTCAGTTTTCATCAAGCTCATTAGACGGCGCGCGCGGTGGGCAAGGAATTTACTTCGCTGACGCCCACCTCAGTCTCCTCAATGATGTAGTCCATTACGGCTTTCATGTCGCCGGTTTTGCGATAGACGTCGAGTTGCCGGTCGGCGCCGGTGCCCATTTTCATTATCTCGCGGATGTACTCGACCTCTTCGCGGCAATTCAGTTCGTCGAGGACGTCATCGACAAAAGCCAGATATTCTTCAATTAGATCGCGTTCGGGAACTTCCTGTTGCTTGCCAAAGTCGATAAGTTTTCCGTTGATGCCGTAGCGCGCCGCTCGCCATTTATTTTCCATGAGCAGCGATCGACGGTAGAGGCGGAACCCTTGGTTTTGCGAGTAGAGCTTATAGAGCTTAGCGACCGTGGCCTGGATCAGGGCTGCCAGCGCAATCGTTTCATCGAGCCGCATCGGCAAATCGCAGACGCGGAATTCGAGCGTGTTGAAGAACGGATGGGGGCGCATGTCCCACCAGATTTTCTTGGCATTGTCGATCGAGTTAGTTTTCACTAATAATTTCACGTAGTTTTCGTATTCGCCCCAGCTGGGAAAATAATCTGGCAGGTTCGTGCGGGGAAACTTGTCAAACACCTTGCAGCGGTAGGATTTTAGCCCCGTATCCATCCCCAGCCAGAAGGGTGAATTCGACGAGAGCGCAAGCAGGTGTGGCACAAAGTAGCGCGCATGATTCATCATCTGGATGAGGGTTTCCCGATCCTCGATGCCTACGTGCACGTGCAGGCCGAAAATCAGATTCGCGCGGGCTACCAGTTGCATATCTTCGACTATGTTCTTGTAGCGCTCACCGGGAGTGAGCGCCTGGACGCGCCAATCGGCGAAGGGATGTGTAGCGGCGGAGGCGATCCGCAAACCATTTTCGCGGGCAAGGTGGATGATGTGATGACGCAGATTTCTCAGCTCTTCGCGCGCATCCTTGATATTGGCGCAAACTGATGTGCCTACTTCCACGACCGATTGATGCATCTCCGTTTTGACCCGCTCTTGCAGAATCAATTTGCCCTTCTCGATGATCTCGGCGTGAATGTGCGAGCGAAGATCCCGAGTCTCGGGATCGACGGTCTGATATTCCTCTTCGATTCCAAGCGTGAATGTTGGTTTCATCGCGGCATCCGGAGTTGCCTGGAATAGCTGGCAATAGGTCAAACTAGTATATCAACGAGACGGTTTAACGCGGACAGGATGACAGTCCTTATGTTGGGCCGTTCAGAAAAGCGGACCAGCGTAGTTCCTCGACGGGATTCTCCCCGCTCAGCGCTTTCTTGACGGTCATCTCTGCGACTGCATCTACGATCCATTCAAAATTCTGCTGGCCGACCGAGGTGATCTCGGCGTCGGGCGCCGGATTCATGAAGTCGATGGCGTAGGGAATGCCGGCCTCGACCGCGAACTCGACCGTATTCAGGTCATAACCGAGGGCGCGGCACAAGGCCAGCGCATCTTTTTCGATTCGCTCTTTTAGTTTCGTTCCCGGCTGCGGATTGCCCTTCACATAGCGCTCGTGATGCGGAGCCCTCGGATCGTACCTCATGATGTGCACTTTTTCCCGGCCGACTACATAGCAGCGGTAATAGTCTTCAAACTCGACGCCATGTTGCAGCGTCATGCAAAGGTCACCCGTCTGGTTATAGAAATCGAAAAACTCCTCGGGAGAATGCACCTTGTATACATGCTTCCATCCGCCGCCGGAATAGGGTTTTAAGAACGCGGGAAAGCCGACATAGGCAAAGAGTTCTTCCCAATTTAGGGGATAAATCAGATTTCGCATTGACTTATCTGTCGTATCGGGTGGATGTTCGTGGTGCGGCAAGATCACGGTGGGTGGAATGGCGACTCCCATCTTATGCGCGAGTGCATAGTTGAAGAACTTATCATCGGCCGTCCACCAGAAGGGGTTGTTAATCACGATCGTTCCCTGCAACATCGCGTTCTTTAAATAGGCGCGATAGAAAGGGATGTCTTGCGAGATACGGTCGACGATGACGTCGTATCTTTTGGGCTCATCCATGCGGATGCCGCCAATTTTGACGAACTCAGCGGAGAGGCCGTCGACCCTCATGGCGTTAATCTTATCGACCAGCGCCGGGGGGAAGGTGTTTTCCATCCCAAAGAGGATTGCGAGTTTTTTGTCTGACATAGTTTGGTCTTAGCCGTCCCTCTCTAAAAAAATACTTTCTTAGAAATACTTTTGGGCCATGCGCTGCCAGAGCGGCCAATCGTGTTTGCTGTTGTCTCCGTAAATATCCAACCAATGATGAATTCCCTCGCCATGGAGGATGGCGGACATCTTCACATTTGCGTCGAGGCACATATCCCAATCGGATGAGCCGAGGATGATTTTCATCTGGCGAATGCGGCTGAGGAACCATTCGTCGCTCATGTTGGACAGGTAGTCTGGAGGATTGTTGAAGTAGACATTGTCGTCGTAGTAGCCGTCGAGAAAGCTTTTGATGTCGTAGGATCCGCTCATGGTGGCGCAACCCGAAACCAGATCGGGATGGCGCATGGAAAAATTCAGGGCATGGTAGCCGCCAAAACTGCAGCCGGTTACGCCGATTTGCGGAGACCAGTTCCTCCACTTTAAGTAGGGCAGAAACTCGTTGAGCAGATAGCGTTCGTACAGCACGTGCCGCCAGATGCGCGCTCCCGGATGCGCACCTTTGTTGTACCAGCTCTCGCCGTCGACGCTGTCAACGCAGAAGACCTGTATGGCGCCGGCCTCCAGCCTGCCGGCGAGGGCGCGAATCATGCCGGCATCTTCGTACTCAAAAAAACGTCCCTGGGAGGTGGGGAAGACGAGGATTGGTTGGCCGGCATGGCCATAGACGAGCGACTCCATATCGCGGCCTAATTCGTGGCTGTATTGTTTGTGATATTCGCGGTTCATGTGCGCGAGGATTGTAACCGAAGAATGGGCGGCAAGAAGATCAAAAGAAGGATTGAGCTGCGGACCAAAGTCGAAGGCGGATTAATGGCTCGGGAATTTTGAGCGCGGATCGATATTCAAGTGTTTGAGTTTGGATTGCAGAGTAGTGCGCTTCAATCCCAATCGCATGGCCGCGCCTCGCGGTCCGCCAATCTGCCCGCGGCTTTCTCGCAAAGCTCGCAGAATGTGCTCGGTTTCGGTCGTCTTCAGAGTTTCGTCGATTTTGTTTGCAACTTCTTTCTTCGCACCCGCGCCGGTGCTCGCTGGGCGCATCTCGCTCAATGGCGCCACCAGCACCGAACCTCGGGTCAGAATCACGGAGCGCTCGACGAAGTTTTCCAGCTCCCGCACATTCCCCGGCCAGTCCCATCCGACCAGGGCGTCCATGGTTTTCTTCGGAATACTGGTGATTGACTTGTTCATCCGCCGCGCACACTTAGAGACAAAGTGTCGCACCAGCAAGTGGATGTCCTCGCGCCGTTCCCGCAAAGGTGGTATATGGATCGGGAACACGTTCAGCCGGTAATATAAGTCGCTGCGAAACTCCTTTTCGCGCACCGCTTGACCTAAATCGACATTCGTCGCCGCGATCAAGCGGAAGTTAACCTTCAGTGTCTGTGTTCCGCCGAGGCGCTCGAACTCCTGATCCTGCAAAACCCGCAGCAGCTTCGGCTGCAAGGTGAGAGAGATGTCGCCGATCTCATCAAGAAAAAGAGTGCCTTTGTCAGCCAGTTCAAGCCGGCCAATTTTCTTGGAGACGGCTCCGGTAAAGGCGCCCTTCTCATTGCCGAATAGTTCGCTCTCGAGAAGTCCAGAGGGTATGGCCGCACAGTTCATTTTGATGAAACTGGTATTGGCGCGCTGGCTCGCGCGATGGATGGCGCGCGCTATCAACTCTTTCCCGGTTCCGGTTTCGCCCAGTAGCAGCACGGTGGCGTCGCTGGATGCGACTCTTGTCACATTCTCCATCACAGCCTGGAGGGCCTTGCTTCGACCAACGATTTCCCCGTAGCCCAGTTCCGTATTGATTTCCTGTTCGAGATAGAGCTTTTCTTCGGCTAGCTTTTTTTTACCGTCGCAGACCTCTTGCATGAGGCGGGCAATCGATTCCTCTGATTTTTTGCGTTCTGTGATGTCCTCTACCAGGCCCATATGCCAGCGACGTGTGTCCCCCTTGCTCCACATCGGCACGGCCAGAACCTTCACCCAGCGCACCGAGCCATCCGGGCGCAGATATCTTTTCTCCAGTCCGGGCTTGGACGGCGCTTCCTCGTCTAGATCGCGCAAGTATTTGTTGGTCGGGCCAATATCGTCGGGATGGGTAATGGCGGCCAAGTCGCTCTGCAGCAAATCCTGTTCGTTGCGGCCGGTAATTTCGCAGAACTTCGAATTGACTTGCAGGAAGCGGCCGGTCTGGGAGTCGACGAGCGCAATACCTACTGGAGAGCGCTCATAGACCATTCGGAATCGTATTTCACTTTCCCGCAAAGCTTTCTCGGTTTGCTTCAGTTCTGTCAGGTCAATCGAAACTCCGACCGCGCCCCGAGGCTTGCCGCGTTCATCGAAAAGTGGAACCGCATTCGACAATGTTTCCCGCGCGGAGCCGTCGTCAAATACGAGGGTCAGCGGGCAACACACCGGCTTCCCGGTAGTTGCAGCCAGTTGCATGGGTAGCGATTCCGCGGGAACTTCCAGGCCATCCCGCATCAGTCGAAAGTGGGGTTGTTCCTCGGGCGTTGTGCTCTTTGAAAGGCTCTTATCATTAGGCACGCGCAGTTGGTAATAAGCCGCCCGATTGCCGGTCATCTGACGGCACTCGGCGTCATGCGCGATGCAGACGGCCATGGGTACCGCATCCAGCACCGTTTCCATTTCCTCGGCACGTGCTCGCTCTCGCGCCTCACTCTGCCGGATCGCTTCCTCTGCCTGCTTTTGGGGAGTGATATCGCGCAAAACGCAAGCTATGCGGTCAATTCCATTCGGACCCTCTACTGGGTAATACGCAATCGATAGGTCTCTGTGCCCCAGTTCTTCGTATTTGTAGTTGAGTTCGTAGCTGACGATTTCCCCTTGAAAACAGCGGTCGAGTTTCTCCTTCACCACTGTTTCGAACACGCCTGGGTTCAGCACCTCGCTAAGCAATTGTCCTATGAGTTGCTCTTTCGTCATTTTTCGATGGCGTAGGAATGAACGGTTCGCCAGCACGTATCGGTAGTCGCGATCCACCACCACGATCATATCTTCGAGATTCTCGACTACTCTTTCGAACTCGCGCAGCCTGTCCTCCGCCAGCTTGCGCGCGCTGATATTGCGAGACACAGCCACGACATATTCCCGCTCCAGCTGTACTCTCCGCATATTCACTTCCACCGGGAAAGTCGTTCCATCTTTGCGGCGGTGCAGCGTTTCCATAATTACGAATCCCGATTGCCGCAACTGTTGCAAGACTAAGGCGGCTGAGCTTTCATCGGCATTCGGATCGATGTCAAAAACTCTCTTCGACAAAAGTTCTTCCCGGCTATAGCCCAGCTCGAGGTATGACTTCTCATTCACGTCGAGAAAACGCAGGCTCTCCGGGTCGATGACCTTGATGGCGTCGTTGGATTGGTCCAGCAGCGTGCGGAACAAAGTTAGCCCATCAAGCAGCAGTTTATGTTCGCGCTCATTCCGGAGCAACTGATCGTTGCTGATGCGCAGCGCCTTTTCCGCTCGCCAACGCTCGGTTATGTCGTGCGCGATTCCGCGCACAATCGGTTCCGGTACTCCCTCCGTCCGCAATGTGTTGTGAAATTCCCATATCCGCTTCTCGCCCGAACGCGTCAGCAACTTCAACAGTCCGTGCGCTTCGCCCGTGCGCTCGATCTCGCGCAGATACGCGTCGAATTCGTCGCGGAACAGTGGATCGATAAAATCGCGCATCGGCGTCCGCAGTACTTCTTCGACGCTGTACCCGAGCAGACGCGCGGGAACGGGATTAATGGAGAGGAATCGGCCTTTAAGATCGTGGACGCAGAGCAAGTCCTGGCTGTGTTCGACCAGGTCGCGATGCCAATCTTGATTCTCTGCGAGGGCGTGCCGGATGGGATCCCATCCGACTGCCGCTTCTTCTGGAAAGGGGCGCTTTCCTTCTACAGGGTGCAATGCCATGGCTCACCCTTGGGTGGGCGGCAGGAATCTTGATGCCAAAATCAGCCAGATTTGATTCCCGCGGCGCTCACGTTAAAACTCAGAGGACTCTTTAAGAACTCCTCTGCTGCAACCTTACCACGATACGCTCATTTAATCGTTGGGGAAAGCCCTAGAAGTTACGACGTATGAAGCAGTTACTGGAGGACAGTCGAAGTCGAAGCCATCTCATAATGAACATGGGAAGTGAGCTTTAGCGGCACTCCCTCAGGGGCTAAAGCCCTTGTCTTTACCACCCTTTGCGGCCCGGCTTGAAGCCGTGCCCTACCCAAAGTCGGTTGATGATCAAACTTCTACGCCTCTTGCGCCCATGAGATCAAAAAGTTAACCGGGATTTCCAGTCATCGGCGCGAATGCAAGTGTAAAAGTTTGCAGTCTGGAGTTGCCTGCCAAAGTCCCGACCCTGGAATTGTCACAAATTGGGTGTGATGAGTCGCACTTAGCCGCGTCCGATTTCTCTCTACACTTCCCGAATCAGGTTTAGCGCGGTTCAGCGGCGGAAAAATACCAAGATCTTTCCCGCTGTGGGATCGAAACAAAGGGTCGGGTGATGCGCTTGTCCCGGACGTGAGACGAGACCTGAGACGTGGACTTTCTATGAACGTCGTGACTTTGCTTCCGGCTGCCTACGATTACGACCGCGATCGACGCCTGCGAGCTATGTTCGAGGAGGCCGCGATTGGTATCGCAATTTGCCAACTCGATGGCCAGATTCTGGAGGCGAATCCGGCGCTGAGCCGCTTGCTCGGCTACAGCCTGCAGGAACTGGCCGCCGGGCACGCTGACGCGCTGGCCCTGGAGCATGGTCATGCTTGTCATCCTTCGCCTGAGCAAGGTTCCACCGAGCGTGCTCCTACCGACTACGCTGGCAGCGACGATAGATGGCTGGGCGAGCTGATACGTGGCGATCGCAGCTCCCTAGAGATCGAAAGGCGTTACCGCCGGAAAGACGGTTCCGAACTCTGGGGGCATCTGACGGTATCGATCGGCCGCGACGCACGCCGCGATCCTGCTTTTCTGATCGCCCTGGTCGAGGATGCAACCGAGCGCAAGCGCATACAGGAACATTTGCGCGAGGCCGAAAAGATGGAGGTCATCGGCCGCCTTGCCGGAGGAATCGCACATGACTTCAATAACCTGCTGACGGGCATTCTTCTCTACTGCGACCTGTTGAGCGCGGGCTTGGAGAAAGATTGCCCGGGCAACGGCGAATTCGATAGCGCCGCCGTCGAAGGCGGTCGGTCCACGGCCAATGAACTCAGCCAGCACGTGAAGGAAGTCCGCCTGGCGGGGGAGCACGGAGCCGCTTTGACGCAGCAGTTATTGGCGATCGCGCGCAAGCAATCGGCCGAGCCGCGGCCAGTCCGAATCAACGACGTCGTAGCCGCCACGAAGAACCTTTTGCAGAGGCTGATCGGCGAACAGATTGAGCTGGTCGTGGTTTTCGACGAAGTTTTGATCGATTCGGAGCTCGAGTCCGATGCGAGGTTGGTTCTCGTTGATCCGGCGCAGTTGCGTCAGATCCTGCTGAACCTGGTGTTGAACGCGCGGGATGCCATGCCGCGGGGCGGAAAAATCAAGCTGAGCACGCGCGCGGCGAAGTTTCCGCACGAAGCGGGCGTTGCCCGCGCGGCGGTGGCACTGGCGGTCACGGACACTGGCTCGGGCATGGATGCCACGACCCGAGCTCGGCTGTTCGAACCTTTTTTTACGACCAAGGATCCCGGGGTTGGAACCGGTCTCGGTCTGGCGACGGTGCAACGCATCGTCAGCGCGGCGGGCGGCATGATCGAGGTCCAGAGCGAGCTGGGCCGCGGCACCTCGATCGAAGTATTTCTGCCCGCGCTCGACTCTCGCACTCGCATAGCGTCGCTTCCGGAATCGTCGGACGAGGCTGGCGCGAGCAGGAAGGCTGATTAAATTTATTTGGTTAATTTTGCAGCAAAATTTACATCGAGGAGATTCGCATGTTCACCGCATCCGCCGCCGCCGTTTTGAGTCATAGCCGTCCGCCGCAAATCGAACGTGCGAACTTTCTCAACCTCCTTATTGTCGACGACGATCGCGCCATTCGCGAGGCCTGCCGAGACGTGGCCCAGTCGCTCGGATTTAACACGCAGACAGCGGAGTCGGCCGAACAGGCCTACCGGCTGCTCGACAGCTCGAGCACAGACGCGGTGCTTCTCGATTTGCGCCTGTCTGGCGCGGACGGGCTTGAGGCGCTGCACAACATCCGGAAGCATCGCACCGAGGCGCTGGTGATTGTCGTGACCGGGCATGGGACGGTGCAGTCGGCAGTGCAGGCGATGAAGGATGGCGCCTATGACTACGTCACCAAACCGTTCAGCATGGAAGAGCTCCGGCTTCTGCTGGAGCGTGTGGCGGGGCACCTGCGGCTGAAAAGCGAAAACCGCGTGCTGCGGGAGACGATCAAATCGCGGCAGGGTTTTGGCAACATCATCGGGCGGGCGCCCGATATGGAAAAGCTTTACCGGATCATCACCAAAGCAGGACAGAGCGTGCATCCCGTGCTCATTCTCGGCGAAAGCGGCACGGGCAAGGAGTTGGCGGCGAAGTCGATCCACTTTTCCGGAATCTTCCGCAACAAGCCATTCATTCCCGTCGACTGCGGATCGCTGGTGCCGACTTTGATTGAAAGCGAACTTTTTGGCCACGTGCGGGGAGCGTTCACCGGAGCGACAAATCCCAAGGATGGCTTGCTGGCGATCGCCGAAGGGGGCACGATCTTTCTGGACGAGATCGGAGAATTGCCCGTCGACCTGCAAGCCAAATTGCTGCGCGCGATTCAAGAGAAAGAGATACGCCCGGTGGGTAGCGTGAAGCGCGTTCCGATTAACGTGCGGATTCTGGCGGCGACTAACCGCGAGCTGGAACGATCAGTGACCGAAGGGACGTTTCGCCGGGATCTTTTTTTCCGGCTGAATGTGCTCACACTGCGTATTCCGCCGTTGCGCGAGAGGCGGCAGGACATTCCGCTGCTGGTGGCTCACATTCTGGAGCGCATCGGGCACGACGCGGGCATGGAGAAGAAAATTTCGGACGAAGCGCTGAAGGCGCTTCTTAACTATGACTGGCCGGGCAACGTGCGCGAACTGGAGAACTCACTGGAGCGGGCGTGCGCGCTGACCAGTGGCGACGAGATTCAGCTGCGCGACCTTCCCACCCAGATTTACGGTGCGCCCGCCGACATGATGTCGATGAGCCGGCCCTCGAACGGGATCGTCCCCATGGCCGAACTGGAGAAGAGAACCATCCTCGGCGCGCTGACGCAGTTGAATGGAGACAAAATGCTGGCCGCGAAGCTGCTCGGCATCGGAAAAACGACTCTCTACCGCAAGCTGAAGGAATACGAGGCGAGGTAGGCGTGAATTGGTGATTGGTAATTGGTAATTTGCGATCGAAGGACTGCCGTACTGTCGATTGTCAATTACCAATTACAAATCATTCCGCCCGAAACGGAACTCCGTCCGGAGTTTTCGGTCGATAATTCATTTATTTGCAGGCGAAAATAATTGGCACGCGAGTTGCGAGGGGCTCGGCATGATTCTTCTCGTGACGCCAAGCGAGCGTGGCACCGAATGTGCCGCGGCTCTGCATGCGGCGACCGGCGAAGAGGTGAGGGTGACGGAAAGCCTACCTCGGGCCGCCACGCTATTGCGGACGAATTGCTGCCTGGCTGCAGTATTCGACCAGCACCTTCTGGAAGCGGAGCCCCACGAGGCTGACACCACCCTCGAACACTTAGGCACTGCCATTCCGGTGCAAGTCAATCTGGCGATTTGTGGCATGGAGCGGCTGGTACGGGATGTGCGAACCGCAGTGCAGCGGCGCAAGCGCGAGGAGATACAGGCCCGAGAATCGGCGATGGGCCGTCTCCGGAGCGAACTGAATGACACCGTAACCGCTTTGCTTCTCTCCAGCGAACTGGCTCTCGATACTCCGGGATTGTCCGGCGCCGCCAGCGCAAGGATACAGTCGGTGCACGACCTGGTGAAGAAACTGCGAAGCCAGTTGGAGAACGCAGGATCGCGGGAATCGAACCATGCGGCAGGGGCGTGAGGTTCGAAGCGAGACCGCGGAGGAACCTGTTTTTGGATTCAGTGTGTCGGGATTCAGTGCGCGGGATGTAGTGCGCGGATGCCGCGCGCCGCGACCCTAAGTAACCGGCATTATCTATAGCCCGGCCAACCCGTCCTGCCGATGGCACTGGCAGTGAGGCTAAGGCCGCGATATGGGATGGTTTCAGCAACTACTTTCTCCGGATTTCATGCCCCACGGCTTCTGCTACCTGTGGAATCCACGAATTTTGTGGCTGCACGTGATCTCCGATGGGCTGATCGCACTCTCGTACTACTGCATCCCGCTCATCCTCATTTATTTCATCCGCAAGCATCGCAATCTTCCTTTCAACCACGTTTTCTGGATGTTCAGCGGCTTCATCCTCGCCTGCGGCACGACGCACGTCTTCGAAGTCTGGAATGTCTGGCACGGTGACTACTTCCTCGCGGGGGCAGCAAAAGCACTTACCGCCACCATCTCCGTTCTTACCGCCGCCATGCTGGTCCCGCTCGCTCCCCAGGCATTTTCGCTCCCCGGCAAGATCAAAATGCAGGCCGCGGAGATTGAAGCGCGAGTGCGCGCCGAAGCGGCCCTCAGAGAAAACCTGGAATTAAGCGAGGCTGCCGTAAAGGAACTGGCGGACCAGAAGTTCGCCCTCGACCAACATGCCATCGTAGCCGCGACCGATGTTCAAGGCACCATCACCTACGTCAATGACAAGTTCTGCACCATCAGCCAGTACTCTCGCGAGGAACTGATCGGCCAAAATCACCGCATTCTCAACTCCGGACATCATCCCCGGGATTTCTTCCGGGCTATGTACCGCCTTATCGCGAACGGCAAAGTCTGGCGCGGCGAGATCAAAAATCGGGCTAAGGACGGATCGATCTACTGGGTGGACACGACCATCGTTCCGTTTGTGGGGACGGATGGGCGGCCGCGGCAATACGTGGCTATTCGCACTGATATCACGGAGCGCAAGCGGACGGAGGAAATGCGAGGGCGGTTGGAGGCGGTGGTGGAGTCCTCGGACGACGCCATTATCAGCAAGAGCCTCGAAGGGATCATCACCACCTGGAATCGCGGGGCGGAGAAGATATTCGGTTACTCGGCGGCGGAGGCGGTGGGCAAGCCGATGACGATGTTGATGCTGCCGGAAGATGCGCAAGAGGAGTCTGGCATTCTGGCGCGCATAGCGCGCGGCGAGAGCGTGAAGCACTACGAAACCGTGCGAGTGAGAAAGGATGGGAAGGAGATTGGCGTTTCGGTGACGATTTCGCCAATCAAGGACAGCAAGGGTGAGGTGATTGGGGCTTCGAAGGTGGCTCGCGACATCACCGAGCGCAAGCGGGCGGAAGCGCAACTGCGAGAGAGCGAGGAGCGGTTCCGTCTCTTCATCGAGCACGCGCCAGCCGCGCTCGCGATGTTCGATCGCGAGATGCGCTATCTCCACTGGAGCCGCCGCTGGCGCAGCGATTATGGCCTGGGCGAGCGCGAACTGCGCGGAATATCGCACTACGAGCTCATTCCGGAAGTTCCCGAGCGCTGGAAGGAAATCCATCGCCGCGCCCTTGCGGGAGAGGTTCTGCGGCACGAGAACGACCTGTTCGAACGGGCGGATGGCAGCGTGCAGTGGATTCGCTGGGAAGTACGGCCGTGGTTCGACCGGACGGGCGAGGTGGCCGGCATTCTGATCTTCGCCGAGGAAATCACCGAGCGCAAGCAGGCCGAGGCAGCGCTGCGGGAGAGCGAAAATCGATTCCGCACGCTGATTGAGCAGGCGTCCGACGCGTTCTTTTTGCACGACAGCGATGGCCGCTTCCTCGAGGTTAACCGTCAGGCTTGCAAAAGTCTCGGCTACACCAGGGAAGAATTGCTCCGCATGTGTGTTTTCGATGTCGAGCAAGATTTTGACATGCGGAAGGCACAACAGGCGTGGGGACAGTCCGAGCCTGGAGAGCCCTACACCCTGCAAGGACACCATAGGCGTAAGGATGGAACAGCGTTTCCAGTAGAGACTCGGTTGAGCTCCTACTACCTTGACGGACAGAGGCTCCACCTCGGGCTGGCTCGCGACATCACCGAGCGCAGGCGGGCGGAGGAAGCCTTACTCGAGCAGGCCCAGGTGATGGATTCGGCCCAGGTATTTGTGCGCGACATGGAGAGTCGGGTCGTGTTCTGGCCTAAAGGCGCGGAAAAACTCTATGGCTTCACCTCGCAGGAGGCGATCGGCATCCTTTCCCACGATCTTTTCCATACCCAATTTCCAGAACCGCTGGAGACCATCGAGAAAAAGCTTTTTGAGACTGGCATGTGGGAAGGCGAACTAATCCACCGCAAGCGTGACGGAGGTATCATCGTCGTCTCCAGCGCATGGGTATTGCATCGCGATAGTCAAGGACGGCCCGTACGCATCCTGGAAACCAACGCCGACATTACCCAAAGGAAAGCCGCGGAGCGTCAAATCCAAGTACTCAACGACGAATTGGAGATCCGCGTCCTCGAACGGACCGCTCAATTGGAAGCTGCCAACAAAGAACTGGAAGCTTTCAGTTACTCGGTATCGCACGATTTGCGCGCCCCTTTGCGCCACATCAGCGGCTTCTCCCAGATGCTGGTGGAAGAACTTGGCGAGAGCCTCAATCCAGACTCGCGACGCTACCTTGACCGGATTCAAGCCGGGACGCACAAGATGGGCTTGCTGGTCGATGAGTTGCTCAATCTCGCGAAGGTGGGACGTCATACTCTGAACCTCCGGCCGATCAAGCTGAACGCCATTGTCGCCGATGTAATTGGCATGATCGAGTCGGAGGGCGCAGGGCGCGATATCGAGTGGATGGTCGTCGATCTACCCACGGTCGAGTGCGATCCGGTGCTCGTAAAGCAGGTCTTTCAGAATTTGCTGGCCAATGCGCTGAAATTTACTCGTCCCCGCGCGCGCGCGGTTATCGAAGTGAGCCAACTGGAAAAACGAGACGAGGGCCAACGAGTTTTCATGGTCCGGGACAACGGCATCGGCTTCAGCATGAAGTACGTCGATAAGTTGTTTGGAGTATTTCAGCGGTTGCACCTGGCCGAAGATTTTGAGGGTACCGGCATAGGCTTGGCGACCGTGCAACGCATTGTGCAAAAGCACGGCGGCCGGGTGTGGGCCGAAGGCGAGGTCGACAGGGGCGCAACTTTCTATTTCACCCTGGGCCTGGAAAAAGAAGCGGAATCGAGAAGTAATGGAGCCACGGCGGGAGGCCAATCATGAGCGCAGAAAGTCTCGACATACTGCTGGTAGAGGACAATCAGGATGACCTGGACCTGGCACTACATGCGTTGCGGCGCGAGAACCTGGCCAACAAGATTCTGGTGGTGCGCGACGGCGAAGAAGCCCTCGACTTTCTCTATTGTCGTGCGAAGTTTGCAGGCCGATCGCCGGATCATTCGCCGAAGCTGGTGCTGTTGGACTTGAAGCTGCCGAAAGTCGATGGCATGGACGTGCTCAAGCAGCTGAAAGGAGACGCCCGGCTAAAGAGAATCCCGGTGGTCATCATGACCTCGTCGAAAGAAGAACGCGACCTGGTTGCCAGTTACAACCTGGGCGCCAACAGTTATATCCAAAAGCCTGTCGACTTCGAAAAATTCCGAAGTACGGTCAAGAGCGTTGGCCTGTATTGGCTGATCATTAACCAGCCTCCGGTAGCGCAAAATTCACAGCCTGTCGCGGATGCCGATCATGACCGGCGCTAAGGTTTCGGCGCTGGCAGCGACTCCACTGCGCGTTTTGCATATCGAAGACAGCGAGATGGACGCGGAGCTAATATCGCAAGCGCTGCA
>JBEKXO010000072.1:0-20296 GCA_049511995.1 Terriglobales bacterium
CCATTGACACGAAGGCACGGAAGCTGGAACTGGAAATTTCGGACGCCGAGATCGCCCGCCGCATGGCGGAATGGAAAGCTCCGGCGCCCCGCTACAAAACCGGAGTCTTCGCGAAGTACGCGGCGCTGGTAAGGTCGGCATCCGAGGGCGCAATCACCTCTCCCAGAATCACTTAGGGATCCCCTTACGGCCCACCCTGCGCAAAGTGCGCGCACGGGTGAGGCACCGGCCGCGTAGCCCGCGAAAAGGCGAACAATTTGCGATAATGTTCCGCGTGGAACATTTATAGTGTCGATATTGTACATACTTATATGTATGGCATACGGGATCGGCGCATTGTGATCCACCTCCTCGTCAACGTTGCCGGGATTCGTGCCTGGTAGCAGTCCATGCAGGTGAGTGCGAACGCAACGTTCACAGTTCGCACTAGTAGCGCCAGCGCTTCTCTGAAATCTTAAGGGAAGGCTATAACCGAATCATCCGCGGGCAACGTTCGAGATCTCGGAAGATCAGGATGATGGTCTTCCTCAAAATCTTTACCAAAGCCTAAGAACCTGAACTTATCGAAGGTGAAGGGGATGCCTTCGGCAGCGAGGGCGGAATTGCCATCGGTTACCTGGAAATGCAGGTGTGCGCCGGTTGTATTGCCTGAGTTGCCGACTTGGGCGAGCTGGGCTCCGCGCTTGATTTTCTGATGCAAGCGTACACGAATGCTTCCCTGCTTCAAGTGGGCGAACATTACGTATGTATCAGCCGCAATACGCACAATGACGTGGTTGCCGGTTAAGGTCTGCACTGTAACCGGAGGGAGCTTTCCCGGGGTGTTGTCTGGAATGCCATCGACAACCTCGGTCACCTCTCCGTCGGCGACCGCAAGCACGGGCTGACCAAAGCCCCAGAAATTCTCGTTACGTTCCCGTGAGTCGTGGAAAGTATTGCCGTTGTTGCCGACCAAATCCCAATCGATTGCGAAGCGCTGGGAGATGTAGGCCCGGCCATCAATGGCGGTGACAGAGCGGCGGTGGGCAGAAGAATTGGATGGACCGTTCCCCGCGAGCCATACCCCGTCTTTAAAAGGCGACGACAACATCAATGGAGACTGCTGCAGAACGGGCACGATGATGCCATCCAGAGCGGACTCATCGTTTGGGGTCCCTTTCGCACGCGAAGGATCGGCTACGTCAAACGAAAATCGATGGCGTAGAGCAGAGATCCGTAGATCTCCTGGAACGGTGACATACATAAACGCAATGACCCGGCGGCCGACATCGAGTTTTCCCGGATTGCTTTTTGCAGCCATGTCTGATGATTCATTCATTTGTGAAGATTCATCCACAGGACGTAGCAGTTCGGACAGAGACGAGCCGTTGTATTCAGCTAATTTGTCGCCACCCATCTTTTCGCCTGGCGAACTCTCCCCGCCTGACGCAAACACCTGGATTTGCGTCAGCGTCAGCGAAGAAGTCCCAAAGTTGGTGATATGCAGCTCATAGACGAGCACTCTCTTGCCCTCGATGAACACTGGCGTTGGCGGCTTCGGAGCCACGACCTCGACCGGAGACGGATGTGCAGAGGACTGCGCGAGGGCTGGCGATCCCAGGCAAGGACAAAAGATGACAAAAAGCAGGAATACCGGAAGAAAATCTCCAGAACAGAATTTCGTAGCCATGTCACTCTCCTACATGCTAGTAGTAGTTACATATACTAGTATGACGAAGATATTGGAAATTGGTCACCAATGCTGAGGCACAATTACACATTATGAGATACAGCCCATCGGGCGGACCGCTATCTCTTTTGGGATTCAATGCGCTGGAAGAGCAGGCATATGCGGCACTGTTGCACGCTCCTGGGCAAACCGGGTACAAGCTGGCGCAAACCCTTAAGAAGCCGGTCGCAAATATCTACAAAGCGTTGGAGTCCCTGCTGGAGAAAGGTGCCGTTCTGGTGGAGGATGGTGACCCGGCATTCTACCGGGCGACCCCGATTGCGGAGCTATTCGACAAACTGGAAACTGAGCTGCGCAAACAGCGCAAAGTCGCCGTGCGGCAATTAGGCGCTCGAACCTCTCCTCCTGACGAGCGCGTATACCGGCTCGGTTCGCGCGAGCAGACCATTCAACGGGCGCGAGGAATGATCGCGTCGTCCAAACGGGTGCTGCTGCTGGACGTTTTCCCGAACTTGGTCTCGGAACTTTCCGCAGAAATCTCCGCAGCCGCAGCGCGGGGCGTAAGAATCGCGGGCCAGATCTATTCTCCAGCTCAGTTTTCGGGGGCGATGTTGACCCTGCGAACTGAACGAGATCAAGTCTTACAGCGCTGGGCCGGCGATTGGATGAACCTGGTCGCGGACGGCCAGGAGCTTCTCATCTCCGTACTCGAACGCACGGGAAAGGGCTTACATCAGGCGGTTTGGACCAGAAGTCCTTACCTTGTGTGGAGCTTTCACAGCGCGTTGTACGCCGAAATCCTGCTCAGCCGGCTGCGCGTTGAGATCGAGAACGGTGCTAGCAGGCGCAAGCTCCTGCGACTGATCGAGGGCTATCACGACCGGATCGCAACCGATGCGCCGGGCTATAAACGCCTTCGATCACAGCTATAAATTCGTTCAAGTCAGGAGCTGCGCTCGCCCCAAATGCCTCGGTTCGCGGACGCGAAGCGCGCGACTTCGAGGCCGTTTACGTACGCTCTCCTGCTATCGCTCTTGTAAGGATATTGGCGCAGACGATTGCACGATAGGCGGTAATTCTCCGCTAATTCCAACGCATTGGAATCCACTCGATAGCGCCCGAGGTTCATACTTGGATACACTGCTCTTCTTTAGCATCTTCACTTATTACGGGAGCAATCCATGTTCAAGTTGATCGTGCGTTTTCTCGCTATCTTAGGCGCTCTGGGATTGATCGGATTGGCCATCGTGGTGGTGTTTGTGATTGGCATCAACGGCAAAGTTCCATCCAGGACGATTCTCGAGGCCAATTTTGAGCATTCGCTACTGGAGGACGCGCCGGATACTCCTACGGCGCAGTTCACGATGGCTCACAAAC
The DNA here is from genome assembly GCA_049511995.1 of Terriglobales bacterium. Classification (GTDB taxonomy): domain Bacteria; phylum Acidobacteriota; class Terriglobia; order Terriglobales; family Acidobacteriaceae; genus Acidiflorens. Next base: position 3,047 of record JBEKXO010000072.1, read on the forward strand.
AGACTTTGCGTGACGTGGTCGATGCGATCGATCGCGGGGCTAATGACGATCGCGTGGTCGGCATGATCGCCAAGGTGGGCTCGGCTTCGATGGGGATGGCGCAGACGCAGGAGCTGCGCGATGCGGTGCTGAGATTTCGCGCGCATAAGAAATTCGCGGTCGCTTACTCGGAGACGTTCGGCGAATTTGGGCCGGGCAATGGCGCTTATTACCTGGCGACCGCTTTCGATCATATTTATCTTCAGCCCTCGGGCGACGTAGGACTGACGGGCATCATCATGGAGTCCCCGTTTATCAAGGGGACGCTTTCGAAGCTGGGCATGACCTTTCATGGCGATCATCGCTATGAATACAAAGCCGCGCTCAACTTTTATACCGAATCGAAGTACACCGGTCCGCATAAGGAAGAAATGACCGCCATCGTGACTTCATGGTTCAACCAGATGAAGGATGCGATCTGCCAGGCGCGGCAAATCGAGCCAGAGAAGTTTCAGGCACTGGTGGATGCGGGTCCTTATCTTGGCAAAGAAGCGGTCGCCGCCAGATTGGTGGATGCCGTTGCCTATCGCGACGAGGTTTATGGCGATGCCAAAGCCAAGGCGGGTGACGGGGCGCAGTTGCTCTATCTGGATAGGTATTTGAGTAGGGCCGGGCGTCCGCACGATCACGGGAAGACGGTGGCGCTGGTCTTCGGTGTCGGCGATGTGACGCGGGGCAAAAGCGACTACGATCCGGTGCGTGGCAATCAGAGCATGGGATCGGATACCGTGGCGGGTGCGATACGGGCGGCGGTCGAAGACAAAGACGTAAAGGCAATTTTGTTTCGAGTGGATAGTCCCGGCGGATCGTATGTTGCGTCGGATACGATTTGGCGAGAGGTGGTGCGGGCGCGGCAAGCGGGCAAGCCGGTGATTGTGTCGATGGGAAATCTGGCGGGGTCGGGCGGATATTTTGTGGCGATGGCGGCGGACAAGATTGTGGCTGAGCCGGGAACGATTACGGCATCGATCGGAGTGCTCGGCGGGAAAATGCTGACCAGCGGGCTGTGGGATAAAGTTGGGCTCTCGTGGGATGATGTGCATCAGGGCGAGAACGCGACCATGTTCACTGGCACGCAGGACTACACGCCGGCGGAATGGGCGCGCTTCCAGGCGTGGCTGGATCGCGTGTACCTGGATTTCACCAGCAAGGTTGCCGATGGGCGCAAGCTTTCTAAGGATAAGGTGCTGGAGATTGCCAAGGGGCGAATCTGGTCGGGGCAGGATGCTAAGAATCTTGGGCTGGTGGATGAACTGGGCGGCTACGATGTGGCGCTGAGGCTGGCTAAGAAGGCGGCGGGGGTTCCGAATGATGGCGAAGTGAAGGTGGTGGTGTATCCGCGGCCGAAGGGTTTGCTCGAGAGCGTGGTGGGATGGAAGAGCGCGGATAACAGCGATAAGGAGGCTGTGGGGCAGGCCGTGGCGCGGATTCTGGAGTTGGTGCGGCCCGTGGCGCGGCAGATGGACGCGGCTGGGATCAAAGTGGGGAATTCGGACCAGGAGGATGTGTTGCGGATGCGTGAGCTTAGCAGCGAGCCGTAATTTGGCGCGAGCGTTCACCACAGAGGGCACTTAGGTCCGCCAAGGAGAAGCGCCGACAAATATTTTGTGATACTTCGCCTTCATCGCGATCATCTTTAGATAGTTGTCCGTGATTTTTGTGCCTGTCCGGGGGCTTGTATTCCGCGATCTGGAATCCTAAAAGGGGGCGCTTATGAGCGACGATGCGAAAAGGGATGCTGTTTCACGGCGAGGTTTTTTGGGGATGGGATCCGCGGCCCTGGCGGCTACCGGGCTGATTGCGGCGGCGGGTGCCGCAGGGCAAGATCAAAAGCCATATCCGGCCAAAGACAGCCGGAGCGCTAGCGCACCGGGTCCGGGGAATCCGGCACTGGATGGGCAGAATCCGGATTCGTTCTTTCCTCCGCCGACGGATGCGGGTGGGGTGCAGACGTTTAAGTATCCGTTCGGGCTCGCTCACAAGCGGATGCAGGAGGGAGGATGGTCGCGCGAGGTAACGATACGGGAGCTGGCAATCTCAAAAGACATCGCCGGCGTGGACATGCGATTGACGGCGGGCGGTATACGCGAACTGCACTGGCATTCGGCGGCGGAGTGGGCGTTGATGCTCTATGGCAACGCGCGGATCACGGCGCTTGATCACGCGGGCAAGAGTTTTGTGGGCGACATCACGGAGGGCGATCTGTGGTATTTTCCGACGGGGATTCCGCATTCGATTCAGGGGCTGGGGCCGGATGGTTGCGAGTTTTTGCTGGTGTTTGACGATGGCGGATTCTCGGAATATGCGACCGTGTTGCTGACGGATTGGATGGCGCACACTCCGCATGACGTGCTGGCGGCGAACTTTGGCGTGAGCGAACAGGCGATGGAGAAGATGCCGAAGAAGGAAAAATTTATTTTCCTGGCTCCGGTGCCGCCGTCATTGGCGGAGGATAAGAGAGCCGCGGCGGGATCGCTCGGCGAATCGCCGGTGGATTTTGCTTTTCGCACGACGCAGGAGGCGGTGGTGAAGCGTACAAAGAGCGGAGAGGTGCGGATCATCGACTCGAGCAAATTTAAAGTGTCGACGACGATTGCGGCGGCGATCGTGACGGTGCATCCGGGAGGAATACGCGAGTTGCACTGGCATCCGAATGCCGACGAATGGCAGTACTACATCAGCGGCAATGGGCGAATGACGGTGTTTGATACGGGCGCACGCGCGCGGACTATGGATTTTCAGGCGGGCGACGTTGGCTATATACAAAAAACGCTGCCGCACTACATTCAGAATACGGGCACGACCGATCTGAAATTTCTGGAGATGTTTAAGAGCGGTTTCTATCAGGACCTGTCGCTATCGGAATGGCTGACGCACACTCCGCCGGAGCTGGTGATCGAGCATCTTGGGATTGATAAAGCTACGCTGGACGCCATGCCGAAGGAGAATGTGGCGGTGATGCCGAAGTAGAAGGGCGCTACCCCCTAATTCTGCGGCCAAGGGATACAACCAGTTTTTAAAATATGACTATGGTACAATGACCATGAACATAAGCTGGAAAACGGCATGAAAACTATGGCGGCGGGGTCGTTTAAGGCACGTTGTCTTGCGGTGATGGACGAAGTGCAGGCGAAGCGCGAGACCATTGTGATCACGAAACGGGGCAAGCCGGTAGTGAAACTGGTTCCGGCAGGCGCGGAGAAGGATGACATTTTTGGCTTGTATAAAGGGAAGGTGAAAATTCACGGCGATATTGTGGGGCCGATCATATCGCCTGAGGAATGGGGAGACCTTTATTGATTCTGGTGGACACGCACGTCGTTCTTTGGCTGCTGTCAGATCCGGCCCGGTTGTCGAGGGCGGCGCACGCCGCCATCGCTGATGCCCGCCGCAACGGAGGCGGCTTGGCGATTTGCGGGATCACTCTGCTAGAGATCGCGACGGCTAAGCTGAATGGGAGAATCTCCCTCACCGTGAGTCTGGAGTCTTTCTTGAAAGACGTGGAAGAACGCTTCGTTGTGCTGCCGATCAGCGCGCGTGCCTGTGCGCGCACGTTGGCGTTGCCCGCGGGCTATCCGAAAGATCCGGCGGACCGGGTGATTGGGGCGACGGCACTGGTGGAAGGGATGGGCTTGGTCACGGCGGATCGCGAGATTCGGCGGGCGAAGGTGGTCAGGACGATCTGGTGATGATTTCAGTACCGAGGCGCCGGTGCCCAGTCTCAAGGCCGGTACCCAGCACCCAGCCTCAAGTTCGTGATTTTGCCAATTGGTAAGCATCGTCTGACAGGATGCTCGCTCACGGCTGCTGACTTATTTTTCGACTGTCCCCCGTCCAGCGAAGGTCGGTTCCGTCCCTATGGGATTTGGAGCCGATGATATACAACGCCATACCTTCAACACTATCTTCACTCACTAGGCCGAATTCCGGCATTCGGCTATCCATGCTTACGTCTCGATTGTCGCCCATCAGGAACAGCTTCCCTCCGGGGATGTTCACCGGTCCAAACTCATTTAGCTGCGGGGGTGGATTCCCACGGTGTTGTGCGTAGGGTTCTTCTAGACGACCGCCGTTCACGATAATTGCACCGTCCTTGCCCTCAATTACGTCGCCAGCCACCGCCATCACTCGCTTCACGAAGAATATGCCGTCTTTGCGAATGACAACGATGTCTCGGAACTGTGGCTTCGATTTTCGGTACTGTCTGAAATCGACGACTATATGATCTCCTTGCAGTATCGTTCGTTCCATGCCAGTCGATGGCACGCCGAATGGACGAACTCCTGCCGCACGAAGAAGCCAGACGCTATGCGCGAAGGAAAGCAGCAACGCGAGCGGGACTAGCAAGATTAACCAGAGGCGTGAGCCTCGAACGGCTCTTTGGCTGGGCGAACGCAGAGCATGCCACGCCGCTACCGTGCATAGAGTCATCTCAGTGAATGTCAGAATTTGTAACGCTACCCATGACCTTGGCAAACGAAGGGGCCAATACATGAAAGCGAGAATGCAGAGTAGACATAAGAACCAGAAACCGGATTGCGTTTCCCCCAAGACTAACTGCCCTGTGCCCGGAATAGCCGCCGAAAGAACGGCCGAGACAATACGCCGTTTCCCCGCAGTCGAACTATCATGAGGAGCATCAGGCGGAGCAATCGTATTTGACGGGGCGTCCATTCTCGCAGCGAGGCATAGTAACCTGACTCTGTTCGTTACGCAAAGTACACTGTCGATGGGCGCAAAATCCTCATTCCACTCACTGAGCGCGAGACGGTTGTTTTCGTGAACGAGAGGTTCGCCTCGCTATTCCACCGTCACCGATTTCGCCAAGTTCCTCGGCTGATCTACGTCGCAGCCTCGACGAACGGCTATGTGGTAGGCGAGCAGTTGGAGCGGGACGATCTCCAGGATTGCCGAGAGTTCATCCGGCGCCGAAGGAACGAAGAGCACATGATCGGCCTCTTCGGCGATTTCGGTGTCGCCTTCGGTGGCTAGGGCGATCACGATTCCGGAGCGGGCTTTTACTTCTTTCAGGTTCGACATCGTTTTTTCGTAGCGCGTCATGGATTGCGGGCTGGCGGTGTCGCGCGTGGCGATGATGACCACGGGAAGATTCTCGTCGATAAGGGCGTTGGGGCCGTGCTTCATTTCTCCGGCGGGATAGCCTTCGGCGTGGATGTAGGAAATTTCTTTTAGTTTTAGCGCGCCTTCGAGGGCGATGGGGTAGTGAATGCCGCGTCCAAGGAAGAGGAAATCCTGGGCGCGAACGTAGGTCTTTGCCAGTTCTTCGCAGGCTCCGTCATTGGTGAGAATTTGCTCGAGCTTGCCGGGGATGCGCATTAGTTCCTGGACGGCGGCTTTGGATTGTTCGGGAGTTAAGGTGCCGCGCACTTGCGCTAGATACAACGCGAATAGATAAAGCGCGGTCAGTTGGCCGGTGAAGGCTTTGGTGGAGGCTACTCCGATTTCGGGACCGGCGTGGGTGTACACGGTGCCTACCGCTTCGCGCGTGATCATGGAGCCTACCACGTTGCAGATGGCTAGCGTCTTCGAGCCTTTGGATTTGGCTTCGCGCTGAGCGGCGATGGTGTCGGCAGTCTCGCCGGACTGCGAGATTAGCATTGTCATCGTATCGGGGCCGAGAATGGGATCGCGATAGCGCCATTCGCTGGCGTAGTCGACCTCGACGGGGACGCGAGCGAGATTCTCGATCATGAACTTGCCGGCTAGTCCGGCATGCCAACTGGTGCCGCAGGCGGCGATATTGATTTTCTTCAGCGCTTTGAATTCGGCTTCGCTGACCTGCATCTCGTCGAGGAAGATTGCGCCGGAGTCTTGCGAGACGCGGCCTAGCGTAGTGTCGCGGACGGTGCGCGGCTGCTCGTAAATTTCCTTGAGCATGAAATGCTTGAAGCCGCCTTTTTCCGCCATGATGGGGTCCCAGGTGATGCGCTGGGCTTTGCGCTCGACGGGCTTGCCGTCGAAATCGGAGACGCGGACGCCGTCGCCGGTGATCACGGCCAAGTCGCCATCGCCGAGGAAGAAAAGGTCGCGGGTGTGATCGAGCAGCGCGGGGACGTCAGAGGCGACGAAGAACTCATCTTTGCCGAGGCCGATGACTACGGGCGGTCCGTTGCGGGCGGCGACGATTTTGTTGGGGTCGTCGACCGCGATCACGACCAGTGCAAAGACTCCGGTGAGTTCCTTGACGGCTTTGCGCACGGCGTCTTCGAGCGAGGGACGATGGCCATTGCCGGTCTGCAGGTAATGCTTCTCGATCAGGTGGGCGATGATTTCGGTGTCGGTTTCGGTCGAAAACTTGTGGCCTTCGGCAATCAGCTTCTTCTTGAGCGAGAGATAGTTTTCGACAATGCCATTGTGCACGACCACGATTGTGCCGGTACAGTCGCGATGGGGATGGGCGTTTTCTTCAGTGGGACGGCCGTGCGTGGCCCAGCGCGTGTGGCCGATGCCATAGGTGCCGTCGAGCGGCTTGACGCGGATGACTTCTTCGAGATTGCGCAGCTTGCCCTCGGCGCGGCGGATTTCGAGTCCACCGCCATTGCCCGCGACCGCGATTCCGGCCGAGTCGTAGCCGCGATACTCGAGTTTTCGCAAGCCCTCGATGATGACGGGCACGACTGGCTTCTTACCTACATATCCCACGATGCCGCACATTGGCGAGATGACTCCTTGACGAATAGTTCGGCGGGGGATGCCGCTAGTTGCTTAGACGCCTTATTGGACGCATTAAAGGAGCGTCTGGTTTTCGAAGAACTTTCGGCATCGCTGAAGCCATGCCCCTGCTACTCTTCGAGAGAGCAGCGAAATTCTTCAATCACCGGGTTGGTTAACACTTCGCGCGCGATGCGCTCGACCTCAGCTTGCGCTTCTTCTTTTGTGATCCCGCCGTTAAGCGTAAGTTCGAAATACTTCCCCTGTCGCACATCGTGCAAACTCTTGTAGCCGATTTTCTTGAGCGCGCCATGGATAGTCTTACCCTGGGGATCGAGAACGCTCTTCTTCAACGAGACGTAAACGTAGGCTTTCATCAACCTGTCGATTATACGTTAGGTGGAAGGGAACGGGACTGCGGTTTTCGTTATAGGGGGCATGGGCGGGGAGCTCACTTTCGCGGCAGTTGTTTAGTGACTTCGTCCGTAACTTGCTCGAAGGATGACAGTTGGCGATCCAGTTCGGCGATCGCCTGCTGCAGCATCTGGCGATGACGTGGATTGCTGACGGCCTCAAGTTGCTGAGTGAGACGCTCGCGGGAAAGAAGCAAGCCGTCGCGTTGGCGGTTGCGTTTCTGTTCGCTGGGGGAGACCGCAGCGCGGGCGGTTTTCTGCCGCTCTGACATCTCCTCCTGTTGCTGTTCGACCGACTTACTCTCCCAGCCGCGCGCCATTCAACGATCTTACTCGAAGTGTGGCAAAGGATTAAGGATTAAGGATTACGGATTAGGGTAGTGCCGAGAAATGGACCTAGCAGGGCCAAGATATGTCTTGCATCCTACACTTGGAAAGAGTAGAAATACGTCGTCCTGGACGGCACAATCCAGGAAGAAGTGTCGTAGAACCTGAGGGGGTTCCCCGTCCGGGGAGAATGAGATTGGTTCCCAAGTAAAGGAACCAACGCCTACGACGCATGTTGAAAGAGTCGGCAGCTTGGCAAGCTGCGATGACCCCCATTCCTGCTCAAATCGGCTACTGATGTCCGCACTGTGGCAGGTGCAGGAGGTTTGGCATGTCCGCACGTCCATCCGCACTTGAGGAAGAAGTTCCCCCTGACTCTGAGCGCTATCGTCTGCTGCTCGAGATCACCGATGCGGTTGCGCGAGCTCAGACCCTTCCCGAAGCATTGAAATCGATCGCTCGCCCGGTGCTGGCTTTGACGGGAGGGGAATTATTGAACCTGTCTCTGCACGATTCGCGGGCTGGGGGCATGAAGACGTACTACTGGAAAAAGAACCAGGAGAGCGGGGAATTCGACCTGCTTCCGGTGGAAGAAGCAGTGACGGGGTGGGTCTGGAAATATCAGGAACTGGTGCGGATTCCAGATACCGAACACGAGCAGCGCTTTCCGGGTTTCGTGCCAGTGCTGCTGAATCACGGGGTACGGTCGTACATTGCGGTGCCGTTGAGCGCGTCGGCCCAGCACTATGGAGCCCTTGGCCTGGGCAAGAACATTCCTGAAATTTCAAATGATGACGACGCCGAGCTGCTTCAGCGGGTCGCGCTGCTGGGAGCGACCGTTCTGGAGAAGGACAGAGTCTATCGAGCGTTCGAAGAACAACAGAGCCTGGTCGCAATCAGCCGCGAATTGAGTTCCATCCTGGAGTTGGAAATTTTGTTGCCGGCTATTCTTTCCAGCCTCCGCGGGATCGCACGCTACAAAGGGGCAGTCCTGTCGCTGCTCGACGAAGATGGAAAGAGCGTGCGGCCATTTGGAGATAGTCCCGAGTTGGAGCCCTTTGTGAATCAGGGAACAGCGGTCCCGCTCGAGCAAGCACTCTCCGGCCGCGCGATTGGGACGCGAAAGGTTGCATTTTATACAGGGGACGATCTGCGTCAGATGGACGCACCGTTAGCGAAGGCTATGTATCAACGCGGGATTCGGTCGGCTTGCAGCGTGCCACTGATTGCACGCGGCCACGTCTGGGGAGCGTTGAATGTGAATGACGAGACCGCGAATGCCTTTGGCCCGGCGGAGGTGGAATACCTGCAGCAAGTCGCCAATCAGGTAGCCATTGCGCTGCATAATGCCCATGCTTACGGCGAGATTGCGGAACTCAAGGAACGACTGACGCAGGAGAATCATTATCTGGAGCACGAAATTCGGAGTGCGAACCGGGCCGACGATATCGTCGGCGCCAGCCCTGCATTGAAACGGGTAATGGATTATGCCGCTATCGTCGCTGACACGGATTCCACGGTCTTGATCACCGGCGAAACGGGTACGGGCAAAGAACGCATTGCCCGGTTGATCCACGGCATGAGCCGGCGCAGAGATCGCAGTTTCATCAAAGTCAACTGCGCTGCCATTCCTACCGGACTACTCGAGAGTGAGCTTTTCGGCCATGAAAAGGGTGCGTTTACGGGGGCGGTGAGCCAGAAGATCGGGCGCCTGGAGTTAGCGAATAAAGGAACCTTGTTGCTCGACGAGGTGGGAGAAATTCCGCTCGAATTGCAGCCCAAGTTGCTGCGTGTTTTGCAGGATCAGGAGTTCGAACGGCTGGGGGGAACGAAGACCATCCGGGTGGATGTGCGGCTGATCGCGGCCACCAATCGCGATCTGGTGCAGGCTATTGAAGACAAGGAATTTCGCGGCGACTTGTTTTACCGCCTGCACGTCTTTCCCCTGCATCTGCCCGCCTTGCGCGAGCGGCGTGAGGATATTCCCATGCTGGTTCGGCATTTTGTCGAGAAATGCGCCTTGCGGCTGCACAAGCGGGTGGACATCATTCCCGAAGAAGTCATCGAAGTCATGATGAACTGGAGGTGGCCGGGAAATATTCGTGAACTGGAGAATTTTGTCGAGCGCTCGGTGATCCTGAGCGAAAGCAACAAATTGACACCGCCGCTCGGCGAACTGCGGGAGGAGAGTGCCCGGCAGCTTCGGGAATCTGACGTGACTCTGCGTGACAAAGAACGGCAGCACATCATCGAGGTCCTGAGGCTGACTCGTGGCGTTCTTTCCGGGCCGTCAGGCGCGGCGGCACGCCTGGGCCTGAAACGAACAACCCTGCAGTACAAAATGCAGCGCCTGGGAATCTCGCGCACGGATTATCTGAATTAGAGGTGCTGCTCGCGATTTACGAGCGACAGCAAACTGGGCAGACACAGCACGATTCATCTGCCAAATTATCGGCAAGCCGGCCAGCCTTCCGGCAGATCTTCTTACCGCCCATATTGTTCTTGCGATCCTAAATAGCTGAAATCCAACCATTTAGTTGAGGGCGGTGAAATGGCAGGAAGTGTGCACTGTTTTTCGCGTGGCGCATTCCTCGTCCCCCGGCGGGAGCCTCCACCAGCCAGGCGTTGTTGACGTGACGGGAGTTTGCCATGGGTTTGTCGCGCCGTTTCGCAATCTCAAACAATTGTCTCAGCTGCACCTTGAGGCAAAATGGCGACTTCTGTAATTTGCCTGACCCGTTGATGACGATGTTCAATGCGACCGGACATCTGACGTTGTATCCCGCTAACTCCACTTTGCTCACCGAGGGTCAAAGCGCGCGCGGGGTCTACATCGCGTGCTCCGGCCGCTCGAAGCTTTCCGTGGAGGCGCGCGATGGCAAGACCATCATTCTGAAAATAACGGGAAATCGCCAGATCCTCGGGCTGAGCGCCGTAGTCACCGGTGGGGCATCCTTGGTCACGGTCACAACCATCGAGATGTGCCAGATCAAGTTCATCGAGCGCGAGGGCTTCCTGCGGCTGATCGAACGCAACAGTCACGCGGCCCTCGGGTGCGCCCAGATGCTGGCGCGAGAGATTGGCACTTCATTTGACGATGTCTATGAACTGCTCCTCGCCCGCAGCTCGACGGAGAAACTCGCCCGCTTGCTGCTTTCGTGGGTCTCCGATGAGCCCCGTAACCGGGAGCTGCGCGTGCCCACCGAGTTCACGCATCAAGAGATTGCCCAAATGATCGGATCGTCACGAGAAACGGTAACTCGCTTGTTCAGCGACATGAAACGAAAAGAGTTGATTCGGATGGAGGGCGAAACGCTGGTTATACCGAACCGAATCGCCTTGCAAGCCATTGCCTCCTGAAAGTTTCCCTCCCCGGGCGGACGAGGTCGTCTCAGCGTCCGCCCTCTTTTTAGTTCTCAGTTCCCGGTTCTCAGTTCTCAGAAAAAACCGCTCGTTGGCGATCGCAACGAGCGCTCGAAGGGGCCCTCCTGCTCAGTTTTACCGAGAACTGACAACTGAGAACTGTTTTAGAGGTTGAACAACTCGCGGAGACGGCGGGTCTGGGCGCGGCTTACGGGGATCTCAGTCTGTTTCTTGTCGTCCATGCGTAATTGGTAGGAGCTTTTAAACCAGGGCACGACTTCGCGGATGTGGTTAATGTTGACGAGATATGACCGATGCGCCCGCCAGAAGAGGCTGGGATCGAGATTTTCGAATAGCTCTTCCAGAGTACGGCAGTTAGATTGGCCTTCCATGCCCGCGTGCCCGCTGGTGGCGACGGTGATCACTCCATCTTCGATGGTCGCGTAGCAGATATCCTTGGCATCGGTCAGGAATAATCTTCCTGCTGCTTTAATAAGAATCTTCGCTGCCTGGGGCTTTTGCGACTCCAGCATTCGAACCAGCGTTTCGAGCTTATCTTCGGGGCCAGCGCCGGCTTCCATCTTCGCGCGCGCCCGCTCAATCGACTGCCCCACCCGCTTTTTGTCGAAGGGCTTCAGGATGTAGTCGACGGCATTCACCTCGAACGCTTTCACGGCATATTGATCGAAGGCGGTCGCAAAAATAATTTTGGGCAGGGGAACCTTGCGGTCGAGCAGTTTCTTGATGACACCGAAGCCATCGAGGCCGGGCATCTGAACGTCGAGAAACACCAGGTCGGGATTATGTTCGCGGATGAGGCTGATTGCCTCGAGACCGTTCTTGCCTTGTGCCACCACGCTGACGTTGTCAAGGCTCTTGAGCAGGTAGGCGAGTTCGTCGCGCGCCAGCTGTTCATCGTCGACGATGATCGCGGAGAGAGGCATCGCGTTCCGGGCGGAACCGACGGAGGCGGCGTTTGCAGCGGCGATTGCCATATCCCTCTGTAAGTATAGCTATCATAGTGGGCACGCCGCTAGTTGCGATTGCGCTATGCGCAGTTCTCAATCGCGAGCGTCATACCCATCCCCCCGCTGACGCAAAGCGTGGCCAGTCCCCGGCGCGCCTTGCGTTTCAGCATTTCGTGGACCAGAGTCACGGTGATGCGCGTGCCGGTGCAGCCGATCGGATGACCCAGCGCAATGGCGCCGCCGTTGACGTTGAGATTGTCGCGATTGAATTGAAGGCTGCGATCGCAGGCCAGCACTTGCGCGGCAAAGGCTTCATTGAGTTCGACCAGATCGAAGTCGGAGAGTTTGAGGCCGTGCTTCTGCTCGAGTTTGTGAATGGCGGGGACGGGACCGATGCCCATGGTGCGCGGATCGACTCCGGCTGAGGTTGTGGCGACAATGCGGGCCAGCGGCTTCAGATTGTTTTGCTTGACAGACTTCTCGCTCGCCAAGACGACGGCGGCCGCGCCGTCGGTGATGCCAGAAGAGTTTCCGGCGGTAATGGTTCCCGTCTTTGAAAAGACGGCTGCAAGCTTGGCCAGCCTCTCCGTGGTCGCGTCGGGGAAGAGATGTTCGTCGCGGGCAAAAACGGTAGAACCCTTTTTTCCCTCGATAGTGACGGGAACAATCTCGGCGTCGAAGCGTCCGCTGGATTGGGCGGCGGCGGCGCGGTGTTGCGATGTGAGCGCAAATTGATCCTGCTCTTCGCGCGAAATTTTATATTGCTCGGCGAGAAGCTCGGCGGTCTCGCCCATAATCATTTTTGCCAGGGGACAAAAGAATCCGTCGCGATACATGGCGTCGACGAGTTCCTGGTTGCCGAGGCGGTAGCCCCAGCGCGCACCTTCGAGATAGTAAGGGACGCGCGACATGGATTCGGTCCCGCCGGCGAGGACGCAGTCGAGATTGCCGACTGCGATCTCCTGAAAGCCGAGGGCGATCGATTTGAGCCCCGAGGCGCAGGCCTTGTTGACGGTGTAAGCAGGTGCCCATTGCGGCACGCCGCTGCGGATGGAGATTTGGCGGGCGGGATTGGGACCTCCGCCGGCCTGGCGCGCGTTGCCGAAAATCGTCTCCTCTATTTCCTCAGGCGGGATGGCGGCGCGTTCGATAGCGGCTTTGGCCGCGACGACGCCCAGGTCGGCGGCGGTGAGCGAGGCGATCGAGCCTCCGAATTTGCCGATGGGCGTGCGCACGGCAGAGAGAATGTAGACGCTGTTCAAACTCATCTCCCGAATGTTTGAGTTTAGCAGGCTGTATAAAGAACATAACTACAGGGGGACAGGGGGAAGTTCAAGAAATTCCATGCGCGCCGCCGCGCTGTAAACTACTTGTCGTGAATATTCTTTATGGAATCAATACGGTGACCGAGGCGCTGAAGGCGCGCGGCCGCAACTTCGAGTGGGTAGGCGTCGCCAAGGAGCGGAAAGATATTCGGCTGCGGCGCGTGATTGATGAGTGCCGGAAGATCGGTGTACCGGTGCGCGTTTTGTCGCGCCAGGAGTTGGACGAAATTGCCGGCAACGCGGCGCATCAGGGACTGGTGGCCGCGACTTCGGCGAAACAATATAGCGATCTCGACGATCTCGTGGCAGCGCGGCGCGGGGAGCAGTCCCTCGTGGTTGTACTTGATGGCATCGAAGATCCGCACAATCTGGGAGCAATCTTGCGTACAGCCGACGCGGCGGGAGCGGATGGTGTAGTGCTTCCTGAGCGCAGGTCGGCGGCCGTCACGGCGGCGGTGGCGAAGGTTTCGGCTGGGGCGAGCGAGCACTTGCCGATAGCAAAAGTTACCAACATTTCGCGCGCGCTCGAAGAGCTGAAGGAGAAAGAACTGTGGGTGGTGGGACTCGACGAGCGCGGCGAACAAACTTACGACGCGATTGACTACAAGATGCACTGCGCCGTCGTGCTCGGCGCGGAAGGCAAGGGGCTGCACGATTTGGTGCGTCGGCACTGCGATTTTCTGGTTTCGATCCCGATGCTAGGCAAAGTGCCCTCGCTGAATGTTTCGGTGGCGGCGGGCATCGTGCTGTATGAAGTCGTGCGGCAGAGGCGGCTGGGCGCATCGAAGTAATCATGAGTCTGAAGATCATGAGTCTCGGAATCATGAAGCTCTTCCGTGTTCTTTGCATTCTCGGCGTTTTTGCCTCCGCAGCGTGGGCACTCGATCGGGAAGCCTTCACCATCTCAAAATATGATCTGGCGATTACGCTAGAGCCGCAGCAACAGCGCCTCGGAGCGCGCGGCAAGATCTCGTTGCGCAACGACTCGGCTCAATCGCAGAAAATCGTGGCGCTGCAAATTTCGTCTTCGCTGAGCTGGCGATCGATCCGCGTGAACGGCCAGGCAGTGCAATTTGTTTCTCAGCCTTACATTTCCGATATCGATCACACTGACGCGCTTTCCGAGGCAATCGTCACCTTGCCGGCCGAGGTCAAGCCGAAAGAATCCGTGGAGATTGAAATCGGTTATGAGGGCGTTATCCCGCTGGATGCGACGCGGCTTACTCAGATCGGCGTGCCCGAGGAAATTGCGAAACACTCCAGCTGGGACCAGATCACTCCAATGTTCACGGCAGTGCGCGGCGCGGGATATGTCGCGTGGTATCCGATCACCACGGAGGCCGCCGATTTTTCGGAGGGGAACAGCTTGTTTGAGGTGGCCGATCGATGGAAGGCGCGGGAGCAGGACGCATCGATGGCGGTCAATCTGTGTACACAAGTTATGGGCTCGAGCGCTCCGCATATTGTGATGAACGAGCCTGAGCTAAGAGAAGGCAGTGGCGGCGGTTATGACGGACACGTTTGCAGAGGATTCCATTTCGCGCACCTAGGGGTGGTCACGCCTACTTTTGCCGTGGGTGACTATGAATCTGCTTTGAGGACGCCTTTGAATTTGCTGAGTCTCCAAGGCCACGAAGCAGGAGCGGCGACATATTCGAATGCGCTCGATCCCGCGATGAAGTTTGTAATCGGATGGTTCGGCCAGCCAAGCGCGGCGGTGACGATTGCCGATTTTGCCGATCCTCGTGCTACTCCATTTGAGAGCGGAACATTATTGATGGTCTCGCTCGCGGCGGAGGATGCGAAACTGGCAGGCACCAACCTCGTGCATGAGTTGGTGCATTCGGCTGTGCCATCGTCGAGACCGTGGGTCTACGAAGGGCTCGCCCACTTTGCCGAGGCGTTGTATCGCGAGCAGCAAGGCGGAAGACAGGCGGCGCTCGATTTTCTTGGCGCGCACAAAGACGCGTTCGTTGACGCGGAGAAAGACCTGTCAGCGTCTGCAAGCAAGAATGTCGCGGAGAAAAGCGCGGGAAAGAGCGCGGGCCAGCCGTTGGCGACGACCTTCGATGAGACTTTTTATCGAAGCAAGGCGGCCTACGTATGGTGGATGTTGCGCGATATGGTCGGCGACGATGCGCTGCAACAGGCGATTGGAAAATACAGGGTCGATGACGATAAGGATCCGAAATATGTAGAGCGTTTGATTGAAGCGGCTGCCAAGCGCGATCTCGGTTGGTTCTTCGATGACTGGGTTTATCAGGATCGGGGGTTGCCAGACCTGCGGGTGCAATCGGCGCATCCATGGAAGACGGAGAAGGGTGTGCAGTTCGTTACCGTAACGCTGGAAAACTTGGGCAACGCGGGGGCGGAAGTTCCGTTCACTATAATCTTTGATGGAGGCGAGGTTACAAAACGGATCGAAGTTCGCGCTAAAAGTACGGCGACTACGCGCGTCGAGACGCAAGGCGCGGCGAGCGAAATCAGAATCAACGACGGCAGTGTTCCAGACAGCGATCCGACAAATAAAGTCTTCACGATTCCGGCGTCGTAACATCATCGCCAGGGAAAGTATTGCCTATGACGGAAGCAGACTTGAAAAGACACCTCGATGCCGCTGAGAAGAACCCAAGAGAAATTGCAGCAGCCGTCTCTGGTTTGCCAGAAAAAGTTCTACGTTACAAGCCTTCTCTTCAAGAATGGTGCCTGCTCGAGATTCTTGGTCACTTGGCGGATATCGAAATCGTTTATGGATATCGGTTGCGCCAGATGCTTGCGGATACAAAACCCGTTATCGCCCCGCTGGATCAGGACGCATGGGCCCGCAATCTGAACTACATGGATTCGCCTGCCTCGGAACTGGTCGCATTCTATGGGTTGGGACGTCATCACAACTTGCGTTTGCTACGAAGTCTGAAGCTTTCCGACCTTTCCAAGGCGGCCTATCACCCGGAAATGCAACGGGAGATAACCGTGGCCGATCTTATCGAGCGGATCGCCAGTCACGGCGCCGCACACCTGCAGCAGATTGAGAAATTGAAAGCGTCTGCCAGCAAAAGGTAGTTTCGAAAGGCGACACCAGATTGCGCGCTATGCGTGGTCTGCGGTGAAGGCAATGAGCGCCTGTAACTTTGCGAAGGCTGCGCCGGAATCGATCGCATTTGCCGCCGGCGGAACTGCATCGCGCAGGTGATCGGCATGCCCGGCAGCGACGAGCGCGGCGGCCGCGTTGAGCAGAACGATGTCGCGGCGCGGTGACTTTTTCCCCTCTAGCACCTCGCGAATCAGCTTGGCATTGAGAGCGGCGTCGCCGCCGGCGATATCATCCAATGTTGCGCGTTGCAGGCCGAATTCTTCGGGCGTGACTTCATAACTCCGAACCTGTCCGTCGCGGACTTCAGCGATACGAGTTGTCGCGGTGATCGTGATTTCGTCCAGGCCGTCGCTTCCGTGGACGACTAGGGCGCGGCGCAGGCCCAACATGCTGAGGGCCTCCGCGAGTTTCTCGACGAGATCGGCGGAATAGACGCCGACTACCTGGCAGGTGGCGCGGGCGGGATTGGTGAGCGGGCCAAGCAGATTGAAAACCGTGCGCAGATGTAATTCGCGGCGAGCGGTCTGGACGTGCTTCATTGCAGAGTGCAGGGCTGGGGCGAAAAGAAACGCGATTCCTACTTCTTCGAGGCAGGTTGCAATCTGCGGCGGGGGAAGGTTGATGTTTACGCCGAGGGCTTCCATCACGTCGGCGGAACCACACTTTGAGGTGATGCTGCGATTGCCGTGCTTGGCGACGTGCACGCCGGCTCCGGCAACGACGAACGCGGTCGCGGTCGAAATATTGAAGGTTCCGCTGGTATCGCCGCCGGTGCCGCAGGTATCGACGAGCGCGTCGCGACCAGTACCGCTCGCGTCGAGGACAGCGTTGGCGTGGAGTTGAAGTGGAACGGCGGCGGCGCGGATAGCTTCGGCGAATCCGACGATCTCTTCGACCGTTTCGCCTTTCATGTGCAGCGCAACCAACAACGCGGCGATCTGCGCGTCGGAGCAGCGGCCAGTGAGGACCTCAGTCATCACGGCGCGCGCCTCATCGCGAGCGAGCGACTGCCGGTGATTGGCGATGCGGTCGAGCGCGTCGAGGATCAT
>JBEKXO010000073.1:0-19544 GCA_049511995.1 Terriglobales bacterium
GCCTTAAAGACTTGGCCATCAACGTCGTACAGATAGGTTCCGTCTGTATCAAAGGCTCCTATGCCGTACTGGCCGCTGATTCCAGTGCTTTGGTAGAGTTTGTTGCCCTTGATCACAAACTGGTAGAGCCCCCAATCGTTCCAGGTTTCGCTGCCGAGTAGGGGACCAACGTTGCTGTTGGTCCCCCCTCTAAGAACCGTGCGTGAGAGTTTCCAACTCACACGGCTCAAGTTTCCGGGAACGCTCAAGTCATGAACGCGCACGGTGCGGAGCGACGGTGTACCGTCTGGACAGATACGGAGTCCAACTCGGGTCGTAGGGATTCAGGCCGGACCGAACCTTCACGTGCCTTACGATTCGCACGGAAGCCGCATGAAACAAGCGAACGCGAAGAGACGAGCCCCGCGCGTCCACAGTGTCACCGAAGAACCACCAATCGCGGGTTTTCACGCGGTCGAAGTATTTCTGCTTGATCCAGCCTGCTCCTTTTCGGGGATGACGGGCATGTGCCCAATCCCAGAGCATCCTGAATATGGCAGCATCGAGTCGGGCGAAAACGCGCTTGGAGACGACATGGCGGTGGTAGTTGGCCCATCCCCTTACAATCGGATTTAATCGGTTAATAAGAAGATGAGCGGTGCTACCCAAGTACTCTCGGACGATCTGCTTCACTTTGGCGAGAACAGACACAACACTCTTCCGAGCGGGCTTGATAAACAGCTTGCCGTGCGGATAGCGCCGAATGTTCTGCCCTAGGAAGTCGAAACCTTTTTCTATATGCGTGATCAAGGTCTTTTCCGAAGAAAGAACCAAACCACGTTCAGCCAAGAAGGATTCGACCAGCGGCTTGACCGTCATCCTCAGCAACTCCTCGGAGTGTCCGGTGATGATGAAGTCGTCCGCATAGCGGATCAAATGTACTTGCGCTGCTCGACCACGTTCGGAGCCTTTTCCGCGTACCGGGAAAACTTCCCGGAGTCGGCATTCGAGGCCGTCGAGCGTGATGTTTGACAGCACAGGCGATATGATTCCGCCCTGCGGTGTGCCAGAGATCGTATCGTAGAATACTTGTTTTTCGAGGTAGCCAGACTTTAGCCACTTGTGGAGGATCGCTTTGTTCAGGGGAACATTGTCGAGCAGCCACTGATGACTAATGTTGTCGAAGCAGCCTTTGATGTCGCCTTCGAGCACCCAGCTAGGATTTTTGTGACAGAGCGAAGTGAAACATTGTTCAATCGCGTCCGCACAACTTCTCCCCTGCCGGAAACCGTAGGAGTTCTGATCCGCAGTCGTCTCCGCGACCGGGTCGAGCGCCAGCAGATACAAGGCTTGCATGGCTCGATCCCGCATCGCTGGGATTCCTAACGGTCGGAGCTTCCCATTGGCCTTCGGGATGTAAATCCGCCGCAGAGGCATGGGGCGGTAACCCCGTGCCGTCAGCGAGATCACACCTTGAAGCTTCTTGTGTGGTGTGTCCCAGAGTTCGCCATCCACTCCAGGCGTTTTTCTACCGTCGTTCACTGTTACCCGGCGCACGGCAAGTAACTTGCCGCTGGCCGAGTGCGTAAGAAGATGTTGCAAGGCTTTCACCTTGTTCCATTTCTTTTGCTGCACCGCCTTCACGATACGCGCCTGGAGTCGGCGAACATTGTCCTCGACGGTTCGCCAATCAATAGCGTCCCATGTCGAACTCGTATTTAGGATTGCACCAGCTTGCGCCGTCATCTGCCGATCCTATTAGGCCGATTTGCCAAGTTCTCTCGTGATCGGAAACCAAGAGGAAGTCTGCCCGCTTTCGCGTCGGATAATGTCGCAATCCGTATTCCGACCATTACAGTCGGACGTTCGCTTTCTCCTCTATCCTCTACCCGCATCACCGTTGCATGACCTTGCGGCCTGGCTACCCCGAAGGGAGCAATGCGGGCTTACCACGTTCCACATGCGTGACAGAATGGGTTAGGTCCCTCCTACTATACCGACGGCCTTTTCGCCCACGACGGGTGAGAATGGAGCACCCGTTCCAGCCGCAACCTCGGGGCCTAACAGCATCTTTGGCCCTTCATTCTTGACGATACTTAAAGAGGTTCGCATCTGCTGACCCTACCACTCACCCTAGCCCCGATCCGCCTCGATGCTGGCAGAAATATCGTCCCCTCGCGGTTTCGATATCCGTCTTGCGACGGTGGGATACATTGTCCGAGGGCTTCTAGACGAGTCGTTACCGAATCGCCATACCTCGTAGGGTACTGCCAATGGGATGGCAGGTCCGGTCGAGTGGTGCTCGCCGGACAATCACACATGCAGCTTCATGTCGCAACCACTCATAGAACCCGTCCGCTGGGATGAGACACCTTCTGAATTTCAATGCGTCAGAAAACGCTGGCTTGCTGGCCGCGGTTTCGGACCGCGCATTGACCATCGATGTGGCCTTCGAACAGTCCTTCGCCCATGAAGGAACGAGCCCCCAACGAATCAGAGACAATTTGCGGGGGGCACTCGTGGTGTTTCGCCGGACAACGGGCACGAACTGAGTGGGAGCGATGTTGTAACGAGGACTCCAATCGGCGTCGTCGGAAACGGCGGCGAACTTTTCCTCCAGAATTTGTTTCCTCCTTGATAATCGGTAGCGTCCACACATGGAACTAGTATGACCGAAAACGATCGGCTCCAAACAAGAGTCGCCAGGACAACTCCTAACTTCCCAGAAGCGGACTTCTTGGGAGTCGGTGAGATTTCGTTTGTCCGATTACAGACTTGTGGCCCGGCGTAATTTCCGGGGTTGCCCGTAACTCGCGAAGTGTTGTAGCCCGGAAGGCCGCCGGTCAGCGAAGGTAAATCAATAAGAGGCTAGGTCTGGGCATTTTCGAGTCCAGAGAGTGCCATCCTGTGAATAGATGCCCTCCTGAGTCAAGCACAGGGAAGGAAGTCGTTTACAATACCGTCATTCCTGGCTCGTGAGGTGACGTGATGATGACACCGGGGAGAACTAGGTCCGAGAGTCTCGGCGGAATATTGGCCGTGGTCTTGATCACATGTGGCTACACCTTGGGCCAAACCGGATCAGCTCCGGTAGACCCAGGTGTGCGCGGTGGCACGGCGGGTGCAGGTGGTCCGCTGCAGGGTCTTACCGCGGACGAGACTGCGTTCTTCCTGGATGGGCAGGCGAGGTTCGCTGAAATCGAAGTTGTAAGCAAGGGCACGAACAACGGCCTTGGTCCGCGCTTTAACTCAAATCAGTGTTTCTCCTGCCACTCGCAGCCCAATATGGGCGGAACGAGCCCAGTGAAAAATCCCCTGCCCGAAGTTGCCGCCTTGGATGGGGCCAAGAACGCGGTGCCATGGTTCATCGTGCCCAACGGTCCCATCCGCGAAGCGCGGTTTAAGAAGAGCAACGGCAACGCGGATGGCGAAGTGCATGACCTCTTCGTGATCACGGGACGAGCTGACGCCCCCGGCTGCAATATCACCCAATTCGATTTTCTGCCTGCTGGAAATCCGCTTACGGGCCAAGGCGGGAATCAAAACATTATTTTCAGAATCCCGACTCCTGTCTTCGGCGCGGGGCTGATTGAAGGGATTTCCGATTCGGCCATTCTTGCCAACCAGCAGGCCAACGCATCGGCAAAGTCGGAGCTGGGTATTCACGGACACGCGAACGCGCACCTCAGCGGAAATGTGAACCTCAGTGCCAACGATGGAACTATCACCCGCTTCGGGTGGAAGGCGCAGAACAAATCCCTTCTCATGTTCGCGGGCGAGGCCTACAACGTTGAGATGGGAATCTCAAACCAGCTGTTCCCGCAGGAGCGCGACGAAACTCCCGGCTGTATCTTCTTTCCCACTCCCAACGACACCCTTAACTTCACAACCACTGCCTCGACCAAAGTCAATTCGAACGGCATTTCGAACCCCGCCGTCATTTCGGACATTGAAGCGTTTTCCAACTTTATGCGGATGCTCGCTCCACCCACGCCCGCTCCACCCACATCGTCCAGCGAAAAGGGACGCGACTTGTTTGCAAAAGTTGGATGTGTGCACTGCCATACACCGTCGTTTACCACTGGAGCAATGATTGCCAGCGGCTCCGCGACCAGTCCGAGTGCGGCGCTCTCCAATCAAACTGCGAATCTTTTCTCTGACCTGCTCGTGCACCACATGGGCAAAGGACTGGCGGACGGCATTACGCAAGGCGGCGCCGGCCCCGACGAGTTTCGAACTGCCCCTCTCTGGGGCGTCGGGCAGCGGGTCTTCTTCCTCCATGATGGGCGTACGTCCAACCTGCTTGAGGCCATCAAGGCTCACCAGAGCCACGGTAGTGAAGCCGACAAGGTCATCGAACACTTCAATAAGCTGACGGTTCAGGAGCAACAGGAAATCATCGATTTTCTGCGCTCACTCTAGCCAGATGTGATCGACACATTTGCAAACTCTGCCTCGCCATATGACTCCATCCCTCGGAGATGGCCGGAGGCTCTGGCTACGGTGTTCGCTGGTAAGCGACAAACAACTGCACAGTGCGGTTTGCGATGGGGGAAGTTTCGAACCAACTCCTCCGGAGAGAAAGCCCAGCACCCGGGTAAATAGCTCGTGGGTTGTCGGCAAACCCTAAGTGATCTGATGGCGGTGGAGGACAAGCTGAATTTGCTAGACCGTTGTACGAGCTAACACCTGTGCCGAGGTTCGAGTCCCCTCCGTCTGCGCTCACTTCACGGGTTCCCAGCCCTCTGGCAACATATCGAATGCCAGCGTGTCGCGGTAGGCATATTGATTGCCTTCCAGTACTGCCACAGGCGTCAACATATGCCAGATGCGATCATCGTCGAAGACGTAACACTCACCCGATTCGCGCATCGTGAAGCGATCCATTTCCCGCTTGTTATTGTCGGTTATGACGACTTCCCCACCCTGAGCGCCACAGCGGCCCACGAGATGCGTGGCGATGTACTTTTCCCCGTCTTTATGTACCCCCGGTGGGCTCGTGTCGCACGGCCGGCCAGGCGCAGCCGTGAACCTTATTAGATGAACGTTGACCAAATACCTCGCACCCACCGTCGACAGCGGTAGGTAATAAAGGTGGTGAGCAATCATCTTGCGAACGCCTACGGAACCGGCGATCGCCGCGGGCAGCGGAGTGTACTCCCGCGGCTGGCCGCCGATTGTTGTGTTGTATTTTTTCAGCTGCACGTAGGGCGTGCTCTCTTTCCTCGTCGCCTCAGATATGGCTTCTATGGCTTCTGTCCGGAGCGCCTTTCTCCTTTCTCCGCTGGAAGCTCACGAATCCAGACTGGCTCTTTCCAGAACACGGCCGTCCAGAGATAGCGCCGTTCGTCTATCGCGTCGTGCATTTGACGAAAAACGTTTTCTTACCTGAACATGTGGACTTGATGAAAACAATCGCTCTGTTTTTCCGATTGTTATAGATAGAGAGCGTGCAATCCGGGCGATCGGATTGTAAACGGTCGTGCAGGGAACTCACTATCCCCAGGTGGAGTCGCGAGAACTAGAGCGGGCGATGCGCTTTTTCGAATGTTGCGCGATTCGACACGACCACCGGAGAAAAGAAGAGGGCTTGATCCGCCACTATCAGCCCCGGCCCAATTTGGTGTCAGATTTGGTGTCAAAACGCGCCGATTCTAGCGGTTCTTGCCGACTCATCCGACTATTAAGGTCTTTGCCGTCAGCAAGATACGGTTTACAAATTCCATGGCATGGAAGAGGTCGTCGGTTCGATCCCGACCAGGTCCACCATCCTTTCAATGACCTACCAACCAACATCGCCTTTCCCCGTTTGGTAGCATTTGGCAACAAATTTCAACGTGAGTGCGGGAGAAGTCCCTGAACGTCCTTCGTTGTTCCCGGATGACAGCCGAAAGCTGAGAGCTATTGCGTTTTCAGAATCTGCTGCGCCAGTTCAGCGCGCGGTACCGTGACTTGCTCGCCTGAAGCCAGGTGTTTCAGCGCGAAGGCGCTCGCGGCAACCTCGTTTTCGCCGACGATTAGGATGTATCGCGACCCGATCTTATCGGCAGCCTCGAACGATTTCTTGAGGCGAAATGACTCGTCTCCCAATTCGACCACAAGGTCGTGGCGGCGCAGTTGGCGCGCCAAGCGAGCGGCTTCGCGATTCAAGCCGGCACCGAGGGGAGCAATATAAACGTCTGGCTTGCGCCCCACCGAATCGGCCGACGCAGGCAGCGAGAGCACCAGCCGATCTTCTCCGATAGCGAAGCCGATGCCCGGAGCGGGCGGGCCGCCGAGAGCTTCGGATAAGCCATCGTAGCGTCCGCCGCCGAGGATCGCATTCTGCGCGCCGAGGCCGCCGTGAGTGAATTCAAACGCAGTGCGGGTGTAGTAATCCAGGCCGCGCACCAGGCGCGGATTTTCTGTATAGGGGACTTCGACGGCGTTGAGAATTTGCTTTACTTCTTCGTAGTGCTTGCGACAGTTTTCGTGCAGAAATTGAGCGATGGTCGGTAGAGCTGCGATGATGGGCTGGTCTTCGGGAACTTTGCAGTCGAAGACGCGCAGCGGGTTCGTGACGGCGCGGCGCTGGCAATCGGTGCACATTTTATCGACCACAGGCGCAAGAGCATTGCGAAGGGCTTCGTTGAATTTGGCGCGATCGGCGGGGCAGCCTATGGAATTTAGTTCGAGCGTCCAACCGGTAATGCCGACGCGATCGAGCAGGGTGGCGAGCAGTTCTAGAATTTCTGCATCGCGCGCGGGAGACTCGCTGCCGGCGGTCGCGGGGCCGATGGCTTCCGCTCCGATCTGATAGAACTGGCGGTAGCGGCCTTTTTGCGGACGCTCGCGGCGGAATTGCGGGCCGATGTAGAAAAGCTTGTTGAGGCCGCGATCCCAGAGTTTGTGCTCGATATAGGCGCGGACGACGCCGGCGGTGTTCTCGGGGCGCAGAGTGAGCGATTGCCCCTTATCGCTTTCGGCGCGGCCACGGTCTTCCCAGGTAAACATTTCCTTCGAGACGATGTCGGTTTCTTCGCCGACGCCGCGGGCAAACAGTTCGGTTGACTCAAAGATTGGCGTGCGAATTTCCTGGAAGTTGTAAGCGCGAAAGACGTCGCGCACAGCCGCTTCGACGAAATTCCAGAGCGCAGTGTCGGGCGGGAGAAGATCGCGAGTTCCTCGGGGAGATTTGATCATCGGTCGTTCGTCGTTGGTCGTTGGCCGTTCGCGAATACACGGAGACCCCACCGCGAGGCAACGCCGCGCCATCTCTGCGAATGGCGCTTCTTTAGTTTAACGTCGAATGGGCCTTTTGCGGAAAGGCCTGAGGCGCGCTTCTAATTTGAAGCCAGGACGTCATCGTTGGCGTTCACCATGGCTCGCTTAGGCCTGTCTTGCAATCCTTTGAGCGGAACTTTCTTGTCGACTGAACTGTTGCCGATCAGATGGACGCGCCCGACAAAGGCGGTGCGGCCGTCGGCCAGTTCAAGATAAATGGGCACGACCATTCGAAATTTGTCGTCCACACCCGATTGCGTGACCTTGAAACCAAACAGCACGTCGCCGTTCGTATCTTTATCAAAGGTATAGTTGATTTTGTAAGTGGGCAGCGCAGTGCCGTAGACGTATTCGTCGAAGAACCAGTCCATGCGGTGATTGCCGTCGAGGTCCATCTCCTTGGTCATGTGTTTTTCCATCATCGCCTTGAAGTCTTCGGTGGTGGCAGCCTTGCCCGAATAAGTCTTCACGAAATCCTGCATAGCGGCCTTAAAGTTCTGATCGCTCGTGTTGCGGTCCCACATCATCATGCGGATCATGTGCAGAACGTAGGCGCCCTTGGGATAGATGAGGCGTCGAGTTACACCAAACCCGGTACGCGAGTTATTCGCCCTGTATCCCATCGTTAGAGGAGCGACGTCGATAGCGCGAAAACCCTGAGAGTCCCGTTCCAAAAGCAACGTCCGCTCGTCGTTCCAGAACTCGATAAACTTCTTCGGATTCTTTTCAATCATGCTGATGTAAAGGGAGGCGGATAACTCTGCGAAGCCTTCGCTCATCCACTGATCGCGACCGGAGGCGAAACCGACGGTATGGCCCCACCATTGGTGCGCGATTTCGTGCGGTGTAACCACTTTCCAATATCCGCGATCACCCCAGTCCAGGCCGAGTTGATGTCGAACCGTGGTATCGAAGTAATAGCACATCGGAATCCATACCAGTTCGGGCCACGACTGGCCAAAGTTGCACGCCGTCTGCTGCGTAAGTTGCAGGTGTTTGAAGAGTGAGGGGCCGAAATAGTCGGTGTAGAGTTCGACCGCCAACTCTCCCTCCGCCAGCGCCTTCTTGTTCAGCCCGACGGTGCTCATCGAGCCCATCATCTCCCCTCCGCCAAGTTTCACCATTTCGACCCAGTCGGGAGGGTTTTCATTGGCGTACGATTGGATGAAATATTCAGGCTTGGTGAGCTTGGCCTCTTCTGCCTTGAAGCGGCCGAAGCTGAATCCGGCTACCGTCTGCGGATTCTCACTCTTCCAGACGGTGACATTCTGGCCGCCCTCGTTACTTTCGGAGACGAGCACGCCCGTCGCCGCCATCCTCATCCCTTTCGGAATGCGCAGCGTCATGTCATAAAGCGCGTATTCGCCAAACTCTGCTCCGGGATTGTTGGGATACCAATTTTCCCGGGCGATGGGGAAGTAGTTGCCGCCGCCTTCATTGCTCACCGCATCTTTTCCGCCATAAGTAGTCGTTATGGTGAGCTTTTCTCCCGCGCTGAGCGGTTTGGGCAAAATGACGGCGAAGTTGCCATCGTCGTTCTTATCCTCTTGTATGAAGGACAGAGGCTGTCCATTCGCAGTCACGCTCTGCACCCGCAGAGGCCGGAACAGGTCGAAAGGCACAACCCGCACGCCATTGCGCCGCGCCACCAAATCGGTGGTAGCTTTTCCAGCCAAGCTGCCATTCTTTTCAAAAGTAACGTCGAGCAACTGGTGGTCAATTTTGGTTAGTCGTCCGATCGAACTTTTTGTGTGGCCGTGCTCGATGTTGAATGACGCCCAGTGCCCCCACTTGTTCTCATCATACGTGCGGAAGTTGACCTGGTTGGATCCCCAATCCGGATCGATCTCATAAATTTCTTTGCTGTCATAGTGCTTGCCGTGGATGAAGGCATAGAAAAGCCCTCCGGGCTCTGGACTCAATACATCCTCGAGAATGCGAGCTTCGAGGTTACTCTTGAGCTTATGGCGCGTTGTATTCTGACTATCTTTCAGCAATCCTGCGTCGCAACCGCCGGAAGCTGAGCCGCCACCCTTCTTAATGTCGTCATAAGTCGAATCGGTAAAGCGAAAGACTACCTGGCTAAAACTCTCGCTGAACTCATCTTCTTTTGTCAGCAGCTTCAAACTATTACGCTCGCTTTGCTCGGCTGGATCCAGTACAAAGTGGCCTTCACCAACGAATACAGCGCCTGTGACTTTGCCCATTACCGGAGTTACAAAACAAACTGTTCCCGAATGCAGGTGGAAAGTGCCCGCATCCCGCTTCAGATCGAAGTTAGTCACGCTCACGGCTTCGCCCGACAGGGTCAGGTTACGCAATTGCTGGTAAATCGGATCAGAGTTGGGAGCGGTCGGCGCAGCATCCGCCCCATAAACAGATAGGAACGACGCGAGTAGAAACGTAAGTAAAATCGTTGCGGCAACCGAGATACGAGAAAGCATGACCGGCGCGACCTCTCCTGGGCGGAGCAGTCGAGTATGCATGATTTCTCGATTAGTGAACAGAAGAAAAGATCAACTTGCCAGCGGGTTAGTTGAGGTAAGTGGAATCGTTAACCAAAGAGGCTACAAAGGGCCACGAGGGAAGCCGCGCGCGGCGTGTCACCCTGTTACTATGCTCGCAATAGAAACAGGCGTTCGCGTAGCCGGGGTTTGTCTTTAGCCCGAGCTCGCCAAGCCGCGAGTATGCGTCGAATACAATTCTTCGAATTCCATGAACAAGCGTGGTTCCCCTCGTCTCTGCGCGACGGGATCACCGATGCCCTTCAGTTCGGCATCCATCAATTACGGGTGTATGCGCCGGTGGTCCCGCTGCTCAAGAATGCGCTGGACGAGTCGCGCAGCCAATCGATTGTCGACATGTGTTCTGGCGGAGGCGGTCCGTGGATCGATCTGGCTCGCCAGCTCGATGCTCAAACCTCTCAATCGAAGAGAACCAGGCTGAGTTTTCAGATTGTATTGACCGACAAGTATCCGAATCTCGGGGCGTTCGAAAATGTGAAGGCTGTTTCCGGCAATCGTATAAGTTTCTACTCCGCGCCGGTGGACGCGGTAAAGGTTCCCGAAGAATTGCAGGGATTGCGAACCATGTTCACATCGTTTCATCATTTTCCGCCGGAAGCGGCTCGCGCCATTCTGCAAGATGCTGTCGACGCAAAACGGGGAATCGGCATATTTGAGTTACCCAGGCGCGCGCCGTCGACAATTCTCTCCACGTTTGCGTTCGTTTTGATGTTATTTGTTTGCACTCCCTGGATACGACCGTTTCATTGGTCCCGTCTGCTGTGGACTTATTTGATTCCGATCCTCCCCTTCGTTTTGTTATTCGATGGAGTGGTTTCGTGCCTGCGAACCTATCGTCCGGAAGAATTGCGGGAGATGGTGGGCAAACTGGAGGGCTGCGAATACGGATGGGAGATTGGAGAAGCGTCCAATGGCCCAACGCCGATCACGTATTTAGTGGGTTGTCCGCGGACGGGGTTCGGCAATTCCGAGCAGCGCTAGTCGCGAACAAGAAACAGACGACGGCCGACAACACGCTCGCACGTGGGCGAGACGCGGCCGGCCGCCTGATAGGGCGATTTGGCGCGATCAAAAGAACAAGCCGCTACTTTGCGAAATAGGCAGCGTTCTTGTCGAGAAATTCCTTCTTGTCCTCGGGCAGATCTTCCGCCGCGAAGAGCGAATCCGACGTGCAGGCGGGCACGCAGGCTCCGCAATCGATGCAGCCTTCCGGATCGATATAAAGCTGGGTCGCCGCCTCAAACTCGGGCTCGTCCTTCTTAGGATGAATACAGTCGGTGGGGCAAACTTCCACGCAAAGTTCGTCCTTGATGCAATTGTCGGTAATCACGTACGCCATTGGGTGCTTCTCCTGAAAACGTTAGTGGTTAATTCAGTCTCTAAGGTAAGGGGAGATGTCCGTCGTGGCAGTGACGTTTATCACAGGCGAAGGTGCTTCGGTCACCAAGAATGGTGATCGTGGTCACACGCCATTTCGGGCCACCTGGCGTATAAAGTGGACAATTGCAATCCTGGAAACGAAGAATTGCCCGGCCTCACCCCACGACCCCACATAGCCGCCCCCAAGCGGCGGGCCGGGCAATTTAAAAATATCCCGTAACACAATTTTGAGCCTCCCCGTAGCCCGCGAGCAGGCGCTGATGGACATCTAAGCGCGCTCTCGGAAAGCGGGGCCGGCCAGGAACTTTGCAGCCGCAGCCTTCGTAGTCATCTTTATGAGCGATGCGGTGATCGTGGAAACACCAGTGAGGAAAAATACGGCGGAGTCTCGCGCAGGCAAAACGGCCACTTGGATCGGGCTTGCCGTTTCTTTGTTCTCGATGCTAATTATTCGGCAGGCGTTCCTCGCCATTACGCCCGAGCCTGGCGCAACGCTCGTGCTTGCGCGAGAGGCTTGCATGTTCGCAAGCGCGGGAGTGCTGGTCTGGCTCGTCCGCAAGAGGGAAGGGTTGCCGCTCACGTCGATTGGCCTGGGCACGTCTCCGCTGTGGAAGTCGCTGGCCTGGGGCGTGGTGATCGCTATTGCATGCATCGTGCCCGCGGCGGTGCTTGTGAAGCTGACCGGCTACGGCCATGGTGCCGCTTCGCAGGCTTTCGCGAAGCTCCCAGTTTGGGTGCTGTTTATCGTCGTGCTGCGGGCAGGCGTAGTTGAGGAATTATTTTATCGGGGATACGCGATCGAGCGTTTGCGCGCGGTTGGCTCGGGCCGCGTCGCCTCATGGGGGATTCCGCTTGTGGTCTTCAGCCTCGCTCACTGGACCGGAGGCGCGGCGAATATTCTGATCGCGCTCGTGCTGGGCGGAATTCTGACCGTCTTTTATTTATGGCGTCGCGATCTGGTGTCGAATATGTGCGGGCACTTTCTGGTGGACTTTGTGTCTAACGTGCTGCCGGCGCTATTTTCGTGAGGCTCATGTGTTCTAGCCGTTACGCGTGCTTTCTTCCACGCGAAATTGCTTCGCGGGCCTCTTTGTCGGCGGTGCGTCTGCGCTCGGTCTCGCGTTTATCCCACAACTGTTTGCCCTTAGCCAAGGAAAGCTCGACCTTGATCCGGCCATTCTTGAAATACATTCGCGTCGGAATCAGCGTGAGACCCTTTTGCTGCGTTTTGCCGATGAGTTTGCGAATTTCTTCTTTGTGAATCAGAAGCTTGCGCGTCCGCAGGGCGGCGTGATTAGCATAGTTGCCAAAGTCATAGGGGCTGATGTGACAGTTGATCAACCATAATTCGCCGTCTTTGATCAGGCCGTAAGCGTCCTTGAGATTGGTCTTGCCGGTACGGACCGACTTTACCTCGGTTCCGGTCAGCACGACGCCGGCTTCGAATTTTTCGAGCAAGAAATAGTTGTGACTCGCGTTCCTATTGACGGCGGCATCTTTTTCCCCCGAAGCGGTCGGCTGGCGGCGCGGGTTTTTCTCGCGATTGGGCGCGGTCTGGTGGGTAGTCTGCTTCGCCATGGTGCTGAAAACAAAGTAACACGGCAGGGGTCAGGTGTCAGGTCGCAGGAAAAATGAAGGAAAGACAAATTAGGCAAGGGAGGAAAGGCAAACGGCTCCTGAAGGCGCGTCCCCGTTCGATGAGTTCTTGCTTCTCGACGAGTCAGGGTTTGCTTTTCCTATTTGCCTTTCCTGTCACCTGCGATCTGTCACCTGCTCTGCGGTACCTGTACTAATGAGTGTAAACATCGCCCTACCAATCACTTCGGGTGTCTGTCGCTACGATGCTATAATCCGAATTTCCGGTACTTTTTGCAGTTGACCGCCCCGGAGATGGCTGGCCGGTTCGCTTTTTCGGGTGGTTCGATGCGTTTTGCTGGGATAGGTCTGGTCGAGCGCCGCGGCCGGACAAGAGAAATTCTTATGAGGATTGCTTGATGAGACGCCTGATCCCTGCGGCTTTGTCTGTTCTTGCGTTGCTCTGTTTGGCGCTTCCGCTCTCCGGAAAAAGTCACGATTCGGCGAAGGCGTTCTATGACAAAGGCACCGACGCCGAGGCACGCCAGAACTACGAGCAGGCATTCGACTACTATAAGCAGGCCTATAACCTCAAGCCGAAAGACCTTCGATACCGTACCGCTTTCGAGCGGACTCGTTTCCTGGCCGGGGCATCCCACGTCCATCGGGGCCAGACTTTGCGCGATGCCGGCAAACTCGACGAGGCGGTGGTGGAATTCCAGAAGGCGGTTGAAACCGATCCATCGTCGTTCATCGCGCTGCAGGAATTGAAGCGCACCCAGCAATTGATTAAAGACGTGCAGAATCCAGCCGCGCCGCCGCCGGCGCCGACCGCATTGCGCCGGCGGTTGGATTCGGCCCAGGGTCCGGTCGAACTGGCGCCCATCTCGAATGTGCCCATCACGCTTAAGGTGACGGAAAAGTCGAACGTGATCTACGAAACGGTCGGCAAGCTCGCCGGCATTAACGTGCTTTTCGATCCCGATTACACGCCGCGTCAGGTGCATGTCGAACTCAACAACGTTACCCTGCAAGAGGCGCTGGAGATCATCTCCTTCGAGACCAAAACCTTTTGGCGCCCGGTGACGCCGAATACGATTTTTATCGCGCAAGACAATCCTGCCAAACGCAAAGAGCTGGAACAAAACGTCATCAAAACTTTTTATCTTTCCAATCTCTCCCAGCCAACTGAATTGCAGGACGTTGTCAACGCGATGCGCACCATTCTCGAAGTGAGCCGCATACAGCAATTGCCTTCGCAGGGAGCGATCGTGGTGCGGGGCACGCCGGACCAGGCGGCGCTGGCGCAGAAACTGGTGGACGATCTCGATAAGGCCAAGCCAGAGGTCATGATTGAAATCGCGGTCATGCAGGTCAGCCGCGACAAGTCGCACACCCTCGGCATCAATCCTCCGACCAGCGTTTCCGTGCAGCTCCAGCCGAATATCAGCACCACCGGGACGACCACCACGACCACCACCACGACGACTACTGGTTCCACCACCTCTAACGGCATCAACCTGAATACCATCGCCAATCTGAATGCGACCGATTTCCAGGTAACGATTCCGCAGGCTACTGCGACGGCGCTGATGGCGGACAACGACACCAAGGTGATTCAGAATCCGCAGATTCGTGCGCTCGATGGCCAGAAGGCTTCGTTAAAGATCGGCGAACGCGTGCCGGTGGCTACCGGATCGTTTCAGCCCGGCATCGGTGGCGTCGGAATCAACCCTCTGGTTAATACGCAGTTTCAATATCTTGATGTAGGCGTGAACATAGACATCACTCCGCGCGTGCACTCCGGGCGCGAAATTTCCTTGAAGCTGTCGATGGATGTCTCGGAGGTGGATTCCTACGTAAGCATCGGCGGCATCAGCCAGCCGGTGATCGGCCAGCGCAAGATTGAACATGACATCCGCCTGAAAGATGGCGAAGTCAGCGTGCTCGGCGGCATGATGGAGGATTCGAAGACCAAGTCGCTCACCGGCATTCCAGGCCTTGCTTCGATTCCGATTTTGAAATACCTGTTTGCGCAAGACACGTCCGATCACTCTTCGAACGAAGTCATTTTCGTTCTGATCCCGCATATTGTCCGCGGGCCCGAATTGTCTCACGGAAGCAATGAGATGATCGATGTGGGCACGGCCAACGCGCTTTCCTTGCGCCTCACCAACGCCAAAGCGCAGGCGCCGACTACTACCATTCCGGCTGCTTCGCCAACTTCATCCGTCGTCACACCGGCTGCGCCCGGAGCCGCCCCTGCGCAACCGCAGGCGGCGATGCAGAGCCAGACTCCGCAGAATTTTAGTTTGTCGTCTCCGACTCCGCCTAATCAGGCGCCGCAAGCTGGCGGCGGCACGTTCCTCTTCGATCCGCCAACTTTGAACCAACCCAAGGGATCAACCTTCACGGTGAATGTGATGCTCTCGGGCGGCCAGAATGTTTATTCCGTGCCGGTGCAGCTGAATTACGATCCGAACAAGTTGGAGGTGGTCAACGTTTCGAACGGAGGCTTCCTCTCGCAGGATGGACAAATCGTAACCGTTGCGCATCGCGAAGATCCAACGACCGGTACGATGCAGATTACAGCTTCGCGGCCTCCCGGCGCCGGTGGCGTCTCGGGACAGGGCGCGGTCGTGACCCTCACATTCATAGCCAAAGGCACCGGCCAGTCGGCCTTGACCATCACGCGCGGTGGCGCACGCGATCCGGCGATGCAGCCGATTGCCATGAGTGGAGCGCAAGCGGCGATCACGATTCAGTAGGAGTTCTCAGTTCCTCGTTCTCAGTTCTCGGTTAAAACGAACCGAATCTCAATTGAGAACCGGGGACTCACAAACTTGATTTATGACCCAGTTGAAAAACATTAGGAGTGCCGGGGCGCGCCGTCAGCGGGGCTTCACGCTGATCGAATTGATCGTGGCCACGGTGATCCTGTCGATTTTGGTCGGGATGGCGATTCCCGTGGCCCGAAACGCCGTGGCCCGCGAACGCGAGCACGAACTTCGCTATGACCTGTGGATGATCCGCGACGCCATCGATCGTTACAAAGACGCGGCCGATCGCGGCGCTTTCCAGATCAAGGTGGACAGCCAGGGCTATCCTCCCGATCTCGACACCCTGGTCAAAGGCGTCGACGTTGCCGGCAAGAAACTGAAGTTTCTCCGCAAGATTCCGAGCGATCCCATGACTCACGATGAATGGGGGTTGCGCTCCATGCAGGACGATAAAGATTCGACATCGTGGGGTGGGCAGAACATCTTCGATGTTTATACCAAGTCAGACCGCACTGCTTTGGATGGCACGAAATATAAGGATTGGTAGATGAAATTTCCCTCCAAAGCTGGCAATGCCAAGATTGGAAATCCTCGAGCCATCGAGTGCAGAGCCATCGATTGCAAAGTCCGTCGCCGCGGTTTCACGCTGATTGAGATGGTGGTCGTGATCAGCCTGATCCTGGTGCTGATCGCGATCGCGCTGCCGATGTACAGCAACTCGATTTTGCGAGCCAAGGAAGCAAAACTTCATCAGAATTTGACAACGCTCAATAAACTCATCCAGGAATATTCGCTCGACAAGAAGCACGCCCCCCAGTCACTGGAGGATCTCGTGCCCGGCTACATCAAGTTCATTCCGGATGACATCACGGGTAGTCCAACGACGTGGCAGACAGAACCGGAAGACCCGGAAAACGCGTGGGACCCGAACAACACCGGCATCGGCAGCGTGCACAGCGGTTCAAATGAAATTTCAAGCGACGGCACTGCCTACTCGGTATGGACGCACTGACGGTAGGCGGAGAATATTCGAGATGGTTTTGCAAGTGCGCCGCGGCTTCGGAGCGCCGTAAGTGCATCAAAATGAATAGCAGCCTCAGCCGCTGCGGCGCGATCGATACTAAATGAGCCGGCGAAGAACATCACGCGACACTCCCAGACGGACCCAGGGCTTTACGCTGGTCGAGTTGATGGTTGCTATCAGCATCATTCTGATCCTGCTGGGAGTGGCCATGCCGATTTACAGTCACAGCATCATGCGGGCGCGCGAAGATAATCTGCGCAAGAACCTGGAAACGCTGAACTACATGATCTACCAGTACGCGCAAGACAAGCAAAAAGCGCCGCAATCGCTCGACGAGTTGAAGACGGCAGGTTATCTGAAGTCCATTCCCAATGACATTACCGGCAATCCTGATACGTGGGAGACGGAACCGGGCGAAGATGTGATTATGTCGCTTGATCAAACCGAGCCGGGCGGGATAGTCGGAGTCCACAGTGGCTCCAATCAAGTAGGCAGCGACGGCAAAGCTTACTCAGAGTGGTGAGCAGGTCACAAGTGTCAGGTCGCAGGAAAATCGAGACACACAGGCTGCTGACTTTGCGTAAAATAACTTTTCTAACACTTAAGATTGGTCACCTGCTTTTTGGAGGAGCTATTGCAATCTCTCAATCGGCTGCAACCGCTGGCGCTCCTGGTAATGCGTCTCGCCCTGGGGGCGATCATGATTGCGCACGGGTATCACAAGGTGTGGGGAGGCTTTCATCACCATATGGAATTTGTCGGCCAACTCGGCCTTCCGCGCTGGATGGCCTATCTCTCCACGGGTACGGAATTTTTTGGCGGCATCGCGATTGTGCTGGGATTGTTTACGCGGTTCTTCTCGCTCGCCTTCGTGATTGAGATGTGCGTCGCTATATGGAAAGTGCATTATAAGAATGGCCTAACTGGTCCAGGCGGATTCGAATTTCCCATGGCGATAGCCACAATCGCGCTTGCACTGGTTTGCTTCGACGGTGGACCCTGGGCGTTAACATTTGGAGGGAGAACAGCCAGTCGGAAAGCAAGTAGACACTGAGAAATGAGAGCCAACAGCTGCCTTCAGAATTCCGCCAGCTCTTTCATCGCGCGAAACAGATCGCTTGACTGCGGCAAAATAGCATCCTCGAGAATGGGCTGATACGCCACGAAAGTATCAGTCGCCGCTACCCGTTTTACCGGGGCATCGAGATGATGAAAAAGTTGGTCGGCGATGCGCGCCGCAATTTCGGCTCCATATCCCCAGCTCAGGGAATCTTCATAGGCAATGAGCGCGCGGTTGGTCTTCTTCACGGATGCCGCAATCGCATCCCAATCAAACGGATTCAAGCATCGCAAATCGATTAGTTCGACGCTGATGTGATGCTCGCGCTCAAGTTTTTGCGCCGCCTGCAAGGCCCGGGGAACCACCGCGCCATAAGTGACAACCGTCAGGTCCGTTCCCGCTTGCACGACCTTCGCTTTTCCGAAAGGCACCATGTAGTCGGGTCCCGGATAAGGCGCTCGCCCATACGTTTCCCTATAGAGGCGCTTGTGCTCAAGAAACAACACCGGATCATCACAGCGAATCGCCGTCCGCAACAGGCCTGCCGCATCGAGCGCGTTTGACGGAAACACGACACGCAATCCCGGGGTATGCGTAAAGATGCTCTCGCCGCATTGCGAATGATAAATTGCGCCGCCAGTGAGATAGCCGCCAATCGCAACCCGCACCACCAACGGAGAAGAGAAAGCGTTGTTCGACCGCCAACGCACGATCGGCAGTTCGTCGCGCAACTGCATCATTGCCGGCCATATGTAG
Organism: Terriglobales bacterium; assembly: GCA_049511995.1. Lineage (GTDB taxonomy): Bacteria > Acidobacteriota > Terriglobia > Terriglobales > Acidobacteriaceae > Acidiflorens. The sequence continues at coordinate 18,343 of JBEKXO010000073.1, forward strand.
TCGAAGAACTGAATCTCGACCACCGGCTTCAATCCGCGTTGGGCCATGCCTGTGGCGCGACCGACAATATTCGCCTCAGCGAGCGGAGAATTGAAGACGCGGTCGGCGCCAAACTCCATCTGCAATCCGGAGGTCAGTTTAAAAACTCCGCCCTTGCCCTTGACCTGCTTCTGCTTGAGATAGTCTTCGCGGCTGCAATCGGCCACATCTTCGCCGAAGATCAGCACGCGTTCATCGCGGCGCATCTCATCGCGGAGGGTCGAGTTGATCAGGTCGGCCATGGTTTTGTTAGCAGCGGCTGAGTGCTTGTCATCGGCACCGGTTTCGTGCGGCGCGACAGCCGGGTGGGTGTCAAACGCCTCCGAGGCGGGATCGAGATCGGGCGAATAAACGAAGTTGTAAATCGTATCCGGCTGCGGGACCGGAGCGGCCAAGGCACGGTCAGTGTCGATCTGCAACTGCTCGTCGACATCCTTCTCGATCTTGTTAATCCCCTTCTCGTCGAGAATTCCCTCACGCAACAAAAACATTTGCAGCCGGTGCACCGGATCGCGCGCCGCATCAGCCTGGCGCTCAGCGTCCGGGCGATAGAGCCGCTCATCATCCGAGAGCGAGTGAGAATAAGGACGGATCACATGCGCGTGCACAAACGCCGGCCCATGCCCAGCGCGGCAGTAATCCGTTGCTCGCTTGAAAGCCGCATAGGCGACCACGGGATCAGTCCCATCAATTTCTTCGAAATGAAAATTAGGAAAGCCCGAGACTAGACGTGAAATATTTCCACCCGGGGTCTGCACTTCGACCGGCACGGAAATTGCGTAGCCGTTATCTTCCACGCAAAAAATTACCGGCAAGCGCCGGTTGGAAGCGGTGTTCAGCGCCTCCCAGAATTCGCCTTCGCTGGTCGTACCATCACCAAGAGAAACGTAGGTGACTTCATCGCCGTGAAACTGCACATCTTTAAACTGTCGGTAATCGCCATCGAACTTCTGCGCCGAGTTTGGATGTGCCGCAAAATAGCGGCCCGCTTCCGCGCATCCTACGGCCTGCAAAATCTGCGTGCCCGTGCACGACGATTGCGTCACCACATTTAAATGCTTGAAAGCCCAGTGGGAAGGCATCTGGCGTCCGCCGGAACTGGGGTCGTCGGCCGCGCCCACCGCGCCCAACAGCATTTCATAAGGAGTCGCGCCCAGCGCCAG
>JBEKXO010000074.1:0-19357 GCA_049511995.1 Terriglobales bacterium
GACGTCGTGAAGAGCCTGGAGGCTACACTCACCATCCTGCACCATAAGCTCAAACGCGGCGTGACGGTGCAGCGCGACTACGAGCGCGCATCGTTCCTGGTAAATTCATTCGGCAGCGAACTGAATCAGGTCTGGACCAACATTATCGATAACGCGATCGACGCGATGAGCGGCAAGGGCGAGCTGCGAGTGCGAACCTATCGCGACGATAATTGCGTAGTGGTTGAGATTGCGGACAACGGCACCGGAATCTCGCCCGAGGTCCAGTCCCACATCTTCGAACCCTTCTTCACAACCAAAGGTGTCGGCGAGGGAACCGGTCTCGGACTCGACACCGTCCAGCGCATCGTGAAAAAACACAGGGGCAATATCCAAGTTACATCAAAGCCGGGCGACACAAGTTTTAAAGTGTGGCTCCCACTGTCGGAAGCCTCAACCTAAGACTAGAATCATTCAGCATCACTCGCCCGTTGAGTTACGCAGCGGTTAGTCATGCTATGAAGGATCTGAGTTATCAGGGCAACAGCCCCAATACTCCCACGCCATTAGTTGTGCCGACATATACCTTACCGTTAGCGATCATCGGCGTGATGAATTTGTTTCCATCGCCAAAGTTGTCGCGCCCTCCCGCAGCCTGATTCGAGTTATATAACTCCACAGTAAGATTGTCCGCGCTATATGCATGTAAGACCGCGGGCGAAGTATTTTCCGTGGCCCACAGAATCAAATTATCCTCCGAACTCCCCGAGATGCTGGGCGTGGAGCCAGGATAGACGAAGTTTGTGCTCGTTTCCGAAGCCGGGGTAGTATTCAGCAGGCCGCTGCTGTTGAACGAAAACGCCTTGATCGTGTCTCCGACCGCGCCATAATAAATTCGCTTGCCGTCAAAGGCCGGCGCGGAGAACACTGATCCCGCCAGCGCTCCCGTGACTTCCTGATAAATCTGATTGTTATTATTCGGATTAAATTTCCCCATGTTAGTGCGATTCGCAAGGTAAATGTTCGAGTCCTTCCCCGCGCCCACCACCAGTTCGTGCACGGCACCACTGGAATCTTTGAAATTCGGTATGATCATCGCGCCGCCCGACCCCAGGTCCTCGTCTGCATCCGACTCACTTACCGTGTTATACATATTGAAATAATCGGCTACGGCGAGTTGTCCCTTCTTCGTCGATAGCTTCATGATGGCGTTCCCATAATTGCCATTCGCGGGAAATCCATTATTGTTGAGAGAAGTATCGAAGGTTCCATTGGCATCGAGAAAATAAATATTCCCACTCGAATCCGCCGCGGGCCCCGCCCCAGCGGCCCATATAGCCCCTTCATTACCGTTGGGAGTTACATTGAGCACGGACTTTTGCGCTAGTGTTCCCTCGTCGTAACTGATGATCCATCCCGTATAAGGTCGATCATCGCAATGAGAAGCCCAGGTTGTGTAAACGATATGATTCACCAGTAGCAGCGCTGCTCGTTCCTTGTACTGTTTGGGATCGAAAATCACATATCCGTTCTGGCTGTTATCGCCGGTGCCGGGGTACTGGGCAACAATGTCGACCGGGCCGCCAAATTCTTCCGCTCCTGTAGTAATGTCTAGCGCATGAAGCCGCTGATGATAGTTCGAACTAGAGTCCTTACTCATGGCGACCACATAGATCGTCCCATGCGGGCCTTCACTAAGATCAATGACAGGAGTGGAAGTAACTCCTATTTCCGGCGTAACCTGCGAGCATCCGCGGTTATCGGAGGGAACCTCGCCTCCAGCAAGCATCGTCACGTTCCAGAGATTTGATCCGCTATCCGCATCAAATCCATAAACCGTGTCATTTTCGCTCGCCACAAACAGCACGTTGTGCGTGCCATTTCCAGAAATGCTGATGTTAGAAGCATATAAAGGTTCCGCATCGACCAGCCCATCCGTCGGGATCACGAACAGCTTTCCAAACGTGATGGAATTCACATCCTTGAGCGTAAGTGTAGCCTCGCTCGAATTCCGCCCAGTCCGCAAATTGTCGTTATGATATGTAAGAACTCCCTTGAACGCCGGCGCAGCGCCGACCAACACTTCGTGGCGAAAGACCAGGATGGTTGCAACCAGCAGGACGATGGAAACCAGAAAGATTCGGGCAGGGAACGCTTGTTTCATCACGCACCTCGAGATGTCGATCCGGATATGAAATCCGGATTTCAAGTTAGCTGTTGCCAGCACGAAGTAGCGCCCAACAAGTGTAACCTAAACTCAAAAGAATGACCTCTCGGCCGGAATCTGGCCTCAGCGCAGCGTCGGCGGCCATCAGGTATGCTTGACGTTCAAGAGAAGTGTCCACTACATTCAAGAGCCGGGATCATTTCCGGCCAGCGCGGAGTATTTTCCGAATTCAAACTTAATAATGACGAGGTATTCGTGGCATGACGATTAAGAAGAACGCGGTCCGCAAAACGGCCCTCCGGCAGAAGGCGCAGTTGATGTCTGGTTCCGAGATCGAACGCACACTGGTGCGTCTGGCTCACGAAATCCTGGAAAAGAATGGCGGCGTTGAAGGTCTCGGCCTGGTTGGAATCCGCCGTCGCGGCGTGCCGATCGCCGAGCGTCTGGGCAAAATGATTCAGCAGGTCGAAAAGAAAAAAGTTCCGGTGGGTACGCTCGATATCACCTTCTATCGCGACGATCTGTCCACGCTCGGCCCAAAGCCAGTCGTTCAGGAAATGGAGATTGGTTTTCCCATCGAGGGCAAGAAAATTGTTCTGATCGATGATGTGCTTTACACGGGGCGTACTACGCGCGCTGCTTTGGACGCTCTTTTTTCGCACGGACGCCCAAGCCTGGTGCAACTTCTCGTGCTTATCGATCGAGGGCATCGCGAACTGCCGGTCGAAGCCACCTTCATCGGTCGAACTGTGCAGACTACCGACAACGAAGTGATCGAGGTTAAATTAAACGAAATCGACGAGGCAGAAAAAGTTCTGCTGATGGAGAAGTAAAAAATCTATTTCCTGGACCGCGCCGCCCACTCGGCATCGAAGCGTGCCCGATCATAAAATGATTTCTGCGTTCCTACGCCCATGGTCGAAAGGCCGGCGTAAAGGTTGGCGCGCTTCACCGCCTCACGTTCGGGCACTCCTTCACCAAGAAACGTCGCGAAGCTGCCAATAAAGGCGTCGCCCGCTCCCGTGCTGTCGACGCTCTTCACGCTAAAGGCGGGCACGTGCTCCATGCCGTCACTTCCCGCCAGCAACGAACCATTAGCACCGAGTGTGATGATCACTCGACGAACGCCGCTAGATAGAAGCTTAGTCGCGCAACGCCGGGCTTCGTCGACATCGCGCACCGGCATTCCAGAGATTGCGAATGCCTCGCTTTCATTCGGAATGAAATAGTCGAGCTCCGCGATGGCTTGTGTGTCGATTGGTTGTGCCGGGGCGGGGTTCAATATGCATTGGATTCGATTTCGTCGCGCAAACTGAATCGTGTAGTACACGGTCGCGAGCGGAATCTCAAACTGTAGTACGATGCAGTCGACGTTCTTCAGCATCTCCCCTGCGGCGTCCACGTCGGCCGGTTTCAATTCGTCGTTGGCGCCTTTGACTACGATGATTCGATTCTGCCCGGAAGGATCGACGAAAATCGGGGCGACGCCGCTCGATACTCCGCTTACCTTCCGCACATGCGTGGCATCAATGCCCAGTTTTTCAAAGTTCGCGACTGTTGACGGACCAAAAAGATCGTCGCCGACTCGCGCCACCATGAAAACATCGGCCCCGCAGAGCCGTGCCGCCACAGCCTGGTTCGCGCCTTTCCCGCCGAAGCCCAAATCGAACTTCTGCCCGAAGATGGTTTCTCCCGGCTGCGGGAACTTGTCGGAAAATGTGGTCAAATCGACATTGGCGCTACCGACTACAGCGATGCGAGGACGTTTTCCCATAGTTTTCCCGCTGCACTGGCCGTATTTAAGCTAACGATAAAAGTCTGGAGTGAAGAAGGGCGAGTTTAGTCAGTCGATCGAGACGTGTCAACCGTCAATCGACATCGCGTTCGGAAGTCGTAAGGAGTTGCCGGAGTTTCATTTTCTTATCCGAAATTCGATAATACTTTGGTAGTTGGATCGGCATTTTGACTGGAATGATTCTGTATGGTGCCACAGAAACCGCAATCGCTTGAAGCTCGCTGCTGCATTGCTGGCGGCGGCCCGGCGGGCATGATGCTTGGGTTCCTCCTGGCGCGTGCCGGAGTCGACGTGGTTATTCTCGAAAAGCACGCAGATTTCCTGCGTGATTTTCGCGGCGACACCGTCCATCCATCCACTCTCGAACTGATGTACGAGCTCGGAATTATCGATGAATTCCTGCGCCGGCCACACCAGGAGCTTCCCCAAATTGGAGCGGTTATAGACGACTTCTCGGTGACAGTCACCGACTTTTCTCATCTCCCCACGCATTGCAAGTTCGTCGCACTCATGCCGCAGTGGGACTTCCTCAACTTCATCGCGGAAAAGGCGAAGGCGTTTCCGCATTTCGATTTGCGCATGGAAGCTGAGGTCACCGATCTTGTGATCGAAAATGGCCGTGTGACGGGCGTTCGCGCAAGCACGCCGCAGGGCCCGCTCGAAGTTCGTGCTCAACTCACGATTGGCGCGGATGGCCGCCATTCCAAAGTGCGTGAGGTAGCTCAACTGCAGATTATCGACTTGGGCGCGCCCATCGATGTGCTCTGGATGAGGCTGGCAAAAGAGCCCGGCGATACGAATCAGACCTTGGGACGATTCCGCGAAGGAAAGATCCTCGTAACCCTCGATCGAGGCGATTATTGGCAATGTGCTTTTGTGATCCAAAAAGGAGAGTTCGCTTCGATTCAGCGCAACGGCCTGCCGGCATTTCGCGAAAATATCGAGAAAGCCGCTCCTTTCTTGCGCGCCCGCTCGGATGAACTGAAATCATGGGACGATATCAAGCTGTTATCGGTTGCTGTCGACCGGCTCCGTCATTGGTCGCGGGCCGGTCTTTTATGCATCGGCGATTCCGCCCATGCGATGTCTCCGGTGGGTGGGGTCGGCATCAATCTGGCCATTCAAGACGCGGTCGCAGCCGCGAACATTCTTGCGCAACCGCTGCTGCAATCTGCCGTCTCAGAAGAAAGACTCCGGGCAGTCCAGAAACGGCGCGAATTTCCGACCCGCATCACCCAAACCCTCCAGGTTTTTGTGCACAACCACTTCATCGGATCTGCCATGAATCAACGTGGTCCTCTCCGCAGCCTTCCGCTGCCGTTCAAGCTTTTGCAGCACTTCCCGGCCTTGCGTCGGATTCCGGCGCGACTGCTGGGATTGGGATTTTGCCCTGAGCATATCCATTCGGCTGCGAAAGGTGCTTGATCTTTCGGATCGAAAAGATTGCCTCATTATTCTGGCGTCTACGCTCTCTCTTGAGTATTCTCTTCACCATGGCCACTGTCTCGCTCAGCGAATTGTTGGGCTCGATCGTCTATGACGCCTCCGGCGCCGCCAGTGGCCGCGTGCGCGAGGTGGCCCTCGCCCCGCAGGAGGACCGGTCCCGCGTGGCCCTGCTCATCGTCAAAACGCGCGGCGGAAATCGCGTCCTGCCCTTGACCGCTGTTTCTGATATCAACGGCGGTGTTCGGGCATCCAACGCATCCTCTGAATGGATTTCAGCCGATGGCTCTGAAGGGCTGCTGCTGCTCAGTCGAGATCTGCTCGATCAGCAGGTAATTGACGTTCACGGCCGCAAGGTTGTGCGCGTGAACGACGTAGATTTTAACCACGAAACCTTGCAAAACCGGCCCGTGCTGAAGGTTGGCGGCGTCGATGTGGGCGCGCGTGGCGCTGTTCGCCGCCTCCTCAAGGGTGTTATCCCAGCTGCCGCCCTTCGCGCACTGCTTCTCCGCATCCCACCCCGCGACATTCCCTGGGATTTCGTGGACATCGTCGAGACCGATCCGGCCCGGCGCGTCAAACTCAAGATTTCGAATGAACGTCTGGGTAAGCTCCATCCGGCCGACATTGCCGATATTGTCGAAGACCTAGCTCCCGACGAGCGCGAAGCTGTCTTCCAGACGCTGGACGAGGGTGTCGCCGCTGGGGCGCTGGAAGAACTCGAACCCAAAGTGCAGCGAGCGGTCCTCGAGTCGCTCGATTCTGAACGCGCCGCCGATATCGTCGAAGAAATGCAGCCCGACGCGGCCGCCGACCTTCTGGCCGACCTGCCCGATGAGCGCACCGAGGAAATCCTGGTGCAGATGGAGCCTGAAGAGCGGCAGGAAGTCACGGAACTGCTGGAGTTCAAAGAGAACAGTGCCGCGGGCCGCATGACCACGGAATTCATTGCGTTGCCCGTAACTGCCACCGCCCAAGACGCGATTGAGGCCATGCGCAGCTTTGAAGGGCGGATGGAAAACATGAGCATCATTTACCTGACGGACTCTCACGGAACCTTGGCGGGCGCAGTGCCATTGGTGAAAATCGTTCTTGCTCCTGCAACGACTCCGCTGCTGGGTTTGGCACAGGAACCGCTCATTTCCTGCCACGAGAACGCGAAAGAGCGGGAATTCGCTGAACTTTTCGATAAATACAATCTGCTGACTTTGCCGGTAATCGACGAGCAGAGTCACTTAACTGGCGTAATAACGCCGGATGATGTAATCGCAATGTTGCGGGCAAAGCTCTAGGCGTACTCCTCGCCCGCACTGAGGGGATTTTCAAATAAATCGATCTTCATTTGTAGATTCACCTATCCAGACAGCGCTTTCTGCGTTTATTCTGGTCGTTCTGTTTTGCCAAAACTGACCGTTCCCGCAGTCTTTGCGCATGAAATTCCTGAGAACTTGGAAATTCCGGCTCCTGCTCTTCTTTGCCGTCGTAGGGCCGGGCTTCATCACCGCAAATGTCGACAACGATTCCGGCGGCATCTTTACTTATTCGCAGGCTGGCGCACAGTTCGGCTACCAGCTCTTGTGGTCAATGATTCCAATCACGATCGCCTTAATTGTGGTGCAGGAAATGTGCGCACGGATGGGCGCGGTTACGGGTAAGGGTCTGAGCGATCTGATCCGCGAAGAATTCGGCTTGCGCGTCACTTTTCTCATGATGCTCGGCATTTTGATCACAAATTTCGGTAACGTCATTACTGAGTTTATTGGCATTGTCGGAAGCATGGGACTGTTCGGAGTGTCGAAGTACATTGCCGTCCCCATCTGCGCTGTGATCGTCTGGCTGATCGCTGTCAAAGGCCAGTACAAGAGCGTTGAGAAGGTTTTCCTGGCCGCGTCGTTTTTCTATATTGCGTACATATTTGCCGGAGTACTGTCCAAGCCTGCGTGGATAGAGGCTCTGAGAGCCACAATCAAGCCTCCTGGGTTGGCCGCCTTCCGGCAAGACTCCTATCTCTACATGGTAATCGGCGTCGTGGGCACGACGATCGCACCGTGGATGCAGTTCTACCTGCAGTCGTCGATCGTGGAAAAAGGCGTTACCCGCCGGCAGTACAAAACATCGAGGCTTGATGTCATTGTCGGCTGCATCTTTACCGACATTGTCGCCTGGTTCATCATCGTGGCTTGCGCCGCAACACTTTACGTCCATGGCAATCGTGACATACGCGATGCTGCCGACGCCGCTCAGGCGCTGCGCCCGCTGGCTGGCGACTGGGCCTACATACTGTTTGCGCTCGGGCTGTTCAATGCGTCGCTGTTTGCGGCGTCCATTCTGCCGCTTTCGACTGCCTACACCGTCTGTGAAGGGCTAGGCCTCGAGTCGGGCGTGGAGCGCAAGTTTTCCGAAGCTCCTGCATTTTACTGGCTCTATACCGCGCTCATCGTAGCCGGAGGAGCGGTCGTCCTGATTCCCGGCCTACCGCTGATCAAGATCGCCGTATTTTCGCAAGTCGTCAACGGCGCCGTCTTGCCTTTCGTAATGATCTTCATGTTGCTGCTGATCAACAAGGAAGAATTGATGGGCGAATTCGTAAACAAACTAACGTTCAATATCATCGCCTGGGTGACCACTGTGGTCATGATTGGATTGACGGTGGTCTATGTATACGGATTGATGCGCGGCGGCGGTTGAGAGGCGGGGAGAAATGGCGATGAAATCACAAAGCTATGAGATTTCCGCCTCTATCCCAACTGGCCTTCCGGAAAGCCAGGTTGGCGGCGACCATATCCTCCATCGCCACACCCATCGCTTTGTAGACAGTGACTTCATCGTCACTCTTGCGACCGGGCTTCTTCCCAAGAATTACCGCTCCGAGAGTCGATCCCTTGGAGCTGTCAAGGTTGGCGAGTTCGCTACACCCAACTGGGGCTGGCTGAAAAGCATCGAGGGTCTCGACAAAGAGGCGATGATCTTTCGCCAGATCTTTCGGCAACTCTCCGTTCGGAGGGTGAAATCCAACCGAGGTGACGTGCGTGCCAGCCTTCACCCATGAAGACTCGATTACGGGTTCAGGAGAGTGAGTCGCCAGGCACACAACGTCTGACTCTCGTACTGCCTCTTCCAGGCTTGCAGTGGCGCATGCGACTTCGCTCTGCCCAGCGAGCTTCTGGGCCTCTTCGAAGCGTAACGAGCGGATATTGATGCGCTCGAAATTCCTCACTAAGGGGAGCAAGCGCAGGTGCTGACGTCCTTGAACGCCCGCGCCGATCACGGTGGCGATCCGGGAATCGGGTCGACTCAGCAGGCGAACGGAGAGAGCCGCTGCCGCAGCGGTGCGGACAGCTGTTACATACGTGCCATTCATAATGCAGGAGGTCGCTCCTGTGTCAGGATCGAAGAGGCTGATCAGCGCCAGGTGGTTCGGCAAGCCGATTTGTAGATTGCCGTCAAAGACGTTGACGATTTTCACGGTCAGTTGCATGCCCGGACGCCACGCCGGCATCGTAAGCGAGAACCCTTTCCCTGCAACCGTCAGCCGCGACCGGGGAGGAGACTGAACTTCCCCCAACTCTAGCCCCCGGAAACCGTCTTCCAGTGCCTCGATCAGCTCTCGCGGATCGAGATACTTCTCCACGTCCTTGTCGCTGAGAGTCTTCACTTGCCTTTCGCCTTTATTGATTTCGACGGCGCCCTCTGGCGGTCGTTTTTCAGCTTCGCTCATCGTGGTTTAAGTTCTCAGTGAAAGCCTGTGCGACTTTTATTCCGATATCCGTGGCAGCTTTGCAACGGCGGCCAAGAACTCATCTGGTGGTCGATATCCGTGATCCTGAATATAGTGGCAAATCAATGTTGGTGCCGCATAGACGACGCCATTGTCGACTTTCACTCGGATTTCGGCATCGCCTTGAAGGCGTTGCTTGACCTTAAATAACCTTTCCCGCCGCTAGATCCTTCACCAGGGTCAAGTCGGCCTCCAGAAAATCCAATCCCAGCAATTCCTTTCGCGTCACCCAGCGAATGTCGCGAAATATTCGGTTCTCAATTTCACCGTGGTAATGGCGTACTTCAAAAAACCGCAGCTCAACCGAACCGCCGCCGGGATATTCATGGACAATGCGCGCGACCTCGACACCTACGTCCGCTACGATGCCCAGCTCCTCCTCGAGTTCGCGGCGCATGGCGTCGCGGGGCTGTTCGCCTTCTTCGATCTTGCCACCGGGAAATTCCCACTTCAGCGGCATTGGCTGGTGCCTTGTCCGCTGGCAGGCGAGAATCAAGCCATCTTTCACAATCAGCGCGGCCACGACCCGTTTCATAGTCTTCAAGCACGGGTTACTGCGGAGGCGGTTCGCTGCTTCTCCAGTCGTTCGCCCACGAACTGAGCGATATATTCAATGAGCGCGCGATCTTCCGCGCCGAATGCGGCGGGAAAGTGACTGTCGATATCAAGTTCTCCCAGGACCGCGCCGTTCACAAAAATCGGCACCACAATCTCCGATTTCGTTTCCAGCGAGCACGCCAGATAACGCGGGTCTTTTTTGACATCGTTGACGACCACTGTCTTCCCGGATGACGCCGCTGCGCCGCAGATTCCCTGGTTCAAAGGAATGCGAGTATGCGGAGTCATCGCTCCGCGATAGTGTCCGAGAACCAGCACCGGCGGATTCGCCCCAGGCTCCAGCATGTAGAAGCCGACCCAGTTGTACTTGAGCATCTGTTCGTTCAGCAAAGCGGTGATGCTTTCCATGAGTTCATCTGCGGTGTGGGCCTTGGAATTTAAGCGATCCGCGTCCTTGCGCACTTCGCTTAGCTTGTCGTTTTTCGAGATAGTTGCCATGACGATAATCCTAAATCAAGCTGCCGCAGTTCAGCATCGCTTAGCTTCGCTGTCGTACTCGTCTATGTGGTACTTCGGTAATCGCCCGAAGTCTGTGCTGGACACCGAATTCCGCGGGATGGATCGCGCCCCCCAACGCGCGCAACCCGGCTACCAACGTAGGCGCTGGAGTATTCAAGAGTTCATCGGAAATGCAATAGACCTGCGACGTCTTTACGGCTGTCGTCTCCGACCATCCACGCTCTTGCACTATCTTTGCCAGCGGTACGCGATCTCCCGCGCCGCACCATGCCGCGATGATGACCTCGGGATTCAATCGCGCTACTTCTTCCGCGGAGCAATGTTTGCCCGGTTCGCAGATAAAGTCGCCTCCAGCCGCGTCTACCAGCTCAGCGACCCAGGGCTGCGATGTGATGATCGGCTTTCCCCACTCCTCCGCAAAGACGCGCTTTCTCGGGAGATGAGCGGTCTGCCCTCGCATGTTTTCGATTGCCGCTTGCATATCGCCAATCACTTGCTCGCCGCGGTCGCTCGCTCCGACCGAAGAGGAGATGAGCGCGATGTCCGTGTAGATATCGTCTAGCGTGCGCGGAGCGAGACCGAGAAAGCTGATACCGGCCTTAAGAATTTCCACGAGCGCTGCTTGCTGATAAGGAACAGAAGCAATCACCAAATCGGGCTGGGCGGCAAGAATCTCGCTAGCCTTCGACGTCCAGGAATCAGCAATGATCAGACGCGTCCCGTTGCGCGAGCCGGTCTTTACTTCGGGAACTACGTCGGCGCAATATTTCGTGCAAGCCACTACACGCTCCAACTCACCGACGCTGGCTAAAATAACGGTCGCGCTTGGCTGGAGGCAAGCGATTCGACGGGGGTGATGCGAGTCGGACATCTCTCCATTGTAGGAGACAGAGCTTCTTCGTCGTGTCCTCAAATTCATTTACCACCAAGGACACTAAGGAACACGAAGTCGAAGCGAATCTTGGCCGCGACGCTAATTCACGCGCTGCCGAATTACAATCGCTGCTGTGTACTCGGCCGAATTGCTGGACCATTTCGAGCACCCGCGAAACGGCGGCGAAGTCGACTCTCCCGATCGCCGCGCGCGTTTGGAGAATCCAGTCTGCGGAGACATTCTCGAACTTACGGTTCGCCTGCAAAGCGAGAACGGAGCGCAGCGCATTGCCGACATTCGCTTTCGCGCCAAAGGTTGCGTTCCGGCGATGGCCTGTGGTTCGGCAATCACCGAACTGGCGAAGGGGAAAAAAGTAGAAGAAGCGCGCAAGATCAGCAGGGAAGAGCTGATTCAGAAACTCGGAGGCCTGCCCGAAGCCTCCGCGCATGCGAGCCATTTAGCCATCGACACGCTCGGCGCACTGCTGCGGAATATCTAGCTGTCGTCATCTAACGATCGTCGCTCAACGATCGGCGAGTGGAAACGGTCTCCGCACTCGTCGGAACTCGGAACTTGTGCGATGAGTGGGAGACCGCCTATTTGCGACTCAACTTTAATATTCGCCGCAATTTCTATTTCGGCATTACTTCGTGCGCCAGTTTGCTGGCGACTACTTCGCGGAGATCGTTGCGTTTCTTGCCCGCCTCGATCATTGCCTCTCGCGACCCATAGTGTTTGGCGAAGATAGTGGCTGCTTTGGCGTCGCTCTGATCGAGTGCCGACCAGTTCGGAAACATCAGGCCCAGCGCAACGTCCCAGTCGTTCGGTCCATCAGTGGTCACGTTGGTCCAGACTTTGTAGTCGCTGAGGATGCCTTCTTTCTTCAGGGCTTCGTACGAAGGCTTGAGGTGTTCGCGAAAATCCTTCCAGAACGGTTCGGCCTGACCTGGTTTGATGTGGTAGTAGACGACGCGCCAAATCGGCCCTTGATCATAGTTGGGGTTCTGCGCAAGGGCGGGAAGCGCGCAAAGTAGCGTGACGACGAACAGGGTCGCACAAAGAGTTTTTTTCATTTTTCTCCTGTTAGGTTTTGGAATGGGATCGATGCGGCCCGAGCTACGACGCCGAAGCCTATCATCCCAGGCGACGCTTTACAATTCGTTGTGCCGATCCGCTCCTGTCCGCTGTTGAGAAACGCTGGCTTCTAATCAGCTTGTTTCGCAGCGGGTCAGTTTGAATTTGCTTTGAAAGGGCACGGCTTCAGTCGTGCCGCAACTGCCGCAACATGATAGCGGCTTTAGCCGCTGGGGGAATGTGTCTTCGAAACTGACCCGCTACCGTTTGTTTGTCGGGCTTGACACCCTTCAGTGGGATTCGTCTTGCAACTGGCGCTTCCCGGCCTCCTGACGCTTGAGAGCTTTCTCACGTTCAATGTCGAGTTCGATCCCACGACAGAAGTCATCCTGCCTCTTTTTTTGTTCGTCTGTGAGCGGATTGAGACGGTAGTCGTTCTTGTCCAGGTCGTCCTCCTCGGCGTCGCCGTCTGTTTGATCGCTTACAGTTTCGGTGATCTCGTCGTATTCGCGTCCTGCAACCGCCGACCAGGCCGTAGCCCCAATCGGCCGCTGCCCCACGCATTCGGGATCGATCACCACCTGCGTCGGCGTCGGCTCAAACGAGGTGTGCTTGAGATTGGACGATGCGGTTTGCATCGCGTACAGGAGTAGCGCTCCGGTGCGGTGATCGATCTCATGGGTTACGAGGTGACGCATGACTTCGGCGAGCCCGACCTGGATGGAATTCGCATCCTCGAGAGTGGGCAGGCCGGTTAGCTCGCGACGACGGAGCTCTTTAGAGAACTCGGAGACTCCGTGCCATCGCATGTGGAAGTTTCGCTTCCCATTTTGGGAGGGTGCTGGTGATTTGGGACTGCTTAATCAGCGGTCATTGTGGCAGGGGTTTGGATGGGTGTATGTGATGGGGCTCACTGTGCGTTTGTGATGAATCGGGGAGTCCTGTCGTTCTCCAGTTCGATGTCGCGGCAGGGGGCCGAGAGAAGCTGCAATTCCGCGGTCGTCGCGATGTGTCGGGTTTTGACCACCATGCAGGGCTCGGCGAGCACGGGCACCCCGGGTATCGCAGGTGACGAACCTTTTACGGCGCTTTGGCTTTCTGCCGCCCGGATTTTCTGCACAGCCGCGACTGTTGCGCCGGCGCCCGACTGCAGGTTGGGCGGAGCGATGAGAACTATATCCTGGCCAGATTGGAAGTAATCCTCCGCGGCTTTTGGGTACACATGAAATTGCAACGGCGCCTTCCCGTTATTTTTCTCCAGGACAACCGTGTATGCCTGGTTACCGAATGATTCGTCGTTGACTTGTTTGAGAGAATAGGCCTTGAATTGCCATCCAAACTTTACTTCACCGTTGGCGCTTTCAAAAGGGACGACAAAGGATGGGAAATACAAGCAGCTGTTTGCCGGCGCCTTCTTGACCGTGTCAATCAGATCTTCCTTCCGTCCCCAGAACACACGAGCCCGAAGTTTGTTGGCCGGAGTGTCGGACTGTAGGTGTAAATGTAAGGAGTCATTTATCTCGAACTCCCTGGTTGGAGGCTCAGAGAATGTGACCTTGGGCTCCTCAATGGATTGAGCGTATAGGTAACCGGAGAGCATTAGCGGCATCAGAGCGAGAACGAACAGCCCTCGGAAAATTAGGTTTCGGATCATTGTACCGGCACCTCCTTGGCACATTGCGGTCCATGAATCTCGATGCGACGCTTCAAGACATCTTCGAGGGAGCTAATGCGCTCACTCTTGATCGCGGTATCGCGGACTACCCAGACGCGTTCTTTAGTGGGATCGATGTTGTAAAGAATGGTGCTTGTGCCGTCATCGGCAACTACCAAGAAACTGCTGGACTGCGGGTTCGCGGGCGAAGCGCCGGAGGGGTTAGAAGCGTCTTCTTCGAACTTGAGTTCGGCGGCAGGCACGATAGTCGATTTGACGGTCTTGCCGTATTGATAGGTCAGGCCAAAAAGGGTTAAGAGCAGGAGTGTGATCATCAAAGCCCGCGCCGGCGCCCACGGTACAGCGCTCCACCAAGTTGGTGTGATTCCAGGTTGGGCAGGATCGAGGTAAAGGATCCGCCATCCCGCGACCCACAACAGCCCCGCAGTAAGAACAGCCGCTGCAAAAGTTAACTGTAGATCGCGTTGATACTTCTGCGGGGACGGGAGGCCACAGCCGGGGAGGGTCGCGCTCGATACTTTTGAACACAGAACCTGGCCCCACACTTGCTCGGTTCTCCACTGGTAGGTGCTTGAGACGTCGAATTCGCGATCCAAACAGACGCTCTCAAACAAAAGGTTGTTGATCGCCGTCAGCGGCAGGGCGAAAAAGAAAAGATGGAGAGCACAAAGACACCCGACTGCGATGGCGAGGAGAGAACGGGCGGCCTGAAAGCGAGCACTTCGGGCACGCCCCAGTTCGATTGCTCCAACCAAGGCGGCGCCTGCAATGAGGGCGACGAGAGACGGCCAATCGAGCAAAGAGAGAAGCGTGTTCATGACTAGGTCGCCAGCGGCCAAGAGGTATCCTGCGCGCTCAGCGTCGTAGGTGGAAACTCCCAGGAGGTCGCCCTGAGCCGAGCGGACGACGTAGCCCAGCGCAATGAGTACGCCTGTCAGCCCCGCAGCTTTGAGCAGCCATCCGAATCGATCGTTCGTCGCCATTTGGTTCGCCTAGGCAGAGATTAAGCGCCGGCCACACGGTGTACGCTATTCGAAAGCGCAGAACCGCAGCTGTCGTATCTATACAACGAGAAAAAGAACCTTTTCCCTTCGCAGTTCAGGCGGGTTGGGGCCAATTTGGCTAATGTTCCGGTTGATAGACCATCCAGCCGTTTGCAATTGCGATTTCTTTCAGGTCGGGATTGGGGTTGATGGCGAAGGGGTGCTTGGACAGGGCTAGCATCTCGCGGTCCCAGATGGCGTTGCCGAAGGCGCAGTCGGGTCTATCTTCGGATGAGGATTTCAGGGCGGAGCGAATCGCTTCGGGCTTGCCGGGACCGCTTGGAACGCGGATGAGGCGGTCGGTGATGATGCGGGTCGTCGAACGTTTCTCTGAACTATTCTCTGAACTATTCTCTTTCACTACGTCTACGGCTACTTCGGTGGCGAGGATGCGATCTTCGGGGATGCCGAAGTAGCGCATGCCGCTGCGGATGATCCATTGATTGGAAGAGGAGACGGCCCAGACATCGCATGGAGTCGATTGGCGGTCGTCGCGCAGGCGGGCGATCAATTCGCGCATCTCGGGAAAAATGTTGGGCGCGATTCCTCCAGCGAAAAAAGTGTCGCAGGCCTGCTGGACTACTTCTTCACGTAGACCGCGATGCATGGTGACCATTTCTCCGCACATGACATCTTCGGCTACCTTGCCTGCTTTGTAGTCGGCGTAACGGGTGCGGGCCCAGCTCACGATCTCGGGCGAGACCAGGCCTTCGTCGAGCTCCCAGGAAAAAAATCCTTCTCCGGCGTCGCCTGACCAGAGCGTGCCGTCGCAGTCAAAGGTCGCAACTCGCGGGTTGAGGCGGAGAACGTTTTCTATGAATTCGGTTTGGCGGGAGGTTAGGTGGGGCATGGTCACCAATATAAATAGGGAGGCTTCGAGTGATGGAGATTTTCTCGATCGATGCGAGAAGATCTTGAACCACTAAGGACACTAAGGATCACTAAGGAGTGCCTGCTACGGCTAACCGACGTTCACACCCAAGGCGGCGTATTGCTCGGGCGTGTCGACGTTGAGCGCGACCAGCAGATCGTCGACCGGAACGTATTCGATTGCGGATTGATTCGCGTGCTCGATGTCGCGGGCGTTGGATGTGTCTGGGGCGCTGAGGAAGGCGGTGAGCATCTCGCGACCTAGAAGAACGGGATGGCCGTGCTTGCCATGGTATTCGGGAATCACCGCCCATTTTCTGTGTGCCGTTGCCCGTTCGAATGCGGCCTCCAGCTTGTCAAGGGTTTCCGAGCGGAGAGGCGGGCGATCGACCAGGGTGACCATGGCGGCGTCGCGGCCTCGGTTGAGAACCTCTTGCAGTCCGACTTGGAGCGAACTGAACTGGCCGCGGTCGGGGTCGGGATTGATGACCAGGGCGGCTCCGTTGGCGTAGACGATGGGAGCGAGCGCGGCTTGATTCTTGCCGGCGACTACGAGGACTTCGTCGACGTGGTCGAGCAAGAGGCGGATGGCAGCGGAGAGGAATGTTTCTCCGGCGGAACTGGTGGGCTGCGGCGGCCACGGGAGCAAGGCTTTGTCGCGGCCCATGCGCGAAGATTCGCCGGCGGCTAGGATTAGTCCGCAGAATGCAGCCATGTGGGGACGATAGCAAAGTGGTGGGTGGATGCCAAGGACACGCGTCACAGGGCGGCCTTCCGCCGTCGGCTAGAGCCGATTATCAGGCAATCTGGCTATCGCAGCGGTAAACCGCTGCGCCACCCAAAAGCGAAGGTCAATTGAAAGTGGGCAACTTGAACAGGTCGTCGTGGGGGACACGCTCTACGGGATTGCCGGCTTTGCGCCAGGCGCGGAGGCCGCCGGCGATTACGAAAACTTTGAATCCTAGATCTTGTAGTTGACGCGCCACACGGGCGCTGGTGGCTTCGCGCGCTCAAGTACAGTAGAGATAAATCTCTCGCTCCTTGGGGAGATTCTTGACTTCTTCGACCAGGTTGTTGGGCTCGATGCGGATGGATCCGGCGATGCGTTCGGAGTCAGCGTCGTAGTAGCCGTGGCTGCGGACGTCGGCGATGAGCATGTTGTGAGCGGTATCGGACATTAAGCGGAGAGCGAGTTCTTCGGCGGGGACGCGAGGGACAATGTCGAGCAGGCGGTATTTGCGATAGATGTAGATGCGGTAGACGATGTAGACGGCGAGGCCTACGGCAAAGACCATTTCCGCGGCGGAGCCGGCGGAGCGGAGCCCGCGAGTGATGTCGCGAAGCAAGTCGCTGAAGAGATATCCGACGGTGGAGTAGGCGCCGACGTAGAAAATAGCGCCGAGCGTGTCGAATTGCAGAAAATCTCCGAGGCGCATTTTCATGCTGCCAGCCAGTGGCGGAGACATGGTGTTGATGCCGGGAATGAACTTGGCGAAAAGCAGGGTCAGTTTGCCGCGGCGATAGAAATATTCGGCCGAGCGCAGGATGCAGGTTTCGGGATTGGCGGAAACGCGGCAGAGGATGCCGAGCAAAGCCCATCCACTGACGCGGCCCAGGAAATAGAGAATGATGTCGCCGATCATCATGGAGACGACCGCGATGCCGACTACAAGATAAAAATGGAGATGGCCGTAGGCAGCGACGGCTCCGGCAGTGAGGATGGCTAGCGCGGCGGGAAGAGGGAAGCCGATGGCCTCGGCTAGGCACATGGCCGCTAGAAAGGCGTAACCGTGCCGCGAAATTATGGAGAGCAGGTCGGTCATTGGGAAACGGGTTGTTCTAGTATAGCAATCGCGATGGGGATGATCCGCTGACCGGCTCAGGGGCACGGCGTGGAAAGCTGCCGTTCGAGCAGCGGCTAGCGTGTCGGCTCAGGGATTCCTGGAAACTACATTTGAGTCGGCGAGAAGCGGGCTGCAAGCAAAATGCATAGGTCCTTCGCTCCCCCCGCAACGCGCCAAGAACGGGCGCGCTGGGGGCCCCGGGTTTGCTCAGGTTGACAACTTTTTAATCTGATGGCAAGCCTTTGATTCGGATTTGAATTTAAATTGACTCGCTTTTCAGCCGTAGACTGCCATTCACGGTGTCGACGACCAGCTCTCTTCCGCCGTTACCGACGCGTCCTTCGACGTGCTTGCCTCCGAATTTACCGCTCATGGTGAGCGGAAAATCTGATTCGAGTCGGCCGTTGACGGTGCTGAAGCGGACGTCGGCATTGAGTTCACTGGGCATCCGCAGTTCGATCGAGCCGTTCACAGTGCTGATTTTCAGTGTGCCGGTCCATTCGGCGCTGCCCATGCTGGCTTCGATTGAGCCGTTGACGGAAGAAAGCTCCGCCCACTGTTTGGTGGAAACTCGCACCGATCCGTTTACTGAATTCGCGCGCACGACTCGGCCGATATTTTCGGCGGTGACGCTGCCGTTGATTGAGGTCGCGGCGAAGCGGAGGTTGGTGGGAATGTGCACCATGAAGTCAACTCTTGCCTTGTTGTTGTGGTTGTCGACGTGCCATTTTTCTCCAGGCTCGCAGGGGCCGGTCGATCCGTGGGGATAGATGGCGCAGATGGTCACTCCATTGCCATGGGGGACGACGTCGATCTTGACCTCCTCGCTGTCAGGGCCTGATTTTTCGGCGGTGACCTCGACTTGATCGATGCTGCTGTCCCCGCGAGCTTCGATCTTGCCGTTGAGATTCTTGATCTCGACGATCTGGTCGGGGGATAGTTTGCCCGTCCAGTGGAACTCACGGTCTTGCGCGAGAGCGACGGCGGTCGCCGCCATTAGAAACACGATGGCTACTACCGGGAATGAGCAATATCGACTCTTGTACGCCATTTGGGCAGGCCTCCTCTTTAATCTTTAATCTTCGCTAATAGCTCTTCCAATGTCAGACGTAGCTGGAGGCCCCTGGTTAGCGCCGCTTTTTTTGGCGGAACAGCCGAACTTCTCCACCCCAACTCGCCAAAAGCGGGCGCGATGGGGGCCCCGGTTCGTTTGGTATGGACGGTCGAGGGCGGCGGTCCCTGCGCGCAGTGTTCCTGCTAGAGTAAAGGGACTTCAGGAGGAATCCTTGTCAGCCGAGAATAGACGTTATATCAATCTTCCCAATCGCCCTGCCGGGCTGCCTTTCAGCGACGCGGTGCTGGTGGGCGATACGCTTTATATTGCTGGACGCATCGGTATCGATCCGGCTACGGGCGAGGCTCCGGCGAACGTTGACGCTGAGCTTGAGCTTTTATTCGACGGCTTTCAGGCGGTGCTGCGCGAGGCGGGCATGACGATGGATGACCTGGTTTGGGTGCAAGTGTATTCGCCGGATATTTCGTTGTGGCAGAAGTTCAATGCCGCTTATGTGAAGCTTTTCTCGCGGGAGCTCCCGGCGCGCGCGTTTCTGGGATCGGGGACGCTATTGCTGAAAGGGCGGTTTGAGATGATTGGGATTGCGGTGAAAGGGTAGGGGAGTTGCTTGGAATTTGTGGCATGACTCGATCCGCCGATGGCCCAATTTCGCGCACGATCTTC
>JBEKXO010000075.1:0-19236 GCA_049511995.1 Terriglobales bacterium
GTGTAGCCTCCAGGCTCTTCACGACGTCCACATTCTGAACCGGCGCCTGATCCATGTGGGTATATTCCTTGATGGCGCCGACCAAATCAGAAATTCGCGACGTGCTGCTCTCAATTTCGTTCAGCAGGTTCGCCACTTCGACCGACGCGGCGATCCGCACCAGGGCTGCGCGAGCCGTATCGGGCTCGAGCGCCGCAAATAATGATTCCAGCGCTTCCGGCTTAATGTTCCTTTTGGCCAAATCGGCCGCCAGCTGCCATAAGTCGTTTAGACCGTGACTCCGCAACAACGAATCCACCTGTTCTTCCAGATCGCTGGCCGTCAAAGGATCGGGAGGCGGTTCGTCGCGCTGAATGAAGGAAGATTCGAGCTTCTCAATTTCTGCTCTCTGCGCGACAGTCAGGTCACGCCTGCCAAGTTCGAGACTTGCGTTCTTGATTTTCTTCAGGATTTCACGCAATTGGCTGGCGGCGCGTTTCGCCGCAGAGGCTGGATTGTTGAGCTCGTGAGCCAGGCCCGCAGAAAGCTTTCCCAGAGCGGCCAGGCGATCGCGCTGCTGCTCGATCCGCGTGGTTTCGCGAATACGGTCGGCCATCAGGCCCACCAGCCGCTTGGCCAACTCCGGCATCTTCTGCACGAGCTCTGGAAACAACGACGCCGGGAATCGCAGGACACGACTGTCCGTGATCGAGCGACCATTCACCTTAAAATGCGTCATCCTCGAATAAGGAAGAGTCCCAGTAACGTCGCCAGCCTTCAGGGAAAATGAGACAGTATCGCCGCCCATATCACCGTGGACTTCAAGTTGCCCCTCGAGGATCACAAACATTGAATCCGCGGGAGTGCCTTGGCGCAGATACGTATCACCCGCCTTATAGTTAAGTTCTTGGGACTGGCTGAGGAACCATTCAAGTTGATCATCGGGCAAATCCGCGAACGCGGGGACCCGCAGTAGTTCTGATTTATCGGCCATTTATACCTTGCTCAAATATTGGTGAATGAATTGCACCGCTACCGATCCTTCGCCGACGCCCGATGCGACTCGCTTCACCGATCCATGGCGCACGTCGCCGACGGCAAAGATACCGGGAATATTGGTCTCGAGCAGGAAGGGATCGCGGTCGAGCGCCCAACCCTTGGGACGCTTTCCGTCACGAATCAGATCCGGGCCGGTCAGCAAAAAGCCTCGCTCATCTCGCTCAACCAAGTCGCCCAGCCAGTCGGTGCGCGGGAGCGCCCCTATAAAAATGAACATCGCGCTCGCAGGCACCCGTTCCAATTTGTCCGTGTCAGAACAAAGGACGGAAATCTCTTCCAGACGGATTTCGCCGTGCACTTCAGCGACACTGGCGTGCGCCCACAACTGAATGTTGGGCGTTTCCTTAATCTGGTCGATCAGATACTGCGACATGGTGCTGGCTAAAGATGCGCTGCGGATGAGCATGACGACGCGATCCGCGTATTTGGCGAAATTCATGGCCGCCTGCCCAGCGGAATTTGCGCCGCCGACCACATAGATAATTTCGCCCTTGCAGGACAAGGCCTCTGTCGTGCCTCCGCCATAGTAGACGCCAGCGCCCTGCAACCGGTCGATCCCCGGTGCGTCCAGCTTCCGCCACTGGACGCCACTTGCGATCATCAGTGCATGGCACGATAGTTCGCTGTCGTCGGCGAGCTTGATGATGCGATAGGAACCTTCGGTGCGAACGCCGACCGCTTCCTGCGGGGAAAGTATTTCTACTCCAAAGCGTTGCGCCTGCGCGACGGCGCGACGTGCGAGATCGTTGCCACTGAGGCCGGAGGGAAAGCCGAGATAGTTTTCAATCCGAGAACTCATACCGGCCTGGCCACCCGGCGCTTCGCGTTCAATCATGACGGTGTGCAGCCCCTCGGACGCGCCGTAAACCGCGGCGGCCAGGCCCGCAGGGCCCCCGCCGACTATTGCTAATTCATAAAAGTCGGTTTGGGCGCGGGTTCGCAAGCCGACTTTCTGCGCAACATCGGCGGGCAAGCTCTCCAAGAGTTTCGTTCCGTCGGGGAAGAGCACGACCGGAAGACTCGTGGCCTCGGGGCCAAGAGCATCCACGAGACGCTTTGTCTCCGGGTCATTGGCGGAAAATTCCACGTCGATCCATTGATAGGGAACGC
Source organism: Terriglobales bacterium (assembly GCA_049511995.1). Taxonomy (GTDB): domain Bacteria; phylum Acidobacteriota; class Terriglobia; order Terriglobales; family Acidobacteriaceae; genus Acidiflorens. The sequence continues at coordinate 2,149 of JBEKXO010000075.1, forward strand.
GATTGCGCGCAAGAAAATCGCGCAGTTCATATGAGCGCGGAGACCATCTGGTGCCGAGGACTCGTATTCCCTCGAAGGCGGGATGGTAATTTGCCTGCCAGTCATCGAGAAGGTCATTGATCTGCGGATACAAATGCTCGGCGGGGGGATCCCACGGTTTTAAGAAAAAGTAATTGATACTCGCTTGATTGATGGCACTGATGGCGGCATTCGTGTCGGCATAAGCTGTGAGCAGAGCCCGTTTCGCGTCGGGAAAAATCTGGGTTGCTTCTTGCAGAAATGCAACTCCATCCATCCGCGGCATACGCTGGTCGGCCAGCAGCAGGGCGACACTGTCATTCCGCACCTTGAGCTGTTTCAGGATTTGGAGTGCACCCTCGGGAGAATCACTCCCGATAACGCGATACTCCGCTCCGTACTGCGAACGCAAGTCGCGTTCGATTGCCCGCAAAACATCGGAGTCGTCATCGACACTCAGCAAGATTGGTTTCGGCATGATTTCGTCGCAACTGGCACTCGTCCTCCTCTCAGCCGGGATGAAGCAGGTTACTGCTGACAGTGAGTCCGAGGCAATGCTTATGCAAGTTAGATACGACAGAGCACGCTTTGGTCGCGGAATCGTTGGAGTTGTCGAGAAGCGTGCTAACACTTTCTAAGAATCTCGCTGGCCGAACCTCGCCCCGCCCTCAGAGAGCTAACCCTCTCATCGCAGCTGTAGGCTGCGGCGCCGGCAAAACCCAAAGCCGAATCTACTAATTGAGGGCATTTCAGGCTGCCAGTTCCTCCGCCACGATCTCGTCGACATAACACCAGACCCATGCCTCGCCCGGCTCGATGGAGCGTATCAAGGGATGTTTCGTCTTGTGAAAGTGCTTAGTGGCGTGCTTATTCTTGGATGAGTCGCAGCAGCCGGTGTGACCGCAGATTAGGCACATGCGGAGGTGAACCCAGCTGTCACCGGTTTTGATGCACTCTTCGCAAACGTGTTTGTCGGTTTCCGTTATTTTGATCTGATCCAGGTGCGTGCATTCTTGTGCCATCGATTCCTCCTTTGCTGGTTCGAACACTCCGCAGTCTCGCGACTTTGGTTACCTGACCGATGAAGCAGGATCACAGAAAATAGATACAACTCCCCTGAGAATGATTACACGGGGGTATTTCATTTGTGTTGCGTCTCGATTATCTCTCTTGCGTGTTAACAGTCGCCTCTACAATTCTGGTCGGCCGCCGGTGCTGGGAAGGCTGGCTGCTGGCGACTGTGAATAGCTTCGTCATGTGCGTGATCGGCATCAGAACGGGGCAACTTGGTTTCATTCCAGCCAACATATTCTGCATAGTGCTAAGCGTCAATAATCTGCGCACGTGGCGCGGCACGGCAGCAACAGTTTTATTATCTGGAACACAGCGCCATAGCGACGATATCAGTTTCACACCGCAGTAAGCAGGTTCTCCGCAAAGGGCCACTGGTCGTCGATCCATTGCGCATCGCAGCGGAAGCCGGCGTTGCGCGCCATCTGGAAGACCTCTTCCGCAGAATACTTGTGACTGCTCTCTGTCCAGATGGTTTCGCCCTCGAGAAATTCCACGCGCAAATCGGCGGCCGGAATCCGCACCGTCTGGCGGCGTTTGGACTGGAGATGCATTTCCACGCTGCGCGCCTCGCGATTGATTCTGGCGAGGTGAGCGAATTGACTGGTGTCGAAATCGGCGTTGAGTTCCCGATTGATGCGCGCCAGAAGGTTGAGATTGAAAGCCGCCGTCACGCCAATCGCATCATCGTAAGCGCTCAACAATTGCGCGCTTGATTTTTCCAGATCGGTTCCGAGAAGAAGCGAGTCGCCCGGTTCGAGAGTGCGGCGCAGTTCAGCCAGGAATTTTATCGCCGCTGGACGGTCGAAGTTGCCGATAGTGCTTCCGAGGAAGAGAACGAATAAATGCTGGTGACGCTGCCGATGCGCGGCCACCTCCACCAAGCCATCCAGGTACTCACGCTCAAATCCGACAATGCTGATGGAATCAATGTCGCTGAGTTCGCGCTCGCACATGACCAGCGCAGAGCGTGAGATTTCGACGGGATAATAGAACGTCCGTTGCCAACGGCTCAGAGCTTCGAGAATCCAGCGAGTCTTCTTGCCGCTGCCGCTGCCGAGTTCCGCAACCGCCACCGGGGCATCGAGGCGCGCGACGATGTCGCCAGCATGCCGCTGCAGCAGTCGCTCATCGGCGCGGGTGAGTCCGTATTCCGGCAGATGGCTGATCACCTCAAAAAGCGCCGATCCCACGTCGTCATAAAGATATTTGGAGGGGAGTTCCTTCTGATTTCGCGTGAGCCCGGCGCGGACGTCGGCCGCAAACCCCGATGTGAACCCCGAAGGAAATTGATAGGTGGTGCTATTGGCGGCGTTGTTGATTGCGTGAACCAGCATTTGAACCCCTTTGATCGCCGGATCAAGTTCCCTTCGATCATTTTTCGACCACGCGACGAAGCGGGCATTAGTGTTTTACACAGCGAAATCCCACATAAACGTTCTGATAATGCGGCTGAAACCAATTGCGAAATGTCGGCCGAAGCATGCAGGCGGCGGTGCGAGGTGAGCCACCTTTCATAACGAAATGCTTGCCGTCAAAAAAATCCGCGGAGTAACCGCGATAAAACGGAAATGGCTCGAACCCCGGAAATGGAGCAAAAGCGGTTGAGGTCCACTCCCATCCATTGCCCAGAATGTCCTGGACGCCGAAGGTGCTCTGGCTCTGCGGAAATGAATTCACCGGCATCGGATCCCAACGGTGAAGATCAAAATTGCCAAGGCTCGAATCAGGTGGCTCACTGCCCCACGGATACGGTCTTGTGTTCCCATCCGCAGTATCGTAGGCAGCGCGCTGCCACTCTGCTTCGGTAGGAAGCGACTTCCCTGCCCAGCACGCATAGGCCGCTGCCTCCGCCTGGCTAACATAGACCGGCCAGTCAAGCACCCGCGATTCGTTGAATGGAATTTTGTCAAACATGGTTCGATAAAACCATCCGCGATCGGAGGAATGCTCTCCTTGCTTCTCCCAGAACTTGGGATGAGAAATTCCACGAGCAACCTTCCAGTTCCAATCATCCTCGGCCCAGAAAGCCTGGATATCATAACCGCCAGCGGCGACGAACTCAAGATACTGCCGGTTGGTCACCTTGTAACGGTCAATCGCAAAGTCAGGAACCTCCACCGTGTGCGCTTGGTATTCGTTGTCCCAACCAAAAGCGGCAGCATCGCGCGACAGACCAAGGGTTACGGCGCCAGCGGGGACCGGCAACATGTCTCCGACGACTGGGGCAGCTGCCTCGCGCTGAGGCGTGCTCAACACGTCCTTCGCTTTTATTTTCATGTCGAGCGGTAATTGATGGAGCATGTAAGCCAAAGTTTCGACGTGCATCAGGCGATGCTCAACCGCTACGTTAAGTAGCGTGCGGAGAGAAAAACCGTTGTGGGTCTGCGAGCCGAAATCGAGTATCGCCCGTTCAAGAGTGGCGTCGAGAGTACGCCGAACGTTGTTTACGTAATCGCGAACCACATCGAGCCTGGGCCAATCGGAGGGCATATCGGTGGGCAGCCCGCCGCCGACCGGATCAATACCGAAGGCGAACAAACGGTCCAATGCTGGGTTTTGGCTCCTTAGGTCGAAGCCAGCTGCATTTTCGTTGAGCAGGTTCCAATCGAACGCTTCGAGATGCCCGATATAAAAAATGATCCGATGACGCTCCGGAATCGGGCGTTCATATAATGACTCGTCGCGCACCAGATCGAACAGCGCATCGCTTTGGCCTCGCGCCGCGGAAAAGCGCTCCTTGAGTTGAAGTGAAACCTCATTTGCGACGGCGGCGTCATTTGGTGGAGCAAGCATTGAGCACTCCTCGAACTGGACGCGGGACGGGCGAAGCGAGGGCACGCCCACGCTCCAGTCCTTTAGACTTTTTTTAGATGACAGAGTATGGCGCCCGGTCGCTAAATGCTGCTCCTTTATTTCGTTGAGGTTATCGCCCTATTGCCCCTTCAATCCAAGTCCGATAACCGATCCAGAGGAGTCCGCAAAAGAAAATATTCGTTGATCGGGCGATCGTCGGTGAGCGGGGCGGTTTGCGGCGAGAGGGCGATGATATCGTCGGTTGATGATTCGTGAGACAGAAGCAACTGCATCTGCTCTTCCGGCGATTTCGCCGGCCCCCATTCCATCATGTCTTCCACAGCGCTCCGCGGCATACGAGCCACCAACTCAGTGGCGGTGCGAATGGGAATAGGACGCTCGCTGGCAAGGAAGTGCCAACCCCAGCCGTCCATCCCCTGAAACACGCGAACATAAGGAAAGGAGTTCTTGATCGATCGCGCGACCGCCGCTTGTGTCGCGTCATCCGCCTCGGGTAGCCATTGTTGAACGATTCCGCCCGGCTGCAGCCTCGTCTTGGCGACAGTGTAAAAATCCTGCGAATAGAGCAAGCTGGAACCGGCTGTCTGCACCGGCGGGGGAGGATCGAGGATGATGACATCGTATTTCGCCGGTGAACGTTCAAGAAAACGGCGGCCGTCATCGATCACGACATGCGCTTGCGGTGAAGAAAGCACGGCGGCTGCGTCAGCATGGTAATAGCTGAAGAGTTTCGGCACGCTCGGCACGAGTTCAACTGCCGTGCCGGGAATATTCCACGACTCAATCGAGCGAAATGTCGTGCCCATTCCAAAACATATGACTAACGCACTCTGAGGCGCGTGATCGAGCGAGGCCAATGTCAAGTGGGCCATCATTTTTGTGATAGGAGTGAGCGAAGTCATGCCCATCCCGTTCACGAGAAGGCTCCGCCGCATACCTTCTCCGTAAGCGATCACGGTTGCGGTGGAATCGCGACGCACTCTTCGTGATGGAAACTGATTCTCGAAATCCTGAGTCCCAAGGAAAACCGAGAAAGCGAGGATGACAATGACATAGGCTGATGCGCGGCTGAAGGATCGAACGTCCGCAGCACTCGGAACTGGAATGGCCATGGCGAACCATGGCAGAGAAAGCACCAGCACCGACCAACGTTCTCCCAAGAGAGGCAAAAGCAGGAAACCAGCGACGAGCGGACCGACGATGCAGCCGACTACGTTAACCGCATAGGCACGGCCGGCACGGTCGGGATCGCCGGCAGACCAGCGATCAACGAGCATGGGAGTGAGAAATCCAATCATTGCGGCGAAGGGCATGACGCCAAGAAAAACTCTTACAACAAGGTTCAACGGCAAGCGCGTATCTGCCGTCAGCAGCGGGAGAATTCCGAGCAGCGCGAGAGATATCCAGGCGAGACGGCTTTCCTGGCTGTGTTTGCAGCTCCAGCGGCGGTAGACCCGCGAACCTACAAACGTAGCCAAGAGATAAGCCACCAGGATCATGCCAAAGGAATAAACCACGGGGCCGATATACGGCGTGAACAGTCGAATCCAAATCAACTCCATACCCATGGTTGCGAGGCCGGTGGTGAAGAGAAGCAGCAGTATGCTTCGGCGATTTTCGAGGACTGTGGTGACGACACCAGCGCCAGGCTTGGCTGTATTCGAGGTTGGCGCTTGCGGCATCTGTTGCGTTGATCTCAATGACACTATGAAAGCTGTCGCCGCGATTGCCACATTCAGAGCCGCACCGATGTACAAAGTCTTATGAAAGCCGTATGGCTCGATGAGAAGCAGGGGGAGAAACGAACCCAGCATTGCGCCCAGCACATTCGCGAGATAGAGAAAGCTGAAAGATCGGCCATCGCCTTGTTGCTTGCTTTTCCTGATTGCGAACATAGCAACGGGAATTGTCGCGCCCATGCAGGCGCACCAAGGTACCATGGTCAGGGACAGCCACAATCCTGAGAGTACGTAATAGATAGCCGAAGAGACAGCAGCGCGATCGGCTAGCGCCTCGAGCAGGCGATGGCCCCAAATCAGTTCCGCGGGAACCACCAGCGCGGAAATACCGATCATGAACTCGAGAATGGCATAGAGGCGGAGCGGAGAAAAACTGATGCGGTCTGCGTAGCGCCGCACCAGCGAGCCTGCCAGCCAGGAACCCGCGCCAAGCCCCGCCATAAAGACTGATAGAACGATCGAGGTGAGCGCAGTGGTAACGCCAAACTGCGCCATCGATAATCGTAACCAGATGAGTTCGCACAAAACGCTGCAGAATCCAGAGACGAAAAAAAACAGAAAATACCACACCATTAATTTTTGCCTTTCCCCATAAGCCTCGCGAATGGCCGTAGCGAGCTAATCGTTCTAAAGAATGCATCTTCCGGTTTATAGTGGAAGTAGCGGCATGATACACGGAATCAGTTCAGAACGAAAAAAGTGAGGATGCGCGGCGGTCAGAAATCCAACAGCAAACGCGGGCGACGATCGTTGTTTCAGCGGTGCGAGACATCCCGGACTAATAAGGTGCGCATCCCACTTGGACCAACCTATGGCGAATACCGCAACCATCCCACTCGGCGCCCCGACGGCCACTTCTAACTATCAGGACTACGTAAACCCACAGTGGGTGACCCTTCTCAACCTGCTGGGCCTCAACGTCGAGTACGCGCGCTGTCTTGGTTGTGAGTTATTTACGACAGACGGCTGTCGCATCCTGGACTTCTTGTCGGGCTATTGCGTGCACAACGCAGGCCACAACCATCCCTATATCATTCAGGCCCTGAAAGACGAAATGGACAAGTGCGGTCCTGCGATGCTGCAAAGCCATGTGCCTGAGATTGCCGGCGAATTGGCGCGGCGCTTGTGTGAGTTGGCTGGCGGAGGCTTGCAGAAAGTCCACTTCGGCAGCAGCGGCAGCGAGGGTGTTGAGGCGGCGATCAAGTTTGCCCGGGCGACGACCGGCCGCGCCGGCATTGTTTATGCCAACAGCAGTTTTCATGGGCTCACAAACGGCGCCCTCTCGCTGATGAACGACGCATTTTGGCGAGAGGGTTTTGGTCCGCTGTTGCCGGATACCCAAGCAATACCCTTCGGCGATATCGATGCATTAGAAAGCGCGGTTGCGAACAAACGCCAGGCGGCGTTTGTCATCGAGCCGATTCAGGCGGAAGGCGGGATACGCGTTCCCGCGCGCGCGTACTTGCAAAAAGCACAAGAGATCTGCCGGCACACGGGCACGCTGTTCATACTGGATGAAGTGCAGACAGGAATGTATCGTACGGGAACTTTCCTGGCAGCGCACCAGTTTGAGGTGCAACCCGACATGGTGGTGCTGGCTAAGGCCCTCAGCGGGGGCTTGGTGCCCGTGAGCGCGGTCCTGATGACCAACAACATCTATCAGGCGGTCTATTCTTCGCTGCGGCGAGCGATTGTACACACATCCACGTTCGGCGAAAACAGCCTGTCCATGAGGGCCGGCCTCGCCACGCTCGATGTTCTGCAACGCGAACGACTGGGCCCGCGTGCATTGGAATTAGGAGAATTGTTCCGCGCTAAGCTGCGCCGAGAACTCGCGGGCTTCGACATGGTGAATGAAGTGCGTGGCATGGGCCTGCTCAGCGGAATCGAATTCATCCCGCCGAAAAAGCTGACGTTTCGCGTGTTGTACCAGGCGTTTCACAAAATCCATCCGGCGATGTTCGGGCAGATTCTGGTCATGCGCATGTTCCGCGAAAAAAGGATTCTCACGCAAATCTGCGGGAACAACTTCATGGTCCTGAAAGCCGCTCCTCCGTTGACGGTGACTTCGGAGCAACTGGACGAATTCGTTGAGGGCATTCGCGACGTGGTTGAATTGGCGCAGACCTCGCCAACCTTCTGGACCGAAGCGTTGGCCCTTGCAAGGCGGGCGGTCAGCATCTGAAGAAATAAAACCCCAACCGGATCGCCGCGATGCCGTCTCCGCACGTAATCTAATCGACCGTCCCGAATTTCTTCAGGTCCTCCGGCCCGTCGCTCAGCGCGACCGGCGCCTTGCCCTGCACCAACTCCCTGACTTTCTCCACCACGTCGGGATTAGCCAGAGTCGTAATATCTCCGGTGTTCATGTTGTTGGAGAGGGCGGCAAGCACGCGACGCATGAGCTTGCCGGAACGGGTCTTCGGCATATCGGGAACGATGTGGATGTTCTTGGGACGGGCGATTTTGCCAATCATGGTTTCAATCGCTTTGTTGACCTTGTCGACAATTTCCTGACTGGCCTGTATGCCGGGCTGCAAGGCGATATAAACTTCGGGAACGCGGCCTTTGATCTCATCCACGACGGGCACTACGGCAGCTTCTGCGACTTCGGAAACGGTTAAACACGCGGATTCGATTTCCTTTGTGCCGAGGCGATGGCCAGCGACGTTAATAACATCGTCGACCCGTCCAAGAATGCGGAAATAACCATCGGCTGCCAGTACGGCTCCATCGGCCGCGAAGTATGGCCAATCCTGCCATTTCTTGCTGCTGCGATCTTTGCAGTATTTCGCATAGTACTGGCTCACAAACCGGTCTCGGTCTCCCCAGATGGTTTGCATGATTCCCGGCCACGGATTCCGAATACAGATGTTACCCGCCTTTCCCGCACCTGCGGCGATCTCCTGGCCGTTTTCGTCGATGATGGTTGGATAGATTCCGGGCATGCCCGGGCCCGCGCTTCCGGGCTTCATGGGATCGATCGCCGGCTTAGTGCTACAGAGGAAGCCACCATTCTCAGTCTGCCACCACGTGTCGACAATTACCGCCTCGCCTTTGCCCACTACGTCGTGATACCAGCGCCAGACTTCGGGCTCGATCGGTTCACCCACAGTTGTCATGTGTTTGAAGTGATAGTTGTATTTGATGGGCTCATCGGGGCCAGACTTGCGCAACATACGAATCGCCGTTGGCGAGGTGTGGAAGATGTTGACGTCGAGGCGCTCGGCGATCCTCCACACGCGGCCAGCGTCAGGAAAATTAGGCACACCCTCATAGAGCACGCTGGTAGCCGCCAATGACAGCGGACCATAAACAATATAGGAGTGGCCAGTAATCCAGCCGATGTCTGCCATGCACCAGTAAACGTCCGTTGGATGAATATCCTGAATGTATTTTGAAGTGCCGGCAACATAGGAAAGATAGCCCCCGGTGCGATGCTGGCACCCTTTCGGCTTCCCGGTGCTGCCGCTGGTGTACATCAGGAACAGTGGTGCCTCGGCATCCATTGGGATGGGCGCTACGATCTGGCCAGAATAATTCGGTAGAATCTCGTCAACGAAAACGTCGCGCCCTTTTACAAAGGGCGAGGCCGATGCATTCTGGCCAGCATGCCGTCGCCAGACGAGGACTTTGTCCACCACTTGTCCTTCCTGCTTGGCAAAATTCAGAGCGATGTCGGCGGATGCTTTGTGGTCAAGCAGCTTGCCGTTGCGATAGTAACCATCCATGGTGATCAGGATGCGGCTGCCGGAATCGGCCGCACGCAGGCCGCACGCTTCTCCGCTGAAGCCTCCGAAGACCACCGAGTGAATCACGCCGAGGCGAGCGCAGGCCAACATGGTGATGGGTAACTCGGGCACCATGGGCATGTGAATGGTGACGCGATCTCCGCTCTTTAGGCCGCAATAATCGCGGAGCAGTGCGGCGAACTCATTCACCCTCACATAAAGTTCGCGGTAGGTCACGGAGACGGGCGCTTCAGATTCTGGTTCCGGCACAAAAATCAACGCCGCTTTATTTTTATATTTGGCGAGGTGACGATCGACGCAGTTGTAGGAAACATTGATTTTGCCGCCGACGAACCACTTCCAAAAAGGCGGATCGCTGGTGTCGAGCGTGGTGTGCCAGTACTGATCCCAATCAAGCAGGTCGGCGTATTCGCGGAAGCACTCGGGGAAATTCTTTTCGGCGAAGCGATCCATAACCTCGGAGTCGGTAAGATTCGCCTGGCCCACAAACTTCGCGGGTGGATAGTAATATTCCTCCTCACGCCAATGAACTGCAATCTGAGCCTCCGTAGACTCGGCTACTACCTGTGGTTTCGTACGTATGTCCGCCATATGAATTACTCCTTGGAGTTCCCTGAAACCGTGCCGACCCATACTTCGCGGGCAGGAGACGGGAAGCCGTCTCTCTACCCGTTTTTTGCAACGATCAATCGGAATCGTACTAGTGAGCGCCAGCCTTTTCTGAACCGAGCCCAGTGTTCGAGCGAACCAGCAGTTCATTAAACTTGTGTTGCGAAGTCGGCTCGTGGCTCACTAGCGTGCCGACGATCGCTCCGATGAATCCCAGCGGAATACTGAGAATGCCCGGGTTTTCCAGAGGGAACAAAGCCTTCGCCTGGATCAAGTGCCGGGCCGAGCCTACGACCGTTGGTGGATCGATCGCCATCAGGCTGGGGCCGACCAGGATCAATCCAATCGAAGCCAGCAAGCCAACCGCAAGGCCCGAGACAGCTCCCGCTGTGTTGAATCTGCGCCAGAAAATCGAAAGCACAATCACCGGCAAGTTCGCCGATGCAGCGACAGCGAAGGCAAGCGCCACTAGAAACGCCACGTTCGCCGTTGGCCCCAGCACGATTGCAATGCCGATGGCGATTGCACCGACGCCAAACGCGGAGATACGCGCCACCAGGACTTCTTCTCCGGGCTTACGCTCGACTCCGTTGTGAATGACGTTCGTCCAGAAATCGTGCGAGAACGAGGTCGTGGCGCTGATCGTAAGACCGGCGACAACGGCCAGGATGGTGGCAAAGGCAATCGCCGAGATAAAAGCAAAAAAGATGCTTCCCGCGAGAGCATTGGCGAGCAGAGGCGCACTCATGTTAGTGCCGCCGTGCGTCTTGATGTAATCGGGACCGACGATGGTCGCAGCTCCGAAGCCGAGAAATGTGGTCATGATATAGAAGCTGCCAATCAGGACCATTGCCCAAACCACGCTATTGCGCGCCGTCTTCGCGTCAGGCACCGTGTAGAAGCGCACCAGAATGTGCGGTAGGCCGGCGGTTCCAAAAATCAGCGCGAGGCCGAGCGAAATCAGATCGAGAGGACCGTATGGCGGTTTGTAGCGAAGGCCTGGCTGGAGGAAATCCTTCACTACCAGTCCACCTTTCGCATCGTGATAGCTCACGTGAGAAATGGCGTCGAAGAACGCGGCGAAACTGAAATGGAAATGCGCCATTACTAGGAAGCTGAGCAGAATGGTCCCGGCCATGAGCAGAACGGCCTTGACGATCTGCACCCAAGTGGTGGCTAGCATGCCGCCGAACACGACATAGATGATCATCAGAATGCCGACCCCGGTGACCGCCTGGTTGTAGGTGACATAACCGCCAAGGAGCAGTTTCACCAGCGCGCCCGCGCCGACCATCTGCGCGATCATGTAGAAGGTGCTGACGGTGAGAGTGCTAAGCGCGGCCATCGCTCGGACCGGCCTGGGCTTGAGGCGGTAAGCAAGCACGTCGGCCATGGTGTATTTGCCGGCATTGCGCAACGGCTCCGCAATCACCAACAAAACCGTCAGGTAAGCCACCAGCCAACCCACCGAAAACAGGAAGCCGTCATAGCCCTGGAAAGCGATGATGCCGGCTATTCCGAGGAAAGACGCGGCGCTCATATAATCGCCCGCCACGGCGATTCCGTTCTGCCAGCCTTTGATCTGGCGGCTGGCGGCAAAATAGGCGCTGGCTCCGGCTGAACGCTTCGAGGCCCAATAAGTAATGCCTAGAGTAATAGCGATGAAAAGCAGGAACATAAACAGCGGGACGTTCGCCATAATCTACTTGCCTCCTTTGGCGATCTGGGCCTTATCCACAATATCTTTCGCCAACCGGTCAAAGTTATTGGCGGCCTTGACGTAGAGGCCGGCAATGAGCCAGGCTACGAAAAATTGAGAGAGCGCGAAGAGGTAAGCGAGGTTGACCTGGCCGATCACCTTGGTCGCCATGAACTGCGGTGCGTAGCCGACAAGCACGGGCAACGCAAAATAATAGACAACGAAGAACACAAATGCCGGAATGATAAATGTCCGCTTCGTCGCCATTAGATCGTTGAACTCTTGGCTCTCTGCGATCTTGTCCCAGATTGCCTGGGATGCTTGGTAGCGCTCTTCTGGAACCGTGTCGATACGCTTCACCGCTTCAACCATAGGCTTCTCCTTGTAGAACCTGCTTCTTTACTCTGTACCAGGTCGGCAATCAGCGCCGGGTGGGACAGGCACTTTCGCGCGATATCATACAGCGGTCTCACCGCCTGCAGAAGCTATATTTACTGCCTAACCCGAATATCACTGCGCCTTCTCCAACGTAGCCGCCACGCTGACCCGCGAATCCTCGCCCACCGTAAGCTCCCGCTTCCACTCCGCAAAGCCCGGCATGGAGATCACAACGATGTGCGTGCCCGCGCTCAGGGCGATTTCAGAGGGCGTGTTGCCGACATATCGCCAGTCAACGCTGATTTCCGCGCCCGGCGGCGTCGAGGTGAAATCACACTTTACTTTCACCGCGAGCACTGACGACGCGGCCACCGCTGGAGCCTGCACTGGTGAACTCTGCACCGGCGCCGGGATCGCCGGCAGCGTGGATGTTGGCCGCCCGACGTTCTCAGCCGGTGCAGCGCTCGGCGGAGTTGCGACTGCAACGGCCGGCGGAGGCAGACCAGGCTTCCCGCCGTCATTTACCAGCGTGTACAACTGCTTTCGCGCCTTGCCTTTGTCATCCAGGTAATAAACGGTGACGCCCCTCTTCTCTCTCCTGGCGTCGAAAGTTACGCCCTTGGGCAACGGCCTGCATCGCGAAAATCGTGATTCAATGGTGCAACTGATGCGGAATGGCGGGTTGTCGCCTTCCTGCACGAGCAAGGTGCTCACCAGTGGCACATTTGTGGTGGAACGGCAATATGCGTCGAAAGTGATCCCGTCACAATTCTTGGGAACGCCGTTGTCGTAAGGGCTGGACGCTCGAGTTACAGAATCCAGAACCGTGATCCGCATCGTGTTTTTCAGCGAAGCGGCGTTCGCTAACATAGCCACCAACAAGAGACCTGTCTGCAAAGCTGCAATTCTACGCATACTCATCAAACCAACTCCTTCAAACAGTGCGGATGCATCTCTGTCGCATAGCGGGTTTTCCGAACGATCTTTTCCCGAACGATCTGGAAGCGGTCTCGCGGACCCGGCACATTTTGCTCCCACTGGCGCGTCCCGCACAATAGCTTTCGCCGCTGGGGGAGTTTTGGTAGGACAGACTTACCTGCGGGCCGTCATCCGAATGGAGCCCGTCCCCATTCTTTGGTTGCCAGTGCCATCAATCTGCACCGGCCATCTTCAGTCCGTCCCGGCCCCCATCGGGCCACAATTTTGGCCCGATGGGTGGAGGGTCGGTTTAGAACGTAAAGATCGGCCCGGCCTCGGTGCGGTGATCTTGCCATTCGTTGGAGGGAACTCCGGCAATTGTGTATCCGAGGGCCCCGTTGTTAATACGGCCGGCGTAGACCGACTGCTCGAAGCCGAACTGGCACCAAGGGTTGAGCCTGTAGAACAGGGTCGCCACACCCATTTTGCTCATCGCCAAGGGCAATTGCCCAGTGAAGTTTGGATTATTCAGGTCACGATGTACCGCTTGGTCCTTGCCCACGTCGAAGAAGAGCTGCCAGCCCGCGTTGTGGCCTTTGGGGTCGGCATTGAACCAGCGGGAAAGCGGCAACCCGAGCTGAACGAACCCGCCAAACGCCCGGAGGGCCCGCTGCGGAGCAACCACAACGTTGCCGGCGCAGCTTCCAGGAGTAACCCCGCCCACCGCCGGTCCGGTGGCGGTAAACGTGCCCGAGCAACCCAGTAGATCAGGACCGGAAGCAGCGAGCGGACCGCCATCCTGAGTGGGGAACGGTCCCTGTATGCCAGTCAGCCCGCCCGTATCGGTGGCGAAAGAGTTGATTTGGCCGCCGAAGTAGAAGCGCAGGTCGCCGCCCTTATAAGCACTCCCCACTAAGGTGAACCAGCGCGTGGGCAATTGCACCCCGAGTTGGCCGCCCCACAGTTTGCTGGAAGCTTGAAAGCCGTTCGGGAAGGTAGTGCAGTAGTTGGTGGTCGCGCACAAATTTCCGTAGGTTGAGCCCGCGCCTTCATTGAGCGCGATATCGGTGCGCGAGGCATGGAATCCAGCCAGGGCGATTTGTGCCGGGGGCACTCCCTTAGCATCGTCGAGTTGGAAGCTCAAAGCCGCTCTGCCTTCCCACTCGGGACGATCGGAGTCGGAGCCCTCGCGTTCGCCTTCCCCAATCTGGCCGGCAAGGCCTAGCGACCCGAGCTTCAGGATTTCACCCGAGCTGGGCTGCATGACCCCGCCTTGTCCCTCGAACTTGACGTTGTGTTCCTTGTTCAGTGTCTGGATGAAGCCGACCCGCAGCTGTGGCGAACGGGTGTAAATATCGCCATAGAAAAAGCCCAGACCCGTGGTTTCCAGAATGTTAGGCAGCGCGCCGGACCCAAAAAGCGACCAGTCCTGTCCACCCAGGAACATAATGTCGGTGTTCTCGCTGGCGTGCCAATCGAGGCGAACGTAGGCCAAACGTAGTCTCAGTTGACCGTTGCGGAACGAGGAAATGTCGGCATTGTCGACTTCGGTGTTGTTGCCTTCGAAGTCGGTCTCGATCTTGCCGGTCACGGTCAGGTTCTTTGCCATATCCGGCCATTCGAAGTTGAGCCCAAAGCGCGTGGACCTGGCCTTGACGTGCACCTCGGGGTCCTTCGTTGGGCCGGTGTTCGTAGAACTCGCGGCATTCAGAAACAGGGCAGGAAACGCGAAGTCATCGCCATCAGGGTCGCTGCTGTCGTGGATGACGGTTGCCTTGATGAAGCCGTAAGGCGCGAGCGTGATGGGGCCCGCCTTTATGCCAGCTAGGCCACCGGTTTTGGGGGGGTCGATTGGGAACACCCGGACAGGGATAATCGCCGGGATCACCCCAGGAATGGGAGGCGGCAGCTCGCCCGCTACGCGCCCCGGGCGAGGTGTCTGCGCTTGCCCAGGTTCCGGGTCGGCGAGCGATGTGGAGGCGGCCTCCGTAGCCGCAACTGGAGCCGCTGCGACGGCCGAAGGTGAAGTTGCCGGCTTCGCGGCGGCAGACAAATCCGCCACATTCAGCACGCCTTTGCGGCTGAGAGCTTCAACCAGGGCTTGAAATTGGACCGTGGGAGAGGCGTTTTGAATAGCATTGGCCTCGGTCGGCGCCAGAACACCTTTCATTACTAGTACTCCGAGCAATGCCGTCACGTTCGCATCCGTCGCGGTCAAGCTCACACTCGGACTAGGATTAGGACTGGGAGCTGGACTCGGGTTGGGGTCGGCCGCCGGACTCGCTTCGGCGCTCGTTGCGTTCACTGTATGGTCATTGGACGTTTTAGCGTTGTTGTTTTCGGCCAAAACCGGAGCGGCCATTGTGGCCACCAGCAGCACGGCTGACGACCAACACTTCAGCTTGAACATAGACGATGTCCTCCTCGTTCGCGCACGGCTCAAACCGGAGCGCCGAACATGGGGGCCAACGGTATGTGGTTTTCCAAAATGATGCTGTGACGCCGGTCACAGAAGTAAGTGATTCAGTTATGCTAGCGCACCAATATCCCACCAGAACCGATCTGCGACTGTGTGGCAGAATTACAGCGCCTTGTGATCTGCGTCACTGCTCACCCGCCATGAACCGAAGGAAAATCCACGGCGGTCGATCCTAAGCTCGCCGAAACCTCGGAGGTCCCACATGAGCGCTCTCCTCACTTCTAAACCTGAAGACATCTCGAATCTGCTGGCTATGGACCAGGAATATCCCGCGCCGAAAATTGTCGCCGACGACGTGATCCAGAAGAACTGGCTTGGAGAATGTGAAAGGGCCTCGAAGGATCCCGAGCGCTTCTGGGCGGATTACGCATCGCGCTTTGCCTGGTCAAAGAAGTGGGACCACGTGCTCGAGTGGGATGGCGTGCATCACAAGTGGTTCACTGGCGCGAAGACCAATATCACCATCAACGCACTCGATCGCCACGCCGAGTCGGACCGTTGCAATCGCGCCGCTTACATATGGCTGGGCGAAGACGGCGGCGAGCGCATCGTCACCTATGGACAACTTCATCGTTCAGTCTGCCGCTTTGCGAATGGCCTCAAATCGCTGGGCGTGGTGAAAGGCGATCGGGTCGTCATTTACATGCCGTTGACCATTGAAGGCGTGGTCGCAATGCTGGCCTGCGCCCGTCTCGGCGCGATTCACTCGGTCGTCTATGCCGGTCTTGGTCACACAGCTCTGCGTGATCGCATTACGGATGCCGAGGCGAAGGTAGTGATCGCGGGTGACGTTGGCTTCCGCCGCGGCAAAACGGTTGCCCTGAAGGCGATCGTCGATGAGGCTGTCGACAACCTCGAATGTGTCGAAAAGATCGTCGTCTATTCGCGCGGCGGCACGGCAGTCTCCGGGCCTCGCGAAGTGGACTTCAACGACCTGCTCAAGTTTTCTCCGCATTGCCCGGCCGTAGAGATGGATGCCGAAGATCCGCTCTTCCTCCTTTACACCTCCGGGTCAACTGGCAAGCCGAAGGGAGTCGTCCACGTGCACGGCGGTTATATGGTCGGCACCACCTACCATCTGGAAAATTATTACGACGTAGGCGACCGCGACATTTTCTGGTGCACTTCCGACATCGGTTGGGTCGTCGGCCATTCCTACATCACTTACGCACCTCTCTGCGCGGGAGTGACGACGCTGTTCCGCGAGGGCGCCGTCGATTATCCGAACCCAGGTATTGCGTGGGAAATCGTGGAGCGCTACGGCGTAACCAAAATGTTTACTGCACCCACGGCATTGCGGATGTTTATGCGCTACGGCGAAAGCTATCCGGCCGCACACGACCTGACCAGCTTACGCGTGATCGCCTGTGCCGGCGAACCGCTCAATCCCGAAGCGTGGCGCTGGGCACAAACTTACCTGGCCGGCGATGGCAAGTGGGGCTACGTCGTCGACAATTGGTGGCAAACTGAATTGGGCGGGCCTACGCTCGGCACGCCTGCATCGATGGCGATGCGTCCCGGAAGAGTTGGCGTGGCAGTTCCCGGAGCCGAGGCCGATGTGCTCGATGAAAACGGCAATTCGGCCCCTGCTGGCGTTGGAGGCCGTCT
>JBEKXO010000076.1:0-19139 GCA_049511995.1 Terriglobales bacterium
TTGGGCGATTCGGTGATTCAACAGGCACAGCCCAGCGGCTGGTCGAACACGGCCGTCGGTTTCAATGGCGCACCGGGCTCGGGCGTGGTCACATCTCCAATGGGTGTGGACATCCAGGGAACGGTCAGCGAGGGCTCCCCCGACGGCTATAGCGCAACACAGCTGGTCGTCGAGGGAACTGTCGCATCGAGCGCTTACGCCCAGGCCTACCTGCGCGGAGTGATCATCGGCCCGAACTTCAACTTCAGCGCGGGCTACGGCAACTACGCCGAAGGGGCTTACATCGCGGCACCGAACATCACGTCGGGATACGCAAACGTCGTGTCCACCCTCGATTTGGGTCAGCCGGCCGCTGGCCCGTCCGGCACGTCCTGCAGCGCGGCGCTCAACATCATGATGCCGAACCAGGCCGGCAACTGCCCGGACGCGGGAAACAGGGTGTGGTCGATCTACAACGGGAGCCCAGACGGCAGCTACTTCGCGGGAAACGTGGGCTTCGGAATCGCCCTCCCCTCCTATCCGATTGAGACCGGGGCCGGGGCGTACGTCACGGCGGGGGGGGTGTGGACGAACGCTTCCAGCCGGGAGTTCAAGAAGGACATCCAGCCGCTGTCCACCGACCAGGCGATGGAGACGTTGACGGGCCTCGATCCGGTCACCTTCAAGTACAAGATCGACGATGAGGCGCACGTTGGCTTCATCGCCGAAGACGTGCCCGACCTGGTCGCGACAGATGATCGTAAGGGCCTAAGCGCGATGGATATCGTCGCCGTGCTCACCAAGGTCGTCCAACAGCAGCAGAAGGAGCTCTCCGGCCAGCGCGAGGAAATCGAGACGCTAAAGGCGCAACTCGCGATGGGGCAGGGGAAGCGCTAGGTGGACTTGCCCCTTGAATCCGTATCCCATAACTGAGCCTATTTCGTAGTAGTCGTGGCTGTGGGAGAGTTGGAAAGCGGCTTTTCGCTTTCCAACTTTTCCATACCCTTTTCTCCTTCGCACCCACCGTCAAACTTGCGGAGGACTGCCGGGTTCTTACAAGCTGACGGTCACCAACGGAAACGGGGGCTCGGCCACGCTCGGACCTTCTCCAGTGCGCTTACGAGACCGTCCTGGCCATGGGTGCCTCAACGTCGCCGCCAGTTCCTCTGAATCTGCTCAAGTTCTCCGCCGCCCACAAGATGACACAACCGAGCGCATGCGCGACCCACGTTCTGAGAAGCCAGATTCTTGATGTCAGAACCTTTGGCGGCTGCTTCCACCACGTGCCAGATTGCTTTGCGTGCTGTTCCATCGCCCCAGATCTTATCTAGCCGACTTACTCTGCGGAAGATCGTGCCTGAGGTGATTGATTGAAATCGGTCCTGGGGCACGACTTCCGGCTAACCATTGGCAGCACAAGGTTCTCTCATAAATCCACGCGAGATGCCGAACCCGGCGCATTATTAGAGTGCACAAGTTTATGTAATATCAGGTTGCGTTTCTTTCGCCGGAACAATGAGCCGTTCGTATATTCACCGTTGCCGAGTTCGTTTGCAGCGGGACAGAGACAATAAATGACGATCCGTTGTCGATCGAGCTTTGAATGGCAATCGATCCGTGATGTTGCTGCACAATCCATTCGGCGATGGCGAGGCCAATGCCGGCTCCGCCAAGCTCACGGCTTCTTGCCTTATCTACACGGTAAAAGCGCTCGAAGATCTTGCTCTGATCTTGCTCCGCAATCCCGATTCCCGAATCGCGCACAGTGAGGACGGCCATTTCGCTTCGGACTTGCAGGAGTAACTCGATGACTCCGGGAGGCGGCATGTACTTGACAGCGTTGTCGAGCAGGATGGAGAGCAATTGTTGCAGGGCCCTCCGGTCCGCCAAAATCGCACGTTTTGACCGCTGGTCAATGAGTGATGACGCGATGTTACAACAACAACTCTGTTGACTTACGACTCCGCGGGTTTCATTGACTTGCCTACTCTTCCGCCATAGCATGTTTTGCACATGGTCGGCCAGACCATCTCGCACTATCGCATCGTCGAGAAGATCGGCGGCGGCGGGATGGGTGTGGTCTACAAGGCCGAGGACACACGGCTGCATCGTTTCGTCGCCCTCAAGTTCTTGCCGGAGGAAGTGGCCTGTGACCCGCAGGCGCTCGCCCGATTCCGGCGCGAAGCCCAAGCCGCGTCCGCACTGAACCACCCCAATATCTGCACGATTTATGACATTGGTGACCAGGACGCCCAGGCGTTCATCGCAATGGAGTTTCTGGAAGGAGCCACCCTGAAGCACCGCATCGCGGGGCATCCTTTGGAAACGGAACTGATTCTGTCGCTCGCCGTCGAGATCGCCGACGCGCTCGACGCCGCTCACTCCAAGGGGATCGTCCACCGCGACATCAAGCCCGCGAATATTCTTGTTACCGAGCGCGGCCACGCCAAGATTCTGGATTTTGGGCTAGCGAAGCTTTTTGGCGGACCAGGAGCCCCTACCGACGCAAACGCTCCGACCATTGACGACGAGTCCCATCTGACCAGTCCAGGTTCGACGATTGGAACCGTCGCCTATATGTCGCCCGAGCAGGCGCGCGCCAAGGAACTGGATGCTCGCAGCGATCTGTTCTCGTTTGGAACTGTCCTTTATGAGATGGCCACCGGCCAGTTGCCTTTCCGTGGGGACAGTACAGCGACGATCTTCGAAGCGATCCTAAACCGTGCCCCGGTCGTTCCCGTGCGTCTGAATCCTGACGTTCCCCCGGAACTGGAACGGATCATCAACAAGGCTCTGGAGAAAGACCGCAACCTGCGCTACCAGCACGCGGCCGATATGCGAACGTCCTTGCAGCGGCTGAAGCGGGATACGGAGTCCGGTATGTCAGCGGCCGGGAGGGATACCACCAGCCTGCGCGGATCGGATTCGACGAATCGACTTGCCGGACCCTGGAAGTCCGTCGCACTCACTTCCGTGGTAGTTGTTCTAGCCGTAGCAGGCTACTTCTACTTCATCCTTAGCGCAGCCAAAAGGGCCGTCTCCGTGGAGATTACGACCGTCCCGCCCGATGCGGTTGTCACCGTCGGGGCCGAGACGTGTCGCGCACCGTGCGATCTGTCGTTGCTGCCGGGAACGTATTCATTGCGAGCCGAACGGGACGGATACGAGCCGGTCACACGGCAGGTGTCCATCGCCCGAAACACCAAGTCATTGCCGACGGTAAAGCTGGACCAGGTGCCAGTGCAAACGGCTACTCCAAGTCCAACCCCGGTTGTAATCGACCAGGGTACTTTGATCATTCACGCCAATGTTGGTGGGGCAGAAGTCTACGTCGATCGCAATCTGAAGGGGCTTACCGACGTCGACAAGAAATTTGAAGATAAGTTCGACATAGGCAACCACGAGATCGTTCTGCGCAAACAAGGGTATGCGGACTCGTCGGAACAAGTCGAAATTGCAAAGGGAGGAACGTCGATAGTTACATTTAAGCTGACGGAACAAGCCCAGAAACAGGCATCGCCGGCGCCCGCTTACTTGGTCCTGCAGGCCCCGCCCGGAGCCAGCATTCTTATCGACCAGGAACCTCGCGGAACAGTTCCCCCGGAAGGCGGCCTAATACAGAAAGTGGTTCCCGGACGCCACAGTATCGAAGCAAAACTGGATGGCTATGAGCCGTGGTCCGGGAGCGCCACCGCAGAATCAGGGAAACAGGTTTCGGTCGCCGCGGAACTCATAGAAATTCCCAAGCCGAAGCCAGTGATTTCCTTCTTCACTCCCAGCGCATCCTCGATCCAGCACGGCCAGCCAGCGCATTTGAGCTGGCAAACGGAGCACGCCGACGAGGTCTCGATCGACGGTGGCAGCGTCGAGAAGAACGGCTCCAAAGAAGTCAAGCCGAACAGTCGAACCACGTACACCTTGATGGCCCAGGGTCTGGGCGGGACCGATTCAAGGCAGGTGACAATCGACGTTGTTCCCCCCGCTGCGCCAACGGAGACTGCGCCAACGACTGCACCGGCGGTGACTGCTCCGGCGACCGCGCCAGCGACTGCTCCGCCGGTTGCGTCAACGACGACTCCAAGTTCCGAGGCCAAACAGTGCATCGACCGTTATAAGAGTGCCTACGAACTCAAGAGCGTCAACGAATTGACTAAGGTCTGGCCTTCGTTAGCTGACAACACCCAAGCAAAGAACGCGTTCGAAACATTCTTCAGGTTGACGCAGAAGATAGTGCTTCAGGAACAGTGTGTTGAACCTCCTTCTGTCTCAGGAGATACGGCACACTACCAGTGCAGTGAGACCGTGACCAACATTAGTAGCGGAAGTGCGCGCAGGTTCCCAACGCGGGCCGTTCAATTTGCTTGCAAGAAAACCTCGACCGGCTGGGTCGTTGCCAGCAAGGGCGCAAGTAAGTAGTACTTGGCGATCCAGGCTCGGCTCGATCTCGCCGCCACATCGCTGGAAGAAAATCAGCCAGGAGATGCGTCGCGTACTGTTTGGCGCGTGCGAGAGTCAGAGGCAACGCTGGCAAGGTGATGAACGACGGCTCTGTGAGCTTCGGCTGGTTCGTTCGGAATCGCTTCTTGCCCCTGAAATAGGCCAACTGGAAGGAAGAAACCAGCAAGGTGAAAAAACTGCTTATTCAAAGGGACCTTATCGATCCATTCGACAAGATTCCGCTGGAGGATTTCGACAAGTTCACCCTGCAGGTCCACCTGAACAATTTGGCGCAAACGAGATCCAGGGACAGAGTGCTTCAGATGAGGGCATACTTGCGGGACATCTTTGTTGAGGCCGTCGATCAGGACTTCCTCTCGAAGGACCCGGCTCGCAAAATTGGAGTTCCAAACCAACTACGCGAGACCGACAAAACAACGTTGAGCTGGGAACAACTCCGAAAAGCTCTTTCCCGCTTGGATCTTCGTGACCGCGTCCTATTGGAACTCGACATGACGAATGCCTCCCGTCCGAGCGAACTGTTCGCGCTCAGATGGAAATGCTTCAACCTCGCAGAATCCACCATGAGCGTGAGTAAAACCGCCTACATGGGCAAGATCCGGCCGTGGGGCAAAACCCGAAAGAGTCTAGGGGTTATTCATATGCCCAGGAATCTGGCGGCCGACCTCTTGCGATGGAAACGGCAGTGTCCTGATCCCATGCCGGAAGCGTTCATCTTCCCAGACAAGGACGGAAACTTTATGGACACCGGCAACTATCGCAAGCGCGTGTTGCACAAGCTTGCGGCAGAGCTGGAACTCCCGAAGCTCACCTTCCAGGTCATACGGCGCACCATTGCGACGCTGGCCCAAAAGAAGGGTACAGTGAAGGACGTGCAAGGCGTGCTCCGGCACTCTCGTGCGTCAACCACGACGGATGTGTATATGCAGGAGATTCCGAAGAGCGTGCAGGCGACGGTCGATTCCATCAATTCGGAGTTGAGCAAGAAATCAACGTCTGCGTGTGAGCGGAAACCAACCGTGGTGAACGAGCGGCTGACCGCTTCTCAATTTAGAAGAAGTCAGAGCGTTTTGACACCAAATGACACCAAACTGAAAAGCGGAGTATCTGCAAGTAGTTGAAAATATGGTGGACCTGGTCGGGATCGAACCGACGACCTCTTCCATGCCATGGAAGCGCGCTCCCAGCTGCGCCACAGGCCCACGTGCTATCGAACGCAATTGCGATGTGCAATCGCCAGATTCAATTCTCGCTTAGCTTGGACGCGCCGTCAAACTGGCCGCGCGCGCTCGACTCCACCCGTCGAACTCAACTAGGATATCCTTGGCAAACGCGCACCATACAATTGGAGCCTCATGAACCTGCGGAACCTTCTTGCCTGGTCACTTCCCTGCCTCAGTGCCGTGCTGATGGCGGCACTCGCGCCGGCGACTGCATTCGCCCAGGGCCAATCCAGCGCGGCAAGCGGCGCGCAGCCGCCGGTAGCCTACGCGTCCGTCAGCCAGCTCAATGACATCCTGACGCCATTGCAACAAACTGCGCAGAGCATGCTGACCGACCTTGGAAAGATGCGCATTGAGAAGTGGAAAACCGACGCCTCCACCAAGCAACAGGCCTTGGCAAATGTCGGATCGATTCAGCGCAACTTGCAGTCCGCGCTTCCCGATATGATCACGCAACTCAACAATTCCCCAGAAGACCTCGCAGCCAGCTTCAAACTCTATCGCAACCTCGATGCGCTCTATGATGTGTTTGGCTCGCTGGTCGAATCCGCCGGCGCATTCGGAAACAAAGAGGAATTTCAGAACCTCAGCGGCGACATGAACGGGCTGGAAAGCGCGCGCCGGGCGTTTGGCGAGCGCATGCAGAAACTAGCGTCCAGTAAAGAAGATGAATTGACGCATCTGCGGGCGCAGGTCAAAGCGCTGTCAGCGGCACCGCCCCCTCCGCCGAAGAAAGTCGTGGTCGATGACACTGAACCGCCGAAGAAACCGGCGAAAAAGAAAACAACGAAACCGCCCGCAACCACCACACCGCAGGCTCCACCGAGCCCGTCGCCGAACTGAAAATATTGGAGAACGATCGCGGTCAAAGCAAACGGAAGAATTATCTCCGCAGGTTTTCCTCCGTGCACCGGAGCCTGCCCTGGGCGCAGCCGAAGGCTGTCCTCTGTGGTAACGCTCTCGCCCAGCCAACGAAGATGCCGCGCGAAGACTACTATTTCATCGGCGGAATGTAAGGCATATATCGCGCAAACAACCAGCACAGAAAAAATACCACCGGGATGTGCACCATCAACTGCAATACGCCATATCCCACAATGTCCCGCGCTTTCAATTTTAATAGCCCGAGCAGAGGCAGCATCCAGAAGGGATTGACGAGATTCGGCAGGGCTTCGGATGCGTTGTAGATCTGCACCACCCACCCCAGGTGCACCCGATTCAGATTCGCGGCCTGCAAAACGTACGGCGCTTCGATCACCCACTTGCTGCCGCCAGACGGAATAAAAACTCCCAGCACTGCGGAGTACACCGCCACTAATAACGGATAAGTATTGTGCGTGCTAATCGACGCAAATAGCTTTGCCAGCGCATCCGCAATCCCCGTCCCAATAATCATTCCGAAAATCACGGCGTAGAACGGAAACTGGATCAGCACCCCGCCCGTGGCCGGAACGCACTCCGAAACGGCGCGCATAAACCGCTTCGGCCTCCAGTGCAACAAAAGGCCAACCGTGATGAACATCAGGTTGTAGGTATTCAGGTCCAGCGCCGCTAGCGCCCCCTGCGGCGAAGTGCGGAACACGTCCACCAGATACCAGCACAAGAGCGCCGCCACCAAAATCGTCAGCAGCGGACTATATTCCAGCCACTCTCCAGGCGTTCTCCTGACCGGCAAACTCGATCGAATGGGCTCGTATTCGATCCCGTAATATTCGGCGGTTCGCGCATTCTCCGGCGACGGCGTCGATAAGTAAGCAATCACCACGGAGAGCACAATCAAAATCACAGTAGTAGCAATGCTCTGCCACAAAAACAGCGTCTGCGTCAGCGGGATCAGTCCGCTAATGTTAAACAACGATGGCGGCATCGACGACTTGGTCGCCATCAGCATGGCGGCAGAAGAAGATAATCCCATCGCCCAGACAGCACCCAGCCCGAGATACGCGGCCGCGCCCGCCGCGCGATAATCCATGCCTTTGACGCGATTCGCTAGTTCGCGAACAAACAATCCGCTGAAAATCAGGCTCAATCCCCAGGAGATCAGCGAGGTCAGCATCGAAAAAAGCGCGACCATGGCAACCGCTCCGCGCGGAGTCTTTGGAATCCCCGCCAGCGCTCGTATGGCGCGATACACAATCGGTGTCGAGGCGACCACATAGCCGCCGATAATAATCATCACCATCTGCATGGTGAACGGAACAAGCGCCCAAAAATTTTTCCCGCCCTGAATCGCGAGCTTCGCCGCCGGCTGCCGTAACAACAGCCCTACGATAAAAACGACCACAATTCCCAACAACGCAAAAATTAAAGGATCGGGAAACCAGCGCTCGCTCCAGTTGGCGAGCCCGAGCCCAAAACGAACAAGGGGTTGTTCCTGCGTTGCCGGCTGATTCTCGCGTGACACTGGCACGGGCATACTCAATCCTTTCTTGTTCGGCAGCGGCAATCTGTTGACCTGTACCTGCCGCTACCCGCCATAAAGATGCCCGCCATTGTAGCGCGTGTGGCGCGCCGGCATCGTAATAAACCATTTCTTTAATGCTCGCGAGCAAACTCGTTTGTGTTGCATTCCGCGATAGGTGTACGATGCGTTCGATTGGAGTCGCAATACAGGCCACTATTATCATGGGAGCAAGACATGAACACCTTCCCGGTTTTGTTAGTTGCGCTGTGCGTATACGTAATCGGATACCGTTACTACAGCGCATTCATCGCCGCCAAGGCGCTGGCGCTCGATGATCGCCGCACTACGCCAGCACATCTTTACGCCGACGGCCACAACTACGTCGCTTCGCCAAAATGGGTTCTCTTCGGGCATCACTTCGCCGCCATCGCCGGAGCCGGTCCGCTCGTGGGCCCAACCCTCGCGGCGCAGTTCGGTTTCGCGCCCGGCTTTCTCTGGATATTAATCGGCTCCGTCCTCGCCGGATGCGTACAGGATTTCACCGTGCTCGTAGCTTCCGTCCGTCACCGCGGTCGCTCCCTGGCGGAAATCGCCCGCACCGAGATCAGCCCCTTCGCCGGCCTCGTAGCCATGATCTCCATCCTCTTTATTCTTCTCGTAACCCTCGCCGGTCTCGGCCTCGTCGTCGTCAACGCGCTCGCCAACAGCCCCTGGGGAGTCTTCACCATCGGCATGACCATCCCCATCGCCGTCATCATGGGCCTGTGGATGTTCAAGAGCCACGCCGGAAAAATCACCGTCACCGGCCCCAGTATTTTCGGCGTCGTCCTCTTGCTCGGCGCAGTCGTCGCCGGCCACTGGTTTGCGCAAAGCGGGGCTGCATCCGCCCTCACCTTCACGCCTCATCAGATCACCTACCTCATGGCGATCTACGGGTTAGTCGCCTCGGTTCTCCCCGTATGGCTGGTACTCGAACCGCGCGACTATCTTTCCACTTACGTCAAACTGGGCACCATTGCCGCTCTGGTCATTGGCGTTTTTGTGGTTCATCCCAACATTCAGTTCCCGAACTTCACACCGTTCGTTCACGGCGGCGGCCCGATCATCAAGGGCAAGCTTTTTCCGTTCCTTTTCGTGACGATTGCCTGCGGCGCAATTTCCGGCTTCCACTCCCTTGTATCCTCCGGCACCACTCCCAAGATGCTCGACAAAGAGTCGGACGCCCGCTTCATCGGCTACGGGGCCATGGTTGCCGAGTCGCTCGTAGGAGTCCTGGCGCTGATCGCCGCCTGCTCCATGTATCCCGGCGACTACTTTGCCATCAACACCACGCCCGCCGTATTCAGCCACCTTGGCCTATCGACGGTGAATCTAAATCTCTACTCCCACGAAGTTGGCGAGCAACTCGCCGGCCGCACCGGCGGCGCCGTTTCGCTGGCAGTCGGAATGGCGGGAATTTTCCGCGGCCTGCCGGGCATGGATCGCCTGATGGGTTACTGGTACCACTACGCGATCATGTTCGAAGCCCTTTTCATCCTGACCACCATCGACACCGGCACTCGCGTCGCCCGCTACGTTCTGCAAGAACTGATGGGGAAGGTCTACAAGCCCTTCGGCAACAATGCCTGGCTGCCGGGCAATCTCGTCACTAGTTCCGTCGTAGTTCTCGGTTGGGGATACTTGATCTACACCGGAAATATTTCCACAATATGGCCTTTGTTCGGCACCGGCAACCAATTGCTCGCCACCATTGCGCTCGCCGTCTCCACCACCTTCCTCATCAATATGGGCAAACAAAAATATGCCTGGATCACCGGAGTTCCCATGTGCTTCGTAGGGGTCACAACGGTGACCGCAGGAATACTCGCGATCAAGAATATTTTCTGGCCCTTGACCTCCAAGCCCGGCCAGGAATTCGTGGGCTACCTTGATTCGATCCTCATGACTATCTTCATCGCGGGCGTAGTGCTCGTCGTATTCGACGCTGCGCGACGTTGGATGAAGACGCTGAACGGCGCTCCAGCACCGCAGGAGGCCTTCGGTCCTCCGCTCACCGCAGCCGGCGAAGTGAAGATGGGTTGCTGCTAAGATCGGGTTTCGGGAAGGGCACGACTTTCGAGCCTAACCGCAAATGGCCGATAAACGACAAGGCTTTAGCCCTGAGGGCACGGCTGGCTCACATTATGAGATGACTTGATGACTGCTGGAAGCTCGACGCTAGAAGCTAGGTGCCTATCCGAGGGGCGGGCGATTTCCCAGCCGATCAAGCTCGATGCGCGAAGGAATCGCGCGCCCATGACGCAGCGCCTGATAAACCCAAGCGAACAGCGCGGAATTAATCATGCAGAAGTAGTAGGGCAGCCGAAGCAACTTTGGCCTAAGACTAAATAAGGCTCCCAATATAGCGAGTCCGTAGAACACGCCTTGCCCCAACAGCAACCAGTTGTAAGGAAATTGCCCGCGCAGCATAAAATTCGCAACCAGCGCGATGAGCATGAACACCGGCACAATCAGCCGGCCCGTCTTGTGCGAGAGCAAGCAGAAGAGTACAAACGGACGCGGCGGCCAAAGCAGCCCTTTGATCTCTCGCAGCTGCTCGATGTTACCGGCCGTAATTCGCACACGCCGCGAGAAACCTTCCATCTCATGCGCCTCTTCGTAAGCCACAGCCGCCGGCTCGTAAGCCACACGGTGTCCGCGTTCGAGGATGCGCATCGGAATCGTGAAGTCGTCGTTGATCGTATTCTCCGACGGAAACGGATAGAGCTCGCGCCGTATGGCATAGAGCGAGCCATGCGCACCGGTGAATGCTCCCAGCTTGGCCTCTTGCACCTTCAGAAAAGTTTCGTACTTCCAATAGAGATCCTCTTGCGCGCCCAGTTGCGCCTGGTCTTTCTTTAACAGCCGGTAAACGCCGCTGGCTGCGCCGATGTGAGGATCATTAAAACTTTGTACCAGTATGCGCAGAGAGTCCGGAGCCAGCATGCTGGACGCATCGGAAAACGCAACGATCTCCCCGCGCAATTCCCTCACCGCATCATTCAACACTGCCATCTTGCCGCGATTCTGCAGGTAGTTGAGCAGGCGAACTTGTCCGCCGGTTTCATCCGCTGCAACGCCGGCAAATGACCGGACAATTTCCGCCGTCGTATCTTTCGAGCCATCCGACGCAATAACAACCTCGAGTTTATCTGCCGGATAATCAAGGGCAACGCTGTTGCGGATCTTGTCGGCGATGACGGCAGCTTCGTTATACGCAGCGACGAGCAGCGAGACCGAAGGCTCAATCGGCCGCGCGCGCGCTGCAGATCGAAAGACGGCCTGCAGCGCCCATAACAGGAGGGGGTAACCGAAGTAGACATAGACCGTGAATCCGGCTGAGATCCAGAACAGGAGCTTGGCCATCGTCTTAGGTCGCGACTACTGAAGACCGTACGCAGTGCAGTTGACCAAGAATCTCGTGCGAATCCACGCGGAAGCCCGCGCTCTTCAAATACTCTTCGACCTGCGCCAGATGAAAGAAGTAGACAGGGCAGCCGTCGGCCTTCAGCCGCACCTTACGAATGGCAGCTCGCAAAGTCGCAGCCCGCGGCCAAGCCGACAAAAAAGTAGTCTTGGTAAGGCTGCGGATAACCTGCAATCGCGGCAACGGGTCGGCAACGTAGTCCCAGAATCCAATCGCAATCACGAGATCGAACTTCTCGTTTGTCTTCCAATCGAGCACATCGCTCAGCACAAACTTGCAGCGATCGGCAACTCCCTCCTTTTCGGCAAGCTGTGCGCCCAGCTTCAGCATCTCCGGAGCAAAATCAACTCCGGTAACCTGCGCGCCGCGCTTCGCTAGACTGGCGACAAAGCGGCCCGATCCGCAGCCAATATCGCAAATCTTCATTCCACTCAAATCCGGCGGGCCCGCCTGCCGCATGACCCATTCGTAGCGCTCATAGATGTCGCGCCGCAGCCAGCGATCCAGCCCGCGCGAGATCGGGTTCTTGTTGCCCGTGTAGATGGCATCGAAGTCATAAGCGATATCGTTCCAATACTTCGCAATCTGCTCAGTTTCGTCAGTTCTTGTGGTTGTTGTTCCATTCATAAAAGTCAAAATCCTTGGCCGTATCGGCGAGTCCGCTTTCGCGGAAACTGGTGTACTTCCCTGCTTGCAACACGCTCTCAAAACGATCAAGCGTCTGCGACAAATTCGTGTAGTGGCGTAAACGGGAACTCAGCCGCCCGGGCAATCGCGGCTGCTCCGGGTCAACCTCCCACGGATGGATATAAACCACAATCGGCAAACCTTCTCTTTGCACACGCTTCAATCCGAGGCGCGTGTAAAGCCGCGGCAACAGCCGAAGATAGCCGCCTCCACCCACCGGCATATTGTGCCCAGCCACCCGAAACGTAGTGATAGGAAACTCGATCAGCAGACCGGATGGCGTCTGGAAGCGAAAGGGCGACCGCGGCGCTCCGGGCATGCCGTATCGATCATGATGAATCGGGAAAATGCTGGAATCGTAAGTAAACCCGAGCTCCGCCAGAATCTCGAGCGCCCACACGGAACGATCGATTACAGAATAGGTAGGCGCGCGATAGCCATAGACCGGTTGGCCAGAAATTTGCTCAATCACGTCCTTAGCGCGCCGCGTGTCCTCGCGAAATTCCGCCGGATCAAGCTTATAGATCAATCGATGCCAGTAGGAATGACACGCCAACTCGTGCCCGCCAGCCGCAATCTCGCGCACCAGCGCCGGAAAGCGCTCCGCCACCCATCCCAGCACGAAGAAAGTCCCATGAATATTAAGCATAGCCAGCGATTCCAGAAGTCGTTGAGTATTCGGCACAACCCGGGTCGCGTAGGTATCCCAGCGGGCGCGGTCAACCACGTCGGAAAAGGCCTCTGCGTGGAAATAGTCTTCCACGTCCACGGACACTACATTTCTGGGTCTTTTCTCTGACATTCCCCGATGGATCGATCGCGAAGGACTCCCCTCTAAGTATCGCCCACCGAGCGACGATTTGAAAACGTATTTTCGCCCTCCGCAGCCGAGGCTGGTTACAAAAGTAAGCTCCTCTAGATACGCAATGAGCACTCGCAACCGACACACGAGAATGCCCGCGTAGCGCCGGCGTCCCGCCGGCTGTAGCGGGGGCGTCTCGCCCCCGCCGCAAGAAACGGGGTCCCAGCCTGACCGAAAAGCAATCCCAACCGCCATGTTACTATTTCGCTATTACGCCCCAGTTCGGTCACACGAGTGAGAGCGCCCTCAATCAGACCTCTCGTTAGGAGAAACTGACATCGTGTCCTCACTTAAAAACCGCCGCAGTCGAGCGCTCAAACTAAATCTCCCATCATTCATTTTCCTGGTTGCCTTCGCGATCGTGAGCTCCGCATTCGCCAGCACCACCCCTCCCATCGCAGAAAATGCCTACTGCGAAAAAGGAGACATCCCCAAATTCGGCGACAAAGACGGCCCTGCCCAGCTTCCCAAAGCCTGCTACTACACGGGACTCGATGGCACTCCTTCTCCCGGCAAACAGATTCGCGTAGCGGCCAGTGCCGACCTGCGCGAGGCGGTCGACTCCGCCAAATGTGGCGACACGCTCCTGCTAGCCGCCGGCGCCTCCTTCGAAATTAAAGATCTGCCAGCCAAGAAGTGTGACGACCAGCACTACATCACGATTCGCACCGACACGCCCGATTCCAAGCTGCCGCCGGAAGGCACCCGCATTTCACCCGCATGGGCAGGAGTCGCAAGCCTGCCCGGCAGACCCGCCTACGCCCAACCACCCGGCGGCCCCGCAAGGCTAATGCCCACTCTGATCGTCAAAGTTCCCTCCGGAGCAAAGTTAGGCGATCATTATCGCTTCATCGGGATAGAGTGGTCCTCGTCGACTGAGACTCACATCGCCCGCTTAGTCACGACCGAAGGCGCCGACCACCTCATCTTCGATCGCAACTGGCTCCATCCCCCCGACGGCGCCGAGATGAACAAAGGAATCGGCATGGTGCAAGGCACACACTTCATCGCCGTTATCAATTCTTACTTCAGCGGGTTTTACTGTGTCGCCCGCACCGGCACCTGCACCGATTCCTCGGCCCTGGGCGGCGGAAACGCCGAAGTCCCCATCGGCACCTTGAAGATTTTCAATAATTTTCTCGAAGCCTCCGGAGAGAACATTCTGTTTGGAGGCGCATCGTCCGAGATCAATCCTACCGACATCGAGATTCGCCGCAATCATCTCTTTCGACCCATGCTCTGGAAAGAAGGCGAACCGGGCTACACGCCCGCCGGCGGTGGGAATCCGGTCATCGTCAAAAATCATTTCGAGCTGAAAAGCGGCATCCGCGTTCTCTTCGAGGCAAATTTAATGGAGAACTGCTGGGGCGGATTCACCCAAACCGGCTTTTCCATCCTCCTCACTCCACGTAGCCAGAGCAACATGTGCCCGAAGTGCGAAGTCACCGATGTCACGCTGCGCTACAACCGCATAAGAAATGTCGCAGGCGTAATCCAGGTCGCGAACGGCCTTTCCAAGCAGGGCGGCTCGACCGCCGACGGCGGCCGCTACAGCATCCATGATTTGCTGGTCGATGGCCTTCACGACGAAGGCTGGAAAGGCCAGGGCACCTTTGCCATCGTCGTCTCCAACGCCCCGCTGCTGCACGACGTTTCGTTCGATCACGTCACCGCATTCGTCACCGGCCCACTTTTTTACGTCGGCAACAAAGAACAGAAAATTCCGAATTTCAGAGTCACCAACAGCCTATTCTTGGCCGGCAAGACGCGGTCGGAGTTCGCCTCCACCGGCGGTGGCCAAGCCAACTGCGCCCACGACTCGCAGCGAGGCGGTGCCGAGGCCGTCCTCAGCGCATGCTTCGTCAATTGGAAGTTCGAAAAGAATCTCATCATCGGCGAAAAAGGTGGCTGGCCCAAGGGAACCATCGTCGTCTCCTCAGCCGAAGCCGCCGGTATAAGAGATTTCAGAGACGGAGTGAGCAAAGACCCTCGCCTCTGCCACGCAAAAGAGGCAGGGTGCGGTAAAATCTCTCCTGGAGCCGGCGCCGCTAGCGACGGCAAGGACATTGGCGTAGATGTCGACGCGATAGACGCCGCTCTCGCGGGCGTCGAGTAGTACGGCCTAACGAGCGCCGAGCAAGGAACCGCGGTAACTTCCGTAACCACGCGACTTTCATCGGCCCATAACCTCGCCATCTGACGCAGTGATAAACTTTTCATTGTTGGCCATCGAGAATCCAAGCATCGCGAGCCCAGGCATCGCAAGCCCTGGCAATCGCAAGCACAGCCCCGTCTTCGTGATGGGCTGCCACCGTTCAGGTACGAATCTCCTCTATGACATGCTCTTGTCCGCCGGAGGTTTCGCCATCTACCGCGGTTCCCTGCCCGTTTTCGAAACCCTGATCCCGCGCTTTGGCTCCATGGGAAATCGCAATAACCGCGAAAAGCTCCTGCAAACCTGGCTGCGCAGCAAAGGCTTTCGCCGAACTGGCCTCGATGCAGAACCCTTGTCATCCCGCATCCTCTACGACTGCCGCAGCGGTGGAGACTTCATCCGCATAGTGATGGACGCGGTCACTGAAGCCCAGGGAGTCGCCCGTTGGGCCGCCTACGATCCCGATAACGTCCTCCACGTCGAGCGTTTAAAGGCAAGCATCCCCAACGCGCTTTTCCTCCACATCATCCGCGACGGACGCGACATCGCTCTTTCGCTCAAGAAAATGGGTGGCTTCACTCCTCTGCCCTGGGACCGCAGCGAAACCAACAGCCTCGTGGCAACCGCCTTATATTGGGAGTGGATGGTCCGCAACGGCCGCGAGCATGGCCGCCGCTTTTCCTCCGACTACCTCGAAATCCACTACGAGGAATTAACTACGAATCCACGCGGCGTATTGCAGAGAGTCGGCAGCTTCCTGGATCACGATCTCGACTACGATCACATTCAAAGCGCTGGACTCGGCCGCCTCTCCGAAACCAACTCCTCCTTCCGCGATGAAGTCGGCGAAAATAACGAAAAGCTCAATCCCCTGGGCCGCTGGAGGGAACGTCTTGCGCGCGCCGACGTAGCGGCCATTGAAGCCGCTGTGGGAGAATGTCTCGAACAGACCGGCTACGCCCTATCGCTGCCCGAGGCCGAGCGGCGGCCAGGAATGCGCCAGTCAGCAAAACGAGCTTTATATAGAAATTTTCTCAACGCGAAAATGTGGCTGAAGTTAAATACTGCCGCCGGTCGCAGAGTCAACCTGTCGGTGCTTGAACTTGAGAACGAGCCGCGCGAGCTAGCCCATTCGGCGCGGTCGTGAAAACTATGAATGCCGCCTCATGAATCCAACCGCCGCAATCCCGCCGGCAACGCTCGACGATCGGCAAATCGCCGCCAACCGGTCTCGCAGCGCCCGCTCCAAGGCACCAGTCTTCGTGCTCGGTTGCGGACGTTCCGGAACGAAGCTCCTCTACCACACCCTTCTTTCGGCCGGAGGATTCGCCGTCTACCACGCCGAAAGCAACGCCTTCAATCTGATCGGTCTGCGCTTCGGCAGCCTGAACAGTCCGAAGAATCTTCGCACCCTGCTCGACCACTGGCTAAACAGCAAACTGTTCTACCGCTCCGGCTTAACACGCGAAGAGATCGAACCAAAGATTCTGAACGAATGCCACAACGCCGGCGATTTCCTGCGCATTCTCATGGAAACGATCGCGCACAAGCAAGGTGTCGAACGCTGGGCGGAATCAACGCCGCTCCATTTACTCTATCTCCCGCTGATCAAGAAACTTTTCCCCGACGCGCTGATCGTCCACATCATCCGCGACGGCCGCGACGTGACCGTCTCTCTCAATCGCATCGGTTGGATCAAACCTCTGCCCTGGGACAAAAAACGAGCTTTGCTCGCGCCGGCGATATTTTGGCGTTGGATCGTCAGCAAAGGCCGCAAGTACGGACGCAGCATGCCCGGAGACTACATCGAGGTCCACTTCGAAGACGTTGTGCAGAAGCCGCGCGAAACCCTGGCGCGCATCGGCGAGTTCATCGATCACGACCTTAACTACGATCGCATTCAGCAGAACGCTCAGGGAACTCTCCGCGATCCCAACTCTTCGTTCCGCGGCGACGGCCATGAAAAAGAGGCAAATCCAATCGAGCGCTGGAAGGCATTGCTTTCGGCGGCTGAGGTCGCCCAGGTCGAAAGTCTGATCGGCAATCTGCTCCACGAAACGGGATACGAATTGGCCGGCCCCGGAGCCGAGCGTCGTCGCACTTTACCAATCAACTTGATGAGTTTTCTATATCCGATTTATTTCGACGTGAAACTTTGGCTCAAAACTTACACCCCGCTTGCGCGGATAGGTGAGATTAACCGCATGGGAATCTCAAACCCTCCGGCTTCTCCGGGCGATGCCCAGTCGACGGCCAATCCAACCGTTTACCCGCCGGCCCGCTAGATCGCTCCGGATTATTAACTCTCCATAAGTCGCCGATAAGTTTCTAACCACTGTCCGCGCACAACTTCCCAAGTATATTCTTGCGACTCAGCGTGAGCGTTCTCAGCCAGGCGCAGAGCAAGCTCCGGTTCCCGCAGCAGCCGAATCACATTCGCCGCAAGTGCCTTCTCATCGCCAACCGGCGAAAGCAAGCCCGTCCGTTCATGTTCGACCAGGTAAGGCATACACTCCGGCGAAGTAGTCACCACCGGCGTTCCTGCTCCGAACGCTTCAATAATCGAAACCGGCATGTTGTCGAGCCATGAGGCATTGATGAAAATATCCGCATCGTCGTAATACTTTCCAATCTCCCCACGCGAAGCAACGCCAGCGAAATTGACACCCTCCAATTTCAAATCACTCACCAGCTGGCGAATCTCCCCCTCCAACGGACCGCCTCCAACCAAATCAAGCCGCGCTTCGGGAAACATTTTTCGTACTTCAGCAAACGCCCGCACCACCACATCCACGCTGTAGTAATGCGAAAATCCTCGTGTACACACCAGATGCGGACGAAGCGAACCGCGCCGCCGGTAGTGGAACTGCGATAGATCGACAAGATTAGGAACTACCTCTGCTTGCAGACCGAACTCGCGGAACACATCCACCAAGTACCCGGAAGGCACAACGATTTCATCGACCCGTGAAAGCAACATCCGTCCCGACCGAAAATGCTTCAGGTGATCGCGCGCCTCTCCGCTGTGGTAGTGAATCAGCGTCTTCTTGCCATGCAGCTTCGCAAGAATAGCAGCCGGAGCGGGAGCGAGCAGAAACGACCAATACGAAGCCGAGAAAATGTGGACGACATCCACATCCCCCAGCTCGCGCCATAGATCGCGAAAGTACACCGGTTCGCGCAGAATCGTCCGCAATCCTCGAGCGCCTTCAGCCCAAGCAAAAGCCGCTGGCAGTGGTGGGTCGATGGCGATGAAACTTATCTCGACATCGGGATCGTCTTTCCAAAGTCGGACCAGGAGATCGGCCTGCGCCGACTGCCCGCCAACGTAATTCAGGCTAGCCGCAACGATGGCGACCTTCAGCCGTTTCTTTGAGCTTCGGTTGTCGGCCGCCATGTCCCGAGTGAGGTTCTCACACCTTTCTTTTCGAGTAGAGTTTGGTAACACGCTTCGTACCGGGCACGGACACAGTCGAGACCGAAATTTTCTTCCGCGAACTTTCGAGCGCTAGCGCCGAGTTTGGCGCGCAATGCAGGCGCAGAGAGCAACTTCTCGACCACCGCCGCAAATGCCACTTCGTCTCCGGCAGAGATGAGCTCTCCGCGTTTTTCATTCACCAGTTCCGCGTTGCCACCAACGTCGTAGGCAACCACCGGCAGGCCGGCCGCCATAGCCTCAAGAAGTACGTTCGATAGACTCTCGGAATCAGAAGTGAGCACAGCAACATCCAGCGAAGCCATCACGGCGGGAATATCCCGGCGATCTCCCAGAAAGATCGCGCGATCGCCAAGCCCCAACGCCTGCGCCTCGCGTTCGAGTTCCGCGCGCAGTGGACCATCTCCCGCCAGCAGGAACTCGACATCCGGCATCCGCTCTTTGATTTGCTTTGCGATACGTAAGAATC
>JBEKXO010000077.1:0-19118 GCA_049511995.1 Terriglobales bacterium
TGAGCGGTGACTTCTCAGCACGGAAGTGGTGTGGCGCACCGCGTTCGGTTATGACTACAATGGGCGCTGGAGAAAAAGAGAATGCCCGGCTCAAAATACAAGTTTGCAGAACAGCAAGCATACGACCACGACATAGATACAAACACGGACTCGCCTACCGTTATAGGCACTCTTCGGATTAAGCCATCAACGATTTTATGGAAGCCGAAGGGCGCGAAGGGCAACAAGCCGTATTTCGCAGCGAACTTGGACGAGTTCATCGAATGGATTAAAGAGAAGAACCACAAGGTGAGCAAGTAGCGGAACTGCCGCGAGCGAAACAAGACATCGAACATCAGCGCCGTTCAACTGGCCGCATTATGTCGTTTTGTCAGAATGTCTAGTGAGTCAGTAGGGATTCCAGTGCAAATGTTCTGCAAACTCCACCGTTAACTTCGTTACCTTTGGGTACTTTGGAAACGCCTGTTCTATCAATGAGTTAGTGAAAACAAAAGACTTGCAAACCGTGGCAGGTGAACCGCTGCGCCACCCAAAGGCAAGAGCGGGATTTTCGTTCGGGTAGGGGTCCTTCGACTCCGCTCAGGATGACAAATTTGTGGGTTGGTGCTTGCTGTGCTTACGCTACTTGATCGTGATGGTCAGCATCTGCGCGCCGGCGACGACGTAGTCGAGCGGATCGGTTGAGGCTTCGCTTACCGACGATTCGCCGATCACTACCATGTCTTGCGTGCCGCGCATGTTTTCCATGACGTTCATGACAGAGAGCGGGAGGGTTGGCATCACTTTGTCGGCGACCATCGCCTCCGGATCGGATTGAATCAGCGAGACGTAGACGCGATCGTTGGCGTGTTCTTTGTTGAGCAGAGCGATGGTTGGCGCGAGACTGAGGCCGCGGTTCATCATGGGCGTGCCGCGGTGCATGCGGTCGAGCGTGTCTCCATCGCTGACGAGGACGCGCAAGGTTCCTTTCGATGTGGAGGTCGGAATACGAATCGGAATCTGGCGCACGAGCCGTTCGCCGCGATAGGGACGAATAACGGTCTCGACCATGATCTCGTCGCCGGGGCGGGCTTCGGTGACATCGGTGCGCGAAGCTTCGAGGTGAGCGGAGCGGCGCTCGCGCACGAGATCGAAATCGAGTTTCACGCCCTGAACGTCGGGAACATCGAAAGCATTGGTGTAGATGCGGCCGAAGTGATCGGCAATGGTAGCGGCCGCCGATGCTGCCGCGGGCTGCCCGCTGTCTTGCGGCGCGAACATATTCCGCAAGGTGACGTCGGGATATCCCTTCACGCTGAGCACGCCATTCATGCGGTAGGTAATGTCCTCACCGTATTCGTTGGTGCCGTGCAGCGCGTTGAAGACGGTGGCCATCATGGCTAGCGGGCTGAGGCGCGCGTTGTTGAGGATTTCGTAATGGAATTCCTTGGTCGCCGCACCGGTATGCATGGAGACAGTGACCGGGATCATCTTCGACTCGCGGCCGGGCACGCCCATGATGCCATTCTGGCGGTCCTGCACGAAGGCGCCGACGGTTTCAGTCGTGTCGACGATCTTGAAGGCATTCATCGGAGACGGCAGCGTGGCCAGCACAGTGGCCTTCGTCATCGGAAGATCGACTTCGCCAAACTGCAAGAGCGGATGTCCGCAGGCGAGCAGGCGCTCGGGATCGACGTAAGTTACGGTGCAAGTGGCTGCAATATCCATATCGCCGCGCACCAGCACGGCGCTGACGGCGGAACCGGCGACGATTGGCTCCGGTTGCTTGCGATCGCTGGAGGAGCCGATGCCCATCACTGGCACAATACCCGCAGCGGCGAACTGCGAAGCGTAGCGCTGGAGAGTGTCGTTCGAAAAACCGTTGAAGACTAGAGGCGTTTCGATCGGCTTGAGATAATTGCTGTAATTCGAAGCGGGCAGCATTGAATTTTCGCCGGGGCTCGCGGTCTGAGTTGCTTCACTCTTAGTGGACGAGCCGTTCGAAGAATTATTGTCATTGACCTCCGCGCGTAGCGGCGCTGCCGTTGGGCGGCGATCGAGAGCATTGATCTCGAGCATCTCTTCGATCGGGGTCACGCCTGCGATCGGTTCCTTCGAAAATTCTCCGATGCGGAAGGCGAGCGCGCCCGCCAGCTTGCCATCGAAATAAACCGGACTGCCGCTCATGCCCGCGACTACGCCGGTGTATTCAGGCTTCGTGCCGTGCAGGCGCACTAAAATAATGTCGCCCTTGGGGCCATTCACGTTGTGCATCACGCCGAGAACTTCGACGTCCATCGACTCTGGTTTCACGCCCTGGAAGACGGTGAGGGCGGTGCCCTTCATGCCCTCATGAATCTGGTCGAGCGGAATGATGGCTGGAGAAGTGAGAGACGGCAAGGTGGATGAGGGGGGAACATTGGTCGAGGCAATCGTTTTCGGAGCCCCACTGTTCGTGGCAGAATCTCCCAGGCTCGACTTGTGTGCGGTAGAATTTTGTGCGCTCGACTTCTGTACGCTAAAGCAGACGAAGGACGAGAGACACAACAGGATGGCGAGTGAGCGTGGAGCTTTCCCCATGGAGACCCCGGAAGTCACGAATGACGGTGTTGCCGACTCCGCATACTTTCAGAATGTTTTTGCCAGGAGAGGTAGCGTTTTTAAGGCTCGCAAAATATCCCAACTGCGAAGTTCTTGCATCTATACTAGCACAGAAGTTTTCGAGGATCTCCCCATGTTTTTCAGCGTATTTCAGGGAAATAAGCGACTGCTACGGGCTTCCCGTAAGCCTCTAATTTTATTGGCGCTTGTGTTTGTCTGGATGGGCGCTATGGCACTCGCAGGGCAGGCACAGGCGCAAGCTACATCGCAAGCGCCCGCGAATCCTAACCAACAGGAAGCACCGCCGGAAGCGGGTGGACCGCAAAACGATGTTGGGCCTTACGTGATCCCCAAGAAGACGGAAGCGCCCCCTCCTCCAGCACCCGAAAAGCCCAAGAAGATCGAGAACATGCCCGACTACTCGATTCGCGTCGATGTGCCGGTCGTGAATCTTGATGTGCTCGTCACCACCAAGGACGGCCAGACGATTCCGGGACTGAGGAAAGAGAATTTCAAGATCATGGAAGATGGCGCGCCGCAGCAGATTGCGAGTTTCAATCAGACGGAGGCTCCGATCACGGCCGTGCTGCTGGTGGAATATGCCTCGACCAACCTGGGCTATATGTATGACGCGCTGAATGCTTCCTACACGTTTGCCAGCGGGCTAAAGAAGGACGACTGGGTCGCGGTGGTTTCTTACGACTTGAAGCCGCAGATTCTGGTCGACTTCACGCAAGACAAGCGCGCGATTATGGGTGCGTTGAATATACTGCGCATTCCAGGATTTTCGGAGCGCAATCTTTTCGACGCGCTCTTCGACACCATCGACCGCTGCGATCGCATTGATGGCAAGAAATATATCATCCTGGTTTCGACGGGCCGCGACACCTTCAGCAAACTGAATCTGGACCAGATCATGAAGAAGGTGAAGGCGACCAAGGACGTGACGATTTATGCCATCAGCATCGGATGGCAGTGGCGCGAAATGATGGAGACGCAGAGGGCGCTGCAGGGACGCATGGGCGGACTGCAGGAGATCGATCAGCTGCAGGCCGACAACCAACTGAAGACGTTCGCGCAGATGACCGGCGGGCGCGCTTACTTTCCGCGCTTCCAGGGCGAACTGCCGGAGCTGTTTCACGACATCGCGATCGACATACGCAATCAGTACAGCATCAGCTATCACCCGACGAATACGAAGCTTGATGGCACCTATCGCAAGTTGAAAGTTGAACTACAGGCGCCGGACGGCGGGCCTTTGAAAGTGCGCGACCAGAAGGGCAAGGAAGTGAAGTACCTGGTGTACGCGCGCGACGGATACGTCGCGAAGCACACGGTCGAGTAATGACGTCGACGCGGCTTTAGCGGTGCGATGCGGCCAACGCTCGTTGAGTCATATCGGTAACACGACTGGCGATTTCCTCCACCCGCTGCTCGAGAGTAGCGGCGCCGGCGGGATCGGGCAGTGGCACGGCAGAGGCGGACACCTTGAGTTCGCCGCTCGTCTTCAATTCTCCCACCTTGCCTAATTGCTCGCGGATGCGCGTCATCATAATCTCCGCGCGCGTCAGATCGGTGGAAGCCACGACAAAGAAGGATTGCTCGGCGCCCGCCGTGGGCATCGGAGGCAGGACGAGGTCCTTGTCTAAATAGACGCAGCGCTGCAGAATTTCGAGGCAAACGCGGCAGGTTTCTTTCCAATGTCCGCGAGGCGTGTTGGAACGCGTGCGCAGGTCGACCTTGACGAGGACGATGGCGTCGCGCAGCGCTCCATCTTTGGTGATGACCGGCAGAAGCAGTTTGGCCATGGAGTAGAGCGGCAACGTGAAGGAGAAAGTGCTGCCATGGCCGAGTTCGCTGGCAACCCAGATGCGGCCGCCGTGGAGCGCGACCAATTCTTTCGCAATGAATAATCCGAGGCCGAGGCCTTTGCGGCTGTTGTCGATGGAATTCGGGTCCTGATACATGCGTTCGAAGATCAGAGCTTTGGCCTTCGGATCGATGCCGCAGCCGGTGTCGGTCACGGAGACATAGACGAAGTCAGGGTCGGTCGGAGACAGTGTGGCCTTCGCGGTGACGGCGCCGTCGGACGGAGTGAACTTGATGGCGTTGTCGATGAGATTGATTAGCACTTCAAGAATGCGGTCGGGATCGCCGAGCACGAAGGGGATCCGCGACTCGGGGCCAATTTCGAGCGCGACGTGCTTTTGCCGCGCGACCGACTGCATCATGGAAACGCCGAGGTGTATGAGATCGCCGATGGAAACGCAATGCGGCTCAATGCGCACTTTTCCCGCCTCGGCGCGGCTGGCCTCGAGCAAGTCCTGCACCATGGCTCCAAGCTGATTCACGCTCCTTAGGATTGTTCCCAGGTGATCGCGCTGCTCGGGACTGATCTCGCCTGCCAGGCCATCTATCAGAATGCTGGCGTATTGATGTATGCAGGTCAGCGGCGTGCGCAGTTCGTGCGAGACGTGGGAGAGAAATTGATTCTTGAACTCCAGTTGCTGTTTGCGGCTCATCTCGAGCGAACGGAGCAGGGCCTGGCGTTCGATGGCATAGCGCATGGCGCGGTCCAGAGCGCCGCTCGTGATCGCGCCTTTCACCAGGTAGTCCTGCACGCCTTGTTGCAGCGCGTTCATGGCCAGCCCCTCATCGTCCTGACCCGAGAGAATCACGATGGGCACGGTGGGTGCCATCTCAAGTACCTTGCGGAAGGTCTCAGCGCCGCGGCTGTCGGGAAGATTAAGGTCTAATAACACGACGGATGGAGCGTTTTTCGCGAGCGATGCTAAACCGTCCGACAGTTTGCCCGCATAGTTCACGTCCACCGCGGACTTGCCCTCTTCCAACCGCAAGCGCACCAGATCGGCATCGCCGGGATTATCTTCGATCAGCAAGACGTGGGTCAGTTGCTCGCTCATTTTTTTCTCCAGCGTCTCTTTAAAATCGTGTTCTTGCGGCAGCGACGAGGCGATCCAATGCAGCGTCGTGAAATTGCCCAATATTGCCATCGACCAGATTTCGCGCAACCTTCAGTGGAAATCGGGGTTTAAGTGTTCGGAAGACAGGATGGCATGGATTCTGAGCACGATGGCGCTGTCCGTCGGGTCATGTACCTCAATTTAGCTTGCGGGGAAGCAAAGAAAAAGTGAAAGAGGTAAATTGCACCCTAAGTTGCGCGGGAGGCATCCTAATGACGTTGGAGGCTTCACGCGATACGGTGCAGAGGAGCTTCAAAGCAATGAATATTTTTGGAACTGACGAAGTATTTTCGTGGCGCGATTTGGGCAAGCGGACTTTAGCTTGCCTCTTGTCGTTAGCGCTGTTAACCGCGGCCGCCCCGCTGAGCCTGTCGGCGCAGGATTCGCCACAGGATCAGGACGCGCAGGCCGCGCCTCCGCAAGATCAAGGGCCGCCTCCGGGGACGCAGGCTCCGGCGTATGCGCAGCAAACTCCGGAGCAGTTGCAACGCCTGGTGGCCCCGATTGCTCTCTATCCGGATTCACTAGTGGCGCAGATTTTGGCGGCAGCCACATTTCCCGACGAAATCGTTGAAGCCGACCGCTGGGTGCAGGCGCATCCGGAACTGAAGGGGCAGGCGTTGGGTGATGCCGTGAATCAGCAACCCTGGGATCCGAGCGTGAAAGCGCTGACGGCGTTTCCGTCGGTGCTCGGCAACATGGACAAAAATCTCTCCTGGACCTCGACTCTGGGCGACGCTTACTACAACCAGCAGCAGGATGTGATGGACGCGGTGCAGGTGATGCGCCGCAAAGCGCGAGATGCAGGCGCTCTGAAGACCACTCCGCAGGAAGTTGTGAAGGACGATGGTCCGTATATCGAGGTTGAGCCCGCCGACCCTACCATTGTTTACGTTCCTGCCTACGATCCCTGGCTGGTTTATGGATATCCCATCGTGGCTTGGCCCGGCTGGTATCCGTACCCTGGAATCTGGTTTGGCGGCCCGTATCTGTCGTTTGGGCTGGGCTTCGGAATCGGCTGGTTCGGCGGTTTCGGATGGGGCTGGGGTCACTGGGGATTCGATTGGCACAATCACTATGCCATGTTTGATCACGGCCGGTATTACTCGCATAGCCGGACGTTCTATAACCGGGGCAACTTTGCCCGTGGCGGGGCAGGACGGGGAGCTTATGGCGCTCGCGGCGGAGCTTCCGGCGCGCGTGGCGGCGGAGAGTTTCATGGCGGGGCTGCTGCACGTCCGTTCGAGGGTGACCGTCAGGCGGCGCGCGGATACGCGGCACCGCGTGGCGAGAGCGGAGTACACTCCGGAGCGTTCAGCGGCTACGATCACGGCGGAGAATCGCGGAGCTATTCATCCCGTGGACGATCCAGCTTCGGCGGAGGCGGAGGCTTTCACGGCGGTGGCGGAGGCCACGCCGGGGGCGGCCGTCGCTAAGCGAAGTCAAGATGAACGAACTCAAACAGTCAAACTCACGATTAGCGAACTCTCGGTTAGTAGCGAATCGAAAGTTCGCTAGTTTCCGGCGGTTTTAGAAAATGGAGACGAGCCATATGCAGCAACCGAAATTGAATTCCGATGGATCTCATTGGGCTAATCTTCCTAAATTAGCGGCGGCGCTTATCCTCGCCGCGTCGTTTTCCGGCGGTGCATCGGCGCAGCAGGCCGGCCAGAAAACATTTGGATCGGCGCAAGACGCAGCCCAGGCGCTGGCCACGGCGGCGCAAAATAATGATGAGAAGGCCATGCTCGAAATTCTTGGACCGTCGGGAAAAGAGCTTGTCCACTCAGGCGATGACGTTGAGGACGCCGACAGCCGGGCTACGTTTGCGAAGCGCTACCAGGAAATGCACCGTCTAGTAATGGAGCCGGATGGAACCACCATCCTGTATATTGGCGCACACAATTGGCCGACGCCGATACCGCTCATGCATAAAGGTAAGGCGTGGTACTTCGACACCGAAGCGGGCAAGAAAGAAATTTTGTATCGGCGCATAGGCCGAAATGAAATGTCGACGATCCGGATTTGCCAGGAGCTGGTTGCGGCGCAGAAAGAATACGCAGATCAGCACGGCGGCGAGTACGCGAAGAAAATCTTTAGCGATGAGGGGCAGCATAATGGCCTGTATTGGAAGGCTGCCGACGGCGAGCCGCAGAGTCCGATTGGCCCGCTGGTGGCGGACGCGGTCGTGAAGGGCTATGCCACCAGCCATAATGGCGAGCCGACTCCGTATCGCGGTTATTACTTCCATATATTGGCGGGCGGGGACAAAGGCGGGTTCGCTTTCGTCGCCTATCCTGCGGTATACAGATCGTCGGGCGTGATGACGTTTATCGTGAATCAGGATGGGGTCGTCTACGAAAAAGATCTCGGAAAAAGGACCGAGACCGCCGCCAACGCGATGAAGAAATACGAGACTGCCGGATGGCACAAGGCGGAAGAAGGACAGATGCAGGAGACGGCGGAGGGAGGCGCGTCGCCGAGCAAGTAATTATTTCTGTCATTTTTTGTCGAGCGCCGCGGCCTGCGCTTCGACGCGCTTGGCATCCTGCTCGCGGCCGAGGCCGCGATAGGCGCGCGCGAGCAGGTGGAGGGCGGCTGCATTTCGCGGGTCGGATTTGTTAAGCGCTTCGAGATCTGGTAACGCGGCCGCGAAATGGGACTGCTGAATTTGCGCCTCTGCCAATCCCAGCCGGCCTTCACTATTCTCAGAGTCGACGAGCAGCGCGGCTTCGAACTGGTCGGCGGCATTCTTCGCATCTTTTAATTGCAGGTAAACAAGGCCGAGCAAGAGGCGCGCCGGCATTTGGCTGGGCGTTAGTTTCAGGCTCGCTTCAAGCGCCTCCCGTGCCCCGGCAAAGTCGCCAGACTTCTCCAGCGCCTCGCCCGCTTCGTAGGCGGCATTCGGATCATCCGAGCGCAACTCCGATGCGCG
Organism: Terriglobales bacterium; assembly: GCA_049511995.1. Lineage (GTDB taxonomy): Bacteria > Acidobacteriota > Terriglobia > Terriglobales > Acidobacteriaceae > Acidiflorens. The sequence goes on from JBEKXO010000077.1 coordinate 8,500, forward strand.
CTTCAAGTGCGCGGCGGCCTTGGCGTACTCTCCGGCGGCTAATTCGATCTCGCCGAGTTGCATGACGGCGTTCGGCGATGTGGGATCGAGTTGCGCCGCCTTCTCCAAAAACTGGCGCGCATCGTTGGATCGATTGTCATCGCTTGCGAGCATGGCGTTGTGCAGCAGATTCTGCACCTCGATCTTGTCTTTTGGATCGGGCAGCTTCTCCGACTTAGCAAAATTGTTTGGCGTGGGAAGCTTCGCTTCCCACTTCGCCATTTCGGCTTGCAAGTTTTGCAGCTTGGCTCCATCGGCCGCGTAGAGATTTTTCGTCTCCTTCGGATCGGCTCGCGGATCGTAAAGTTCAGGCCGCGGAGCTTCGATCAGCTTGGCATTCTCCGTGCGCAGCGCGCGCAGAGGAGCCCATCCCCAACGCAACGGGTAATCGGTCTCGCCGAAAAGAACGCGCTCGTTTTTATCGTCTGATTTTTTGTCGCCGGATTTTTCGAGCAGGGGAAACAACGACTCGCCGTTCAGCTCAGGCGAGGCCGGAATGCCGGTGGCGGCGAGAATGGTCGGCAGGATGTCGGTGGTGCGCACTTGCGCGTCGATCACCATACCGTGCGGAGCCGGGCTGGCGGCGTTGCGCGGCGTTTTCAAGAGCAGCGGGATGTGTAGCGTCGCGTCATACAGAAAGAGGCCGTGCGTTTCTTCTCCGTGCTCGCCAAGGCCCTCGCCGTGGTCGCCAGAGACGATGATGATGGCGTTGTCGTAGACGCCGGCTTTTTTCAGGTAGGCGATCCAGTTCGCCACGGCAGAATCGGCATAGGCGATCTCGCCATCGTAGAGATGATCTTTATATTTTTCCGAGTAGGGCGGCGGCGGCTCGTAGGGATCGTGCGGATCGAAGAGGTGCACCCACACGAAGTGAGGCCCGGTGCGATGCTGGTCGAACCAGGCTTCGGCGTGCTGGACGACCTCCATGCCGCGGCGCTCGACGCGATCCCAGCGCTCTTTATTCTTTACGTCGGTATTCTTTGCATCAGTATTTTTTGCGTCAGTATTCTTGCTGTCGGCGGCGGCGGCCTTAGGGAAATTGTCGTAGAAATCGAAGCCGCGATCGAGGCCTGGGGCGAGCGCGTTGCTGTCGAGGATCACGGCTCCGATGAAAGCGGCGGTCTGGTAGCCGTGCTTCTTCAGCAACTCAGCCGCGGTGACATGCCGCGGCGAGAGCGGGACGCCGAAGTCGGTGACGCCATGAACACTCGGCAAGAGGCCGGTCAGAATCGAGGTGTGCGAAGTGTTGGTGATCGGGCTGTGCGTGAAAGCCTCAGCGAAGCGAACGCCGTCGGCCGCGAGGGCGTCGAGCGCGGGCGTTTCAACTTGTTTGTATCCGTAGCAGCCGACGTGGTCGGCGCGCAGAGTGTCGATAGTGATGAGGTAGACGTCGGGTGGGTTTTTGGCAGCGGCGGACTGCGCGGAGGAGGGCTGCGCGAAGGCGGGCGCTCCGAGCGGGAGGATGCTGGAGAGGATGCAGAGAATGATTCTGGGAAGAAGAGGCAGCCGTCTCACTGGTGAACAGCGTAACACAGCGGGTTGGGCAGGTGAGCCAAGACTCGGATCGCCAGCGGAGACAGCGGAAGACCTGTCTCCGCTGGCGAAATCCTAGAAGGTTAGGCGACCAGCTAGCTGCACGATACGCTCTGTATACGTAGGCGGATTAACTATTGACGTTCCAAAAGTTGTCGTCGTGATCTGGCCGAAGGTCCCGTCAAACAGATTTGTGTCCGGGTTCGCGAATTCACCGTGATTGAATACGTTGAAGGCATCCATCCGGATTTCGACGTTGACGCGTTCAGTGATAGCGGTGTTCTTGGACAGGGTCATATCAAGATTTGTACGACCCGGCCCACGGAAGAAGTCTCGGCCCGTGGTCCCATAAGGGTCGGCTGGATTGTACGCATCATTGATCGGCTGGAAAGCAGCAGGGTTGAAATAATAGTTCCCATTTTTCCGCGGATTCATGATTGTAATGTGGTTATATCCGGGCGCAAAATCGGCCAACGCCAGGTATCCGTCGCCAGCCCCCGAAGGGCCAGGGTCTGACGCATTCGCTGGGAGGCCCGAGCTGATGCTAAGCGGGAAGCCAGTTCGCCAGCTGAAGATGGGATAAAGGCTCCATCCTTTTACCAGACGCTTCGGAGCAGAGGAGAAGGCGCGGTCGAAAGGCAAATCCCATCCGCCGCTGAAAGTGATGCGTTCCTTAACGTCGAAGTCGGAAGAACCGTAGAACTGACTATGGTTGTAATAGGGCACCGACGAATCGCGGTTGCGGAATCCGGATGAGTTATCGAGGCTGTGACCGTAGGTAAAACCGAAGGTGAAGTAGGTATTGCCCAAGTAACGGTTCTCGCTGTTCTGCTTCGTGATTGACGCTTCCAGGCTATTGAAGTTGGCGAAGCTGAGATTGCCGAACTGCGACGCACTCGAAAACGGGCAAGCTGAAAAAGTGCTTACTCCAGTGGAAGCGGAGTAAGCCGAGCAGAAGCTATTGAAAGTGCTTTGCACGCTCGAGTTCCCATTCAAAACTCGGGTTGGGTTCCCGGCTACAACAGTGCTTATGCCAAAAGGGTTGATGTCTACGAGTGAAGTAAGGCCCTTCGAGCTGCTGCCAACATAGCTGACCTCCGCGATCAGGTTCCTAGCCATTTCATGCTGAACGCTCAAGTTGTACTGGTAGGTATAAGGCGTGTGTAGGTGCGGATCGACGAAGTAGATGCCACCGCCGCCAAACGGAAGGAATTGCCCGGTTGCCGGATTGAACGCCGTGTTGGGGTCGGGGTGAGTTGGAGATGGGAAGGGATTGCCGGAAAGACCGGCGGAGGTCCAAGGCGAGCTGTAAAAAGGCAACGGCCCGTTATAGGGCACATTGCCTGAACTAGTCGGACAAAATGGATTGAGGCTGGTGGGAATACACGGGAAAGTGACGAAAGGCTCGCTATAGAATGGAGGCGCGCCGTTGAATTGCAGGTTATCCTCGCCCTTCAAGACATCGTAAAAGAGGCCGAAACCTCCGCGGATGCTGGTCTTATTAGCAGTGCCCGGACTGTAGGCAAAGCCGATTCGCGGCGCGAAATTGTCTTTGTCGGGGAAATTGGAACCGCGGGGCGCTCCCGGATCTCCAGGAAAGACCAGGCCGAGCGGGGCATTGGGAAACCTTATTGATTGATCGCCGGGAATGATGGAAAAAGTTCGTCCCTGCGTGTCGATCTTGGGCGTGCTGAACTCGTAGCGAAGCCCGAGGGTCAAGGTCAAGTTGGGCCTTACACGCCATTCATCTTGGCCGAACGCATAGGTGTTCTTGCTCCGGAAATTGCTAAGTGCATTTGGACCCTCAAACAAGTTGTTTGGAGCTCCCACCAGAAAATCGGCCAGGCTGTTGCCCGTGCCATCTCCACCTGACGCGTATCCGTAAAAGGCAAAGTTGCTATCGGTAAAGAAAGCGTAGAGAGTATTTTGTTGATAGGCAGTAAACCCCGCACCGAACTTCCAAGTGCTGTTTCCGCGGACCCACGTAAAGGTGTCCGCAAATCCAAAGGTGTTGCCGATTTCGGTCGCCGGACCGGACTGGTCTTGCCCGAAATACAGACCATTGTCAAAAGACATAAGTGGGGGACCGTTGGAACCGCCAGGGTCAGACAATATTCCGTAGCCGGAAGGATCACCTGATCCTCCGTTGGAAAGACTTGGCAGGCTGGAAACCGGTTTATCGCTTAGGGTGTTATGACGCTGCGCCGTCCCTCGAAGTTCGTTCAACATCGCAGGGGAAAAGGTTCTAGTGTAGGCGAGATTGAGAAAGTAGTTATTGATGACAAAGGTCGACGGAAAGCCGGCAACATCCGCCGAGTAGCCAGAGCGTCCGAAGGGCTCACTGATATTGCGCCGGATGCCGCCAACCGTTCCGGTCAGCTTGTCCTTGGGATCGATGTTGAAGTCGATTTTAACGTCGAGTTCGTTGTTGTTGTCGGTGCTGCCACCGGAGGGGAAGAGCTCTCCAGTCGCATTCGACGGAATCAATCCCGTCGCGATGTAGGCCTGGGCGGCGGGATCAAACTTGGTAGGGTCGATGATCCCCTGGTTCTGCAGCGCCACATTGGATTGGAAGTAGGGATTTGTCCGGAGAAAAGCAACCACGTATGGATCCGGGCCGCCGTTTGGGCCAGCCTGCGAAAAATCGCCATTCAACTCGGGCGTGGTGAAGATCTGTTCTTCCTGTTCAACTTCCGTATGTATCTGGCGCTGCCCCTGGTAGGAGGTGAAAAAGAAAAGCCGGTCCTTTACGATGGGACCACCAAACGTCCCGCCGAACTGATTCCGTTTGAGATTATTTCTGGGTAAGGCAGGGACCTGTTCCTTATTGAAATAAGAGTTGGCGTCGAAGTCTGTGTTGCGGACGAAGTCAAATGCGCTGCCATGAAAAGCGTTGGTGCCCGATTTGGTCACGACACTGATGATGCCTGCGCCATTGCGGCCATATTCCGCTCCGTAGTTGCTGGTCAGAATGCGGAATTCGGCGATCGAATCGGGATTCGGATTGAGAACCACGCCATTGCCCAACAGTTCGTTGTTGAGGCCGCCATCGAGCAGGTAGGTTACGGAATCGGTGCGTCCGCCGCCGATGTTGAATCCCTGGGTGGTGCTGCCGTCATCCGGATTATCCTCGGTGACGCCGGGTTGTAGAAGAGCCAGAGTTAACACGTTGCGCCCGTTCAACGGCATGTCAACGATCGGACGGCTGGTGACTGATTCGCCTAACGTTGGATTGACCGTCTCTACGCCTGCGCTTTGCGATTCGACTAAGACCTGTTCGCTGGCGGCGCCCACTTCCAGCTTCATGTCGACGCGAAACGACTGGTTGATCTCTAGCGGAGTGGTCATCACTTCGAGTGGACGGAAACCTTGCTGGCGAGCGTTCACCCGATAAGTGCCGATGGGCAGGTTGAGAACCTGATAGAAGCCGCTTTTGTCGGAGGTAGTGCTGGTGGAGACGTTGGTTGCGGTGTTGGTGACCGCGATCTTGACGCCGGGGACGACTGCTCCTTGCGGGTCGGTGACAACGCCTACGATTTTGGCGGTGGCTTGTTGCGCGGTGGCGTTGGTCGACATCAACGTCGCTAACAACAGGTTGGCGCATACGAATGCTACGACTGCCAGCACATCGGCTGGGGACTTGCCGGAACGGGATCGCATTGGGGAAGAAGCCTTTCTATTCATGTGAATATTGATTTGGTTGTGGCTTGGCTTTGCTATCCACCAGCCCAAATATATTTTGTGGCCGCAGCACATATTACCCGCTGCGGAGTTGCCGCATTTTGTTCCTCGACCTGCACTGCTGTCAACCTTTGTCTTGTCACTTTGTGTAAATTGTGCACTCAGCGCACCAAACGCGACTTTGCAATCTCAATGGGTTACGGCGTATGGCGGAAAGAATCTATGAATAAGAGAATCGTCAGGGCACGATTCTACCAAATTACGTAGGACTAGTTTTCCTCTCACTAGGAAAGATGGAGGCTTGGCGGCGTGGGCCTACTGCTATGATTTCACCAATGAGGTTGCTATCGAACAATTGTCGGTCCGCGTTCTTGACGACGCTGTTTTGCCTCATCTTGATTACTCGGCTGCCCGCTGTCGACGATGCCAAGTTCAGCCCACTGCCCGTGGCGCTCTCGAATAATGCGGTTGCCGTTTCGCATGAATCTGGCGATTGGCGGATCTTTTCTTTCATGGGCATCGGTCCAAAGAAAACCTGGGATGCGGTGACCGCGGGCGGCTACGAGTTGAATCCTGAGTCAGGGAAATGGAAAGAGCTGCGGCCAGTTCCCGGCGTGGCGGGGCGCCTCGGCGCGTCTGCCGTGGCGTTGCACGAACAGGTCTTTATCTTCGGAGGCTATGTCGTCGACGGGCAAGGCGGAGAGACGACCGTGCCGGACCTGAACGTTTTTGTCCCGGGTGAAAATCGCTATTACCGCGGGAAGGATATTCCTGTGCCGGTGACGGATGCGGTGGTGGGAGTGTATCGCGACCGGTACATCTATGTGATTGGCGGCCGGTCGACGGCGGAGTTAGGCCCCGTGAACAATGTGCAGATTTATGACACGGACAAAGATACGTGGATGCCGGGGACGCCGATTCCGGGTATGCCGGTGTTTGGGCACGCGGGGGCGATCGTCGGTGACACGATTGTCTTTGTCGATGGCGCTCGCAAGAATACAGGCGGAGCGAATCCGAAGTATGTTGCGTCGAGCGATTGCTGGATGGGGAAACTTCCGAGTTCGAAGAAGGGCGACATCACGAAAATTGAGTGGTCGCAGATTGTCGCGCATCCGGGGAGCGCGCGTTTTCGGATAGCGGCGGGCGCGGGAGCGGCGGATCGAAGAGGCGCGAAGATTTATTTTTCCGGCGGCAGCGACACGCCCTACGACTACAACGGCGTTGGCTATAACGGCCGGCCGGCGGAACCTTCGGCGCTGACTTTCGCCTACGACGTTTACGGCCAGCGCTGGGAGACGGTGAACGATGACGTGTCCGAGCCGACGATGGATCATCGCGGGTTGATGGTGATGGGGCACAGCCTGGTGGTTGTGGGAGGGATGAGATTTAGTCAGCAGGTTACGGGCAATGTCACGGTAATCAACCTTGGCGGCCGGAAGTGACGTCAAGCTTCTTGAGAGAATTATCACTGAAACGCGTGATTGCAATCACGGCGCGGCTTCCCGCTACGGCTTCTACTTGTTACTAGCCGCAATTCTGCGGCGTCCTTTACTGTTTGACAATCCGTTCAAAGTACTAGAATAAAACCCGGAGGCAAGCCTATGAGCCATGTCATGGAACCGCCCAAACGCAGTGGGGCGGCGGATTACATCGATCAAATTCTCAATCTTGTTAAAGCCAAAAACCCAGCCGAACCGGAATTCCACCAGGCCGTTCTTGAAGTGTTCGAATCTTTGAGGCCCGTGTTGGAGCGCCATCCTGAATATCAAGAAGCCAAGATTCTGGAACGAATCACGGAGCCGGAGCGTGTGTTGATGTTCCGCGTGCCCTGGTTTGACGACCGCGGGAAGGTCCAGGTGAATCGCGGATTCCGCATCGAGATGAACAGCGCCATCGGCCCTTATAAAGGCGGGTTGCGCTTCCATCCTTCAGTCAATCTCGGCATTTTGAAATTCCTGGCGTTCGAACAGGTGTTCAAGAATTCGCTCACTACGCTGCCCATGGGCGGCGGCAAGGGCGGAAGCGATTTCGATCCCAAGGGAAAAAGTGACAACGAAGTGATGCGCTTCTGCCAGAGCTTTATGACCGAATTGCAGCGCCACATCGGGCCGGACACGGACGTTCCCGCGGGCGACATCGGCGTGGGCGGACGCGAGATCGGTTATATGTTCGGGCAATACAAGCGGCTGCGGAATGAATTCACCGGCGTCCTCACCGGCAAAGGATTGTCGTGGGGAGGGTCGCTGATTCGTCCCGAGGCGACCGGTTACGGCTGCGTTTATTTTGCGCAGGAGATGCTGAAGACGCGCCGCGACAAGCTGGAAGGCAAAGTGTGCCTGGTTTCGGGCAGCGGCAACGTCTCGCAGTATACGGTCGAGAAGCTGCTGGACTTGGGAGCGAAGCCGGTGACTTTGTCTGATTCGGACGGTGCGATCTATGACGCCGATGGTATCGACCGCGAGAAACTGGCCTTTGTCATGGAGCTGAAGAATAATCGTCGCGGCCGCATTCAGGAATACACGGACGAATTTAAGAGCGCCGTCTATAACGCGACCGACAAGAAGCTCGACCACAACTGGCTCTGGAATATCAAAGCCGATTGCGCCTTCCCGAGCGCCACGCAGAATGAGATCAACGCGAAAGACGCGGCAAACCTCATCAAGAATGGCGTGAAGCTGGTGAGCGAGGGAGCCAACATGCCGAGCACGCTGGAAGCAACGAAGATGTTCCTCGACGCGAAAGTGCTGTACGGACCAGCCAAAGCGGCGAATGCGGGCGGCGTGGCGACGTCCGGTCTAGAGATGGCGCAGAACAGCGCGCGCATTTCGTGGACTCGCGAAGAAGTCGACGATCGTTTGCACAACATCATGATCGCCATCCACAAAAACTGCTTCGAAACGGCTGAGAAATATGGCACGCCTGGCAACCTGGTGAATGGCGCGAATATCGGGGGATTCTTGAAGGTGGCTAACTCGATGCTGGATCAAGGCCTAGTCTAGGCATCAATCGAATCGGGTGCCCCACTCTTGTCCCTGCGCTTTTTGCAGGGACAGGGTGGGGCTTTTGACTTTTGTTAGTCATGCCGTTTTCTTGCGCCTTTCCGGAAAAAGCCCCCAGTGACCGCTCGATTCTGTCGACCCCCAAAGTAAGGAAAAGTATGCTATAGTAAGGAATCGAAATTCGCCATGCAAAAGCAAGCCAAAATCACGAGCAAAGGCCAGATCACCGTGCCCATCGAGGTTCGCCGAATCCTGGGGGTTCGAGCCGGGGATCGTTTGCTTTTCGAGAGCGACAACGACGGTGTGCATATTCGGCCCGTCCGCAACGAAAGCGTCTTCGCCAAATACGCGGGCATCGGCAACCCCGGGATTCCGTCAGGGAAAAAGGGCATCAACAAATGGCTGCGGGAGATGCGCGGCCACATCGACTAACCACATCGACCAACTATGACAACGGCGATCGACACCAACGTCTTTGTCGCTTTGTGGGACCACGATAGGGGCGCTTTTTTGCCCGCTCGCAACGCGCTCGAGGCGGCTCATCGTCGTGGAAATCTAACAGTGGCTGCGCCTGTGTTCGCCGAGTTGATCGCCGCCCCAGGCCGCAGCGAAAATTTTGTCGCTGCGTTTTTTGAGAACACAGGAATTGCAATTGATTGGGAACTAGGTGAAGAAGTGTGGCGATCGGCCGGCCGAGCTTTCCGAGGTTACGCGGAAAGGCGTCGCAAGCAACGCGATTTCAGCACGCGCCGTATTCTTGCAGACTTCTTGATTGGAGCCCACGCCGCAGCGCACGATTATCGGCTCTTGACCTTGGACGAACGTCTCTATCGAGCCGCATTCCCCACTCTCAAAATCGAAACCATCTAGAACGATCCAACCGTGAATGTCACGCCAAGGTAACGTGCTGCCCGCGGGTGGTCCATGAACAAGCCGTGTGCCTACGGAGATACCTATCACTATGAGATTAATGCGCAAGGTGAAACTCCGGCTGGAGAGCAACCAGCTGCACAGGCCAACACCAGCTGCGCGGTCGATGAAAGTGGCGTAACGCTGAAGGGAGTCAGTAGAGCGCGATTCAATTTTTCTGAAGCGCGGTCGGCCAAGTGCTTCGCAAACCTGGGAGCCGTCAACTGGCTTCTATCCCTCCGCGTAGTATCCCCCGGCTTGCAAAAGCCCTGTCGCGCCCTGCAAGCTACTAAACATGCCGGAACTGCCGGATATCGCCGCCTACATCAGCGCTCTCGAACCGCGAATCATCGGTCAGCCCATCGAGCACGTGCGTTTGTCGAGTCCCTTTCTGCTTCGCACCGTGCAACCGCCGCTTACCGAAGTGGAGGGCCGGATCGTGCGCAAGTTCCGGCGCATCGGCAAGCGCATCGCCATTGGCATAGAAGGCGATCTCTGGCTGGTGCTGCACTTGATGATCGCCGGACGACTTCACTGGCGCCCGCGCAACGCGAAGCTTGCCGGACGCAACAGCCTTGCGGCCTTCGATTTTCCCAATGGCTCTCTCGTGCTCACCGAAGCCGGCACCAAGCATCGCGCCTCGCTCTACATCTTCGGCGGCGAAAAGAATCTGCAATCGATCGACCCCGGCGGCATCGACGTCTTCAGCAGCGATCTCGATTCCTTTCGCGAGGCGCTGACCGCCGAAAACCGCACGCTGAAACGGGCGCTTACCGACCCGCGCATACTCAGCGGCATCGGCAACGCCTATTCCGACGAGATATTGCACGCCGCCCAATTATCTCCAATCACCCTGACGCAAAAACTCAAGCCCAATGAATGGGAACACCTCTTCGCTGCAACCCGCGACACTCTCCAGCTCTGGATCGACCGTCTGCGCGCGGAAGCCGAGACCGCCTTCCCCGAAAAAGTGACCGCATTTCGCAAGGAGATGGCGGTTCACGGACGCTACGGCGAACCCTGCCCGAGGTGCGGCGAAAAGATTCAGCGCATTCGCTACGCAGACAACGAAACCAACTATTGCGCCCGCTGCCAAACCGGCGGCAAAGTTCTTGCCGACCGAAGTCTGTCCCGCCTGTTGCGATCTGACTGGCCGCGCACGCTCGACGAACTCGAAGCCCTGAAGCGACGTTAGAGTTTGCAAACTGGAACTGCAAAGGCAGGAAAATCAGGAGCAGAGCCACTGGCTCCGTTTCTGTCTTTCCCGTTCCTGGTTTTCCTTTCACCCGCTCCTGATTTTCCTGCCTTTGCCCGTCACCTGCCACCGTCACCTGGCTTTCACTGAGCCTCCCTTGACACCCCAACCGGAAGGGAGCAGTATTTGCGATGTATTAAATGCATTTAATACGAATCTTGCCCCCCGCCGCGAGGAAACGACATGCCTTCGAATCCCCACCT
>JBEKXO010000078.1:0-19090 GCA_049511995.1 Terriglobales bacterium
GGCGGCATGAAGCTGCGACCGCGAAAAAGCCCGCGCCGCCGAAGATTCCGGTCACGACTGCTACGGCGAAAAAAGGGGACATTGGCGTTTACCTCGATGAGATCGGCACGGTCACTCCGGTTTATACGGCTTCGATCACGAGCGAGGTAAACGGGCTGGTGGTCGCGGTGCACTTCAAGGAAGGGCAAACGGTGCGCAAGGGGGATCCGCTGATCGACATCGATGCGCGGCCGTACCGCGCGACGCTTTTGCAGGCAGAAGGTGTGCTGCAGCGAGACGAGAACGTGCTAGCCCAGGCCAAGATGGATTTAGAGCGCTATCAGGACGCGTGGGCGCGGAGAGCGATTGCCAAGCAGCAGATGGATGACCAGGAAAAGATTGTTCTGCAGGACGAGGGCACCGTAAAGAACGATCAGGGAACGGTGCAATACGATCAGGTGCAGGTTGAGTTCTGCCATATCACCGCGCCGATCTCTGGGCGGGTTGGTTTGCGGCTGGTGGATCCGGGCAATGTGGTGCAGGCTTCGGGAACGGTGACGCTTGCGGTCATTACGCAGTTGGAGCCGATTACGACGATTTTTACCATCCCAGAAGATGCGCTGGGCCCGGTCCAAGCGCGATTGAAAAAGAATGCGAAGCTGACGGTCGACGCCTTTGACCGAAGCGCGCAGACGAAGATCGCAAGTGGGACGTTGCTGACGCTCGATAATCAGATTGACACCACAACCGGCACGGTCAAAGCGCGAGCAGTATTTGCTAATAAGGATGATGCGCTTTTTCCCAACCAGTTCGTGAATGTGCGACTGCTGGTGAATACGCTGCAGGGGGTGACGCTGGTGCCGGCGGCGGCGATACAGCAGAACGGCCAGGCATCGTTCGTGTACGTGATTCAAAACAATGTGGCTCACAACCGCGCCGTGAAAGTGGGAGTGACGGACGCCGGGATGACGCAGGTGGGGGGCATCAATCCCGGAGACGTTGTCGCGACCAGCAGCTTCGATAAGTTGCAGGAGAACACGGCAGTAGCCATTGCGAATCCCCCACCGAATAATCCGGGCAAAGGTTCGGGCAGCGGTTCTAGCGCGCCGTCAAGTTCGAGCACGAGTGGGGGCAGCGCCCCGTGAGTCCTTCTCGCCCTTTTATTCTGCGGCCGGTGGCTACGTCGCTGCTGATGGCCGCAATCTTGTTGGTGGGCCTGGTCGGCTATACACAACTGCCAGTTTCCGCGTTGCCGCAGGTCGACTATCCGACCATTCAGGTGCTGACTTTTTATCCGGGCGCAAGCCCTACGGTGATGGCGACGACGGTGACGGCGCCGCTGGAGCGGCAATTCGGCCAATTGCAGGGCTTGAGCCAGATGACCTCCACCAGTTCGGGAGGGACGTCGGTCATCGTGCTGCAGTTCACGCTGACCCTGAATATCGATGTGGCTGAGGAGGAAGTGCAGTCTGCGATCAATGCGTCGCAGAGTTTGTTGCCGTCGGTTCTGCCGGCGCCGCCGATTTACAGCAAGACGAATCCAGCCGATGCACCGGTGCTTACGCTGGCGATTACTTCGACTGCGATGCCGCTTTCTCAGGTCGAGGATCTGGTCGATACGCGACTGGCGCCGAAGATTTCTCAGCTCAGCGGCGTAGGGCTGGTGACGATCAGCGGAGGCCAGAAGCCAGCGGTTCGCATTCAAGCCAATCCCGCGGCGCTGTCGTCGTATGGCCTCAACCTGGAAGATCTGCGTAGCGCGCTGACGTCGGCGAGCGTGAACGCTGCCAAAGGCAACTTCGACGGCGCTCGCCAGGATTACCAGATCGATGCCAACGATCAACTGGTCACCAGCGACGACTATAAGAAGGTTGTCGTCGCTTACCGCAATGGCGCGCCGGTGATGCTGACCGACGTCGCGCAGGTGGTGAATGGCGTTGAGAACAAGAATCAGGCAGCGTGGATGAATGAAACGCCGGCGGTCATTCTGAACGTGCAGCGCCAGCCGGGGGCGAACACGATTGCCGTGGTCAAAAGCATCAAGAAGCTACTGCCCCAGCTGCAGGCGAATTTGCCCACGGGCCTTCAGGTAACTACGCTCACCGATCTTACGACCGCCATCGAATCATCGGTTGCCGATGTTGAGTTCGAGTTGATGCTGACGGTCGGCCTGGTCGTGCTGGTCATATTTCTTTTTCTGCGAAGTTTATACGCGACCATTATTCCCAGCGTTGCCGTGCCCCTGTCGCTGGTGGGCACTTTCGCGGCAATGTATATGCTCGGCTACAGCCTCGACAACTTGTCGCTGATGGCGCTGACCATCTCCACCGGTTTTGTGGTGGATGACGCGATCGTGATGATCGAGAACATCTCGCGCTACATCGAAGATGGCGTTCCGCCCATGGAAGCGGCGCTGAAGGGCGCTGAGCAAATTGGATTCACCATTCTCTCGCTGACGGTTTCGCTGATCGCGGTGCTGATTCCGCTGCTCTTCATGGGCGATGTGGTAGGGCGTTTGTTTCGCGAGTTTGCCGTGACGTTGGCCGTCACCATTATCATTTCGGCGGTGGTTTCACTGACGCTTACGCCGATGATGAGCGCGCGGATTTTGCGGCACAACCCGAAGGAGAAGCAGGGGCGGATCTATAAATTGACCGAACGGGCTTTCGAGGGGATGATTGCGTTCTATGGGCGGACGCTGAAAGTGGTGATTCAGTATCAGACGATTACTTTGTTGGTCGCGCTCTCGACGCTACTGCTTACAGTTTTTCTTTACATCATCATTCCCAAGGGATTTTTCCCAGTGCAGGATACGGGCGTGATCCAGGGGATTTCGCAGGCTCCGCCGACGATTGGCGCGGGGGCGATGGCCGAGAAGCAACAGCAACTTGCCAAGGCGATTCTGGCGGATCCGGCGGTGGAGAGCGTTTCGTCGTTTATCGGCGCGGATGGAACGAATACTACGACGAACAGCGGACGGTTCTCGATTAATTTAAAGCCGCTCAATCAGCGGAAAATCAGCGCTTCCGATCTGATTCGCAGGCTCAACTCCAGAGTGGGTCAGGTGCAGGGCATTCAGTTGTTCATGCAGCCGGTGCAGAACATTACCGTGGATGACCGGGTTAGCCGCACGCAGTATCAATACACGTTAGAAGATCCCAATGCGGATGAACTGAACGAGTGGACCAATCGCTTCGTTGAAAAGCTGAGGCAGTTGCCGGAGTTGGAGGATGTTGCGACCGACCAGCAACTGGGAGGGCTCGCGGTAACCCTGGTGATTGATCGTGTGACTGCCTCACGGCTCGGGATTGCGCCGACCACTATCGACAACACTTTGTATGATGCGTTCGGACAAAGACAAATCAGCACGATGTATACGCAGGTGAATCAGTATCACGTAGTGCTGGAGAGTGAGCCGCAATTTCAGACGGACCCGAACAAGCTAAACCGCCTCTATATCCAGTCGAATGCGTCGTCGGGCGCGACGGGAGCGGGAGCCTCGACATCGTTTGCGTCGTCGGGATCGTCTTCCGCGGGATCGAATTCAGTGACGGCCTCTGCGCCATACACTCCGTCGGCGAATACGCTTGCGCCCCCCGCTAATGCGCTTACGGCGAACGCTGTCACCTCCACGTCCAGCAGAGGGTCAACCTCTGCCGGCGCCACCAGCTCGACTCCGAGTAATGCCGTGCCATTCAGCGCCTTCGCGCACTTCGAGAAGACAACGGAGCCGCTGTCCATCTCTCACCAGGGGCAATTTCCGGCAATCACTGTGTCGTTCAATCTCGCGCCGAACGGTGCGCTCGGCAATGCTATCTCGGCCGTCGACAAGGTGCAGAAAGACATGCACATGCCGGCCAGTTTGCAGGCGGGATTTCAAGGCACCGCGGCATCTTTCACGAATTCGCTGTCCAATGAACCGCTGTTGATTCTGGCCGCGCTGGTCACTGTGTATATCGTGCTGGGAGTTTTGTATGAAAGTTTTATTCATCCCATCACGATTCTCTCGACGTTGCCTTCGGCGGGCGTGGGAGCTTTTCTGGCGCTGATTATTTTTGGCCAGGATTTGAGCGTGGTCGCCATTATCGGCATTGTGCTGCTGATCGGCATTGTGAAAAAGAACGGAATCATGATGGTCGACTTCGCGCTGGAAGGTGAGCGCGAACGCGGAAAAACGGCGACGGAGGCAATTTATGAAGCCTGTCTCCTACGCTTCCGCCCGATCATGATGACCACGATGGCCGCGCTACTGGGCGGGTTGCCGCTGGCGCTTGGCACCGGGTTTGGCTCTGAGTTGCGCCGACCGCTGGGCATCTCGATGGTTGGTGGACTGCTGTTGAGCCAGGTGCTTACGCTTTACACCACGCCGGTCATCTACATTTTTTTTGACAGGCTGGCGCAGCGCTTCGCGAACGGCTCAAGTCGTGCTGAAAGCGGGGATGCGGAAGTGGCAGGGCCGGCATGATCATCTCCGAACCTTTTATTCACCGGCCGGTCGCTACGACGTTGCTCACCATAGCGATTGCGCTTGCAGGGGCGATTGCTTTTGAGGTGCTGCCGGTGGCGCCGCTGCCTGAGGTTGACTTCCCGACGATTTCGGTGAGCGGGAGTTTGCCGGGTGCCAGCGCTGCGATTATGGCGTCGTCGGTTGCCACGCCGCTGGAGCGGCAGTTCGGGCACATTGCGGGGGTCACGGAGATGACCTCCAGCAGCACGTTGGGCAGTACGTCGATCACAATTCAGTTCGATCTCACTCGCGACATCGATGGCGCCGCGCGCGATGTGGAGGCGGCGATCAATGCGGCGCGTACGTATCTGCCCGCGAATCTGCCGGGCAACCCGACCTATCGCAAAGTGAATCCTGCCGACTCGCCGATCATGATTCTCGGGCTCACTTCCGACAAATATGGACCCGATAAGATGTATGACGAAGCGTCCACTGTCCTCGCGCAGAAACTGTCGCAGATCGATGGCGTGGGCCAGGTGGTGGTTGGAGGGGGCGCGTTGCCGTCTGTCAGGGTGGATGCGAATCCCACGCAACTGGCGAGCTATGGACTTACCATGGCGAATTTGCAGTCTGTGTTGAGCCTGCAAAATTCTGACCTCGCCAAAGGGCAACTTGCGGATGGAGAGAACAGCGCGGACATCCTGGCCAACGATCAGATTTCGCATGCCGACGATTACAAGCCGATCGTGGTTGGTTATAAGAATGGCGCGGCCATTCATTTGTCCGATGTCGCGACGGTGACGGATTCGGTCGCGAACATCCGTGCTGCCGGTTATTTGAATGGCAAACGCGCGATCACAGTCATCATTTTCCGGCAGCCGGGCGCCAATATTATTGCCACCGTCGACCGCATTCGCGCGCAGCTGCCCTTTGTAAAGGCGACCATTCCACTCGGGATCGATACCACCATCGTTCTCGATCGGACGACTACGATCCGCGCATCCGTGAGCGACGTCGAGAGGACTCTGATCCTTTCCATCGGACTGGTAATTCTTGTCGTTTTTGTTTTCCTCCGCAACGGCCGCGCCACCCTGATACCGGCGGTCGCGGTGCCGGTCTCGCTCGTGGGTACTTTCGCGGTGATGTATCTGTTCGGATACACACTGGATAACCTCTCGCTAATGGCGATGACCATTGCTACTGGGTTTGTGGTCGATGATGCGATCGTGGTGATGGAAAATATCGCGCGCCATCTGGAAGACGGCATGAAGCCGTTTGCGGCGGCGTTGAAGGGCGCGGAAGAAATTGGCTTCACCGTTTTCACCATCAGCATCTCGCTGATCGCGGTTTTTATTCCGCTGCTGATGATGGGTGGAATTGTGGGACGGCTCTTTCGCGAATTCGCCGTCACGCTGTCGACGGCGGTGTTTGTGTCGATGGTGATCTCGCTGACAACGACTCCGATGATGTGCGCTTATCTGTTGAAGAACGAGCGCGGGGAAAAACATGGGCGCCTCTACATGGCCAGCGAGAAGTTCTTTGAGCGCATGCTTTCGATGTATAGCGGCAGCCTGCATTGGGTGCTCGAGCATCCGGCGCTCACGCTGGTGGTGCTGTTCATCACGATTGCGCTCAACGTGGTGCTGATTATCAGAATACCGAAGGGCTTTTTCCCGGTGGAAGACACGGGCGCAATCGCCGGGAGCGTGCGCGGGCCGCAGGATTCGTCGTTCCCGGCAATGGACGACTCGATTCGGAGAATCGGTGCGGTGATCAAGAACGATCCGGCGGTGGAGAATGTGATCGCTTTCAGCGGAGGCTCTGGGGCCACGAATACGGGGTCGATTTTTATTGCGCTCAAACCGCTGGCGGAACGCAAGGTGACGGCGTCGCAGATCATCGACCGGCTTCGTCCGCAGTTGAATCGCCTGCCTGTGGCGTCGGCGTTTTTGCAAGCGGCGCAAGACTTGCGCATCGGCGGACGGTCGAGCAATGCGATGTACCAGTACACGATTCAGGCCGATAGTGTGGATGATCTTTTTAAGTGGGGGCCGGCGATACTCGGGCAAATGCACAAATTGCCAGGGCTTCTCGATGTAAGTTCGGACCAGCAGAATGGCGGGCTTGACGAACTGCTGACGTATGATCGAGTGACCGCTGCCAAGCTCGGATTGACGGTGCAGTCGCTGGATTCAGCGTTGTATAGCGCGTTCGGTCAATCGGAAGTATCGATTATCTATACGCAACTGAATCAGTATTACGTGGTGCTGGAGGTTGCTCCGCAGTACTGGCAAAGCCCGGACGGACTGAAAGACGTCTACCTGCATTCGGCTGTCGACACTAATGGCGGCGGCTACATTCCGCTTCTCGCGGTAGCTACGGCTCACGCTAACACGACGCCGCTGGCCATTAACCATACGGGCTTATTCCCGTCGGTCACGGTGTCTTTTAACCTCGCGGCCGGTAAATCGTTGAGCGATGCGACGCTCGCAATCGACCAGATGCAAAAGAGTATGGGGGCGCCGTCCACGCTACAGGGCTTTTTTGCCGGCACGCTTCTGGCTTACCAGCAATCGCTCGGCACCGAACCCATGCTGATTGTGACCGCTCTGCTGGCGGTCTATATCGTTCTCGGCATTTTGTATGAAAGCCTGATCCATCCGCTGACCATCATTTCCACACTGCCATCGGCGAGCGTGGGCGCGATGCTGGCTTTGATGTTATTTGGCGTGGATTTGAACATTATCTCCATTATCGGCATCGTGCTGCTGATTGGTATCGTAAAAAAGAACGCGATCATGATGATCGATTTTGCGCTAGAAGTAGAGCGGAACGAGGGAAAGAAACCGATCGACTCGATTTTTGAGGCCTGCATGTTGCGCTTCCGGCCAATCCTGATGACGACGATGGCGGCGCTGTTGGGCGCGCTGCCGCTGGCGCTGGGGACGGGGACTGGTTTTGAATTGCGCAGGCCGCTGGGCATCACGATCGTGGGAGGGCTAATTTTGAGCCAGATGCTTACGCTTTATACCACGCCGGTCGTTTACTTAACGTTTGACCGGTTGCGGCTCCGGATGCAGCGCAAGTCGGTGTGAGAGTCATCTTTCTCAGTCCTAATTCCGGAAGCTGCGAAAGTGGCAACCACGAAGGCCACTAAGGTGCACGAAGGAAGAGCGGTTCACGAGCACCGCATGCTCTGCAGGTTTCGCTCTACTGATTTACAATCCTCGGTTCCCTTTCAGGAGACAGTGCTGTGATTCCACGTTATACACGGCCGGAGATGGCTCGCATATGGAGCGATGAGAACCGCTTTCGCACCTGGCTGGCGGTTGAGGTCGCAGCGACAGAGACATTGGCTGCCGCAGGGATCGTTCCGAAAGAGGCGGCGAAGGCAATACGCGCGCGCGCGAACTTCAGCGTCGAGCGCATCTTCGAGATCGAGGCCGAGGTTAAACACGACGTCATCGCATTTACTACCGCGGTGGCGGAGATTGTGGGACCTCATGCGCGCTGGTTTCACTATGGACTGACGTCGAACGATGTTGTCGACACGGCGCAGGCTTTGCTGATTCAGCAGGCATCGTCGCTGATTGCGGGTGACTTGGAGCGGCTGTCGGATGTGCTGGAACGGCGGGCGTGGGAGTTCAAAGACACGCCGATGATTGGGCGCACACATGGCATTCATGCCGAGCCCATCACTTTCGGATTCAAGATTGCGAACTGGTATTCGGAGACGCAGCGCAACATCGCGCGCTTTAGGGTTGCGGCCGAGGATTTGCGCGTGGGCAAGTTTTCGGGCGCGGTCGGAACCTTTGCGCACCTTACGCCCGAACTCGAAGAGGAGATATGCGCGCGCCTGGGATTGAAGGCTGCCGCAATTTCATCGCAGGTGATTCAGCGTGACCGGCATGCATTTTATCTGGCGACGCTGGCGACGATTGCATCGACTCTCGACAAGATCGCTACGGAGATACGCCACTTACAACGCACGGAAGTTCGCGAGGCGGAGGAATATTTCAGCGAGAAGCAGAAGGGTTCGTCGGCGATGCCGCATAAGCGGAATCCGGTGACAAGCGAGCAGATCTCCGGGCTGGCGCGCGTCGTGCGGGGGAACGCGCAAGCTGGTTTTGAGAACGTTGCGCTCTGGCATGAGCGCGATATTTCGCACTCGTCGGCGGAGCGCATCATTATTCCGGATTCAACCACGCTTGCCGACTATTTGCTTAATAAGACGGCGAACTTGATTGAGACCATGTTTGTTTACCCGAAGCGGATGTTGGCGAATCTCGAAAGCACGCGGGGACTGGTGTTCAGCGGACAGTTGTTGCTTGACTTAGTCGAGAGCGGCATTTCACGGGAGGACGCGTATCGCCTGGTGCAGAGTCATGCTATGCGAGCCTGGAAAGAGGATCTCGATTTCCACGAACTGATTGTGAACGATTCGGAGATCAGCGGGCGAGTGCCGCGGGCGAAGATCGAACGGGCATTTGATCTGCAGCGGCAGCTTAAGAATATTGACAAGGTTTTTGGGCGAGTGTTTGCGAAAAGGGTGCCAGTGAAGAAGGCAGGCGCCAAGCGGAAAAGACGAGCCCCATAACTTCGCTCTTTGCTTTGCATTTCAATTTTACGATAGACTCATCAGCCTTTTTCGCGGCACCGTCGGTTAGTCCGTTAGACGCCGGGTGTGCCTCTCAAACGGTTGCGCTCCTGTAATTGTTTGTAAAAGCTCCCTTCCTCGTAAATCTTTGCCGACGCGCGAAGCATCTATTTAACCAGCCGGTTAATAGGAAATAAAAGATAATTCCGGCAAGGGTGAACAATGATGATGAAGAAACAATTTTGGGCGTCGACTTTGGCGCTCCTCGTTCTGCTGAGTATGAGTGCTATGGCCGTGACGGGCCGGTACGATGGGCAGATTGAGCAGGCAGTTGGTCAGAAGATTCATGACGCGAAGCGCTTGCAGGGCGTGAATTCGAGTGTCGGGGATGGCATTGTGACGCTGACCGGCACGGTTGGGCTTTATCAGGACAAACTGGACGCCACTAAGAAAATCAAGAAGGTCAAAGATGTTACAGGGGTTCGCAACGACATAACGGTCGCGGGAGAAACCGTGCCCGACGCGCAACTTGAGAAGAAACTGGCCAAGCAGTTGGCCTATGACCGGGTCGGATATTATGACAACGCGTTCAACTACGTCGCGCTCAGCGTGAAGGATGGCGTCGTGACTCTCAGCGGCGATACGGTGTGGGATCCTCCGAAGGATTCGGCGCTGGCAATCGTGGCGCGGACGCCGGGCGTTAAGGATGTAGTGGACGATGTGAAAGTTCTACCGGTGTCGAATTTCGACGATTCGATTCGAGCGCGTACGGCTCGAGCGATATATCGGGACTCGGTGCTCGGCAAATACGCGATTGACCCGGTGCATCCGATTCGAATTGTCGTGGACAATGGACATGTGACGCTCTACGGTACGGTCGATAGCGCGATGGACAAGACCATCGCAGGAATGCGCGCGAACTCAGTAACGGGCGCTTTTAGCGTCGATAACAAACTGGTAGTGAACTAACCGGCGGACGACTGGGCGTTTAATTTTCCGGGGCGCGGCGTAGGCGGCGCCCTTTTTTGCGAGCGCTAGATGGTTCGCTAATTCGCCCCGCGGGAATGCACCAGCTTCAGGGAATCGCTTTGCAGGATGCGTGCGATCTGGTGTTTGGCGTGGACGGTCCAAGGGCCGGTCGTGTCGAGCTTTACATAGGCGCGCCAATGTTGCAGCGCTTTGCGGGGCTGACGCATTTTCTCGTAGGCAAGAGCAATGTTGTAATGCGCATCGGCGTAGGTGGGCGCGAGCTGAATCGCAGTCTTATAAGTGTTGATGGCTTCTTCGACTCGGCCGGTTTCATCGAGCACGTTGCCAAGATCGAAATAGGCGAGGGCGTAGCGGGGATCGATCTGAATCGCCGAGCGGTAGTGTTTTTCGGCGAGAGAGTATTCCTGACGGTTGTAGTAGAGGGTACCCAGGTTGATGTGCGCGGCGGCGTGTGCAGGATCCATTTCGAGAACCTTTGAATAGGCAGTGATTGCCTCGCTTTGAGTGGCGGGATTTTCTTCCAGAACAATACCGCGCGCAAACAAGTCGGCAACATCGGTAATCACCAGCTCCGGACCGCTGCGTGGAGGGCTGGCTAAAACTCTACTCTCTTCCGACGAGAAATCGAACATGAACTGCCCGGCAATTGGTTCGAGAAGCCGCCCCTGGTGCCGAAAGGCGACGCGATGTCCGCTCTGGTAGGCGCCGGCTTCGAGCAGGGGATTCTCCATACCCGCCACCTGTTTCTGCATGGCTTCGAGCGATTGCCGGATAACGGCGGGGCGGACGCGCTG
The DNA here is from genome assembly GCA_049511995.1 of Terriglobales bacterium. Taxonomy (GTDB): domain Bacteria; phylum Acidobacteriota; class Terriglobia; order Terriglobales; family Acidobacteriaceae; genus Acidiflorens. Next base: position 10,808 of record JBEKXO010000078.1, read on the forward strand.
GGCGCAAAGGTCACGCACTTTTTTGATTTGCACGAGATCGAAAAAAGAGTAATCTTCGGCGGCGCTAACCAGTCCGGCCTTCTCCCAGGTTTGAAGCTGGCGAGGAACGAGGTGAAGTATGCGCAAAAGGTCCGCGCGGCTGTAGCGATACACGGCGGTGAGCTCTCGCCCCGATTATCTGTAAATTCCATACAGGAATGCAAGTAGCAAGGCAGTGGAAGCTGTGGAGAATCGGGGCCGAATGGCACGAAAGTGGTAGTTCGAGCTGTCGTGCGTCGAATTATTGTGAACGAAACTTACTTCCCGCTGGAGATTCCTATTACGAGGAAGGTAACTCGTCCCCGCAAATGGGATTGCCGCGTTCTTCGCACAAAGAGTGACGCCGCGCCTCGTAAGCCCCATGCGAGCGTTTGTAACTCAGGCTTTTCCCGACGCCAGAACGACCCGGGCAGTGAATCGAATCTCATCTTCTACGCGATAGAGCTCGATGGCCGCGATTGCTTTGGCGCGGATTATGGGCCAATCGTCGGCTTTTACCCGCTCTAGCATGGGGCGGAATGGGGCTGCCACAGCACAGGCGTATTCGAAGACTTCTTCGGCTTCTCCGAGCCATGTCCAGGGCAGAATTCGACTTGCCTCTTCTACCTCGTCAAATCCAGCAGCGCTCAGTACTTCCGCCAAGGAACCAGCGTCAGCGAATCGGAAGGGATCGGCTCCGCCTGGTTCAAGCATGTTTCCTCCCACATGGCGATGAATTATTTTCATCGTACTTTGCCAATAAGGTTGTTCCATCGACCCCCACGCGACGAAGCACGCGCGGGCTCCTGGCTTCAGCACGCGGCGTAATTCTTTCAGAGCTTGTTCGGCTTTGCTGAAGAACATCACACCAAAGCGACAGGTGGCGAGGTCAAAGCTCCGGTCAGCAAATGGCAGATGGTGCGCGTCGGCCTGCTGGACAGCGAAGTTTGCGAGTCCCTTATTACGGGCGCGTTCCGTGGCGATGGCGAGTAGTTCGGAACTCTGGTCTACAGCCATGACCGAACCGCGTGGCCCCACGCGCTGCGTCAGGCTGATGCCGGGCTCGCCAGTCCCGCTGGCCAAATCGAGCACACACATGTTCGGCGCAGGTTCTGCATATTCAACCAGGGCTTCTGTGACTGCGCTGCCCAGCATCGCCGATTTTGCCTTCCACTTTTCCGCGGCTACAAGGCGGTAGGAGGAACTCCATGGGGCTGGATTGGTCGCGGACATCAGGCTCTTTTCTTGCGTGCTTTCTTGGGCGCCGGGGAAGCGGTTTTGGCTTGCGTGATCGTGGGCCGTTGGGACTTCGGTTTCGCCAGGAGTTCGGCCGGTTCCAGTCGTTTCGCCGACTTCCAGAGACGTTCGAGATCGTAGAACTGGCGGGCCTTCTCTGAGAAAATGTGGACGACGAAGTCGACATAGTCGAGCAGCACCCACTCTGCCTGCTTGTAACCCTCGGAGTGAGTCACGCGCAGGCCGAGTGCCTCCAGGCGCTCATCGACGGCGTCGGCAATGGCTTGGATTTGACGTGGGTTTGTGCCGCTACACATTACAAAGTAATCGGTGAATGCTCCCGAATCTTTTTCCAGTTCGAGAATCGTGAGATTGTCAGCTTGCTTATCCTGGCAGGCGAGAATGGCTTCATTCACCTGGAGTTTGAGGTCATCCTTTTTCTTCATACGGGCTGATTGATTGTAACCCGCCGCATCTGCGTAGGTGGGCCACGCGGGCTAGCAGGTGACCGGGATTCTACGTGATTCTCTTAGCGATAGAGTCTCTGCTTGCGCACATAGTCCGCCACGCGAGGATCGAGCCATCGGGCGAGCGGCTTACTTTCCGCTGCGGCTTTCCGAATCGCGGTTGCCGACACGTTCTGATGAACACCTTCCAGCATGTGCACCGTGAGTCCGGGAAGAGCCAGGTCGCCCGTTGCGGCTTGCTTGTGAAACGGCCGAGTCACTGCCTCGGGAGGCCGCAAAACGTCTGGCAACGATTCGGCCACGTCGCGGAGCGAATAACCAGGGCGGCTGGCTACAACAAAATCGCACATCGCGAGGAGGGCGGTTGCCTCGCGCCATTTGGCAATGTCACGGAAGGCGTCTATTCCGATCAGGAAAAAGAGCCGGTCGGATTTTTTCAAATCTTGTTTCAAGCGACGGACCGTCTCGATGGAATAATTCGCGGGTGCGGACGTGCGGCCCGCTGAACGGCCAGGGGCGGCCGTCCCTGGGTGGATGGTCGTTGTACGGGTTGTCAGATTTTCTGGCGCCTCCAGCAGGGATGTGACAAATCGACGCTCGTCTTGCGTGGCGAGCGCGACCATGGTGTAGCGATGAATGAACGGTGTAAGCGGATGTTTTTGTTTATGCGGAGGAATGCCCGCCGTTACGAACAAAACCTGACCTAGAGCGTAGCGTTCCGCCGCCGCTCGGGCGAGCGCCACATGTCCGCGATGGATGGGATCGAAGCTGCCTCCGAAGAAGCCAATATTCATTGTGAGTTACCTGACCGCTTTGCCTTGCAGATTGTGCCTTGACTGACCCGATAGTTTCGTCGTTACTGGCCAATGTTGCAAGGTGCTCAGTAAGCGCTGTCTGGGTGCGCGTGATCGCAAAATCTTCATTAACCGAGTATTTGGACAAGACTTGTTGTGTATCCAGATACCGCGGTGTACCAGCGAGTTTTGCCAAACGCATCCAATGAGAATAGGCTGTGGGCACCCTGTTTGAGCTCCAGGAAGTTGCCCCAGGCGATGCTTGCAAGTGTCGGCCTGACGGGTGTACCTCTGGCCACTGTGCCGCCAGGAAAATGCGGTGGACCGCCGTAACTCGCTGGGCGCGCGACCCGCGCTTAGCATAAGGCCATGCGAATGAACCTCCCCCTCATCCGCAGATTAGCAGTGGCACCGGCGCGCGCACCCATTCTGCGCTACGGAGTCGCTCTCCTCAGCACGGTTCTCGCGCTGATTCCCACGCTATTTTTTTCGGACGTTTCGGAGAGTCGGCTGGTCGTCTTTGCCGTGGCCGTGATGGTCAGCGCGTGGTACGGGGGATGGAAGCCGGGGCTTGCCGCTACATCTTTTGCGCTCACGGTCAGCGCATATTATTCGTTCACAGGAGAACAAACTCCACGCGAATATCACAAGGCGATCGCCCATCTTGCCCTGTTCTTCGCGGTGGCGCTGCTGATCTGCTGGTTCAATGCCGCATTGCGGGCTACGCAGGAAAGCCTGCGGCGATCCGAGAGCAATTTTCGGTCGCTCGTGATGAATGCGCCCTACGGCATCTGCCGCTGCGATGCACTGGGCATTCTGCAGGACGCAAACCCGGCGCTGGTGGCCATGTTCGGCTATGACGATGCCGCCGAGCTCAGGGGCCGGCATCTGGGAAGCTTGTATGCCGACGCGCAGCAATGGTTTCGCACCGTCGATTATTTTCGCGCCCGCAAGGAATTCGACAATCTGACAACCGAATGCTTGCGCAAGGACGGCACGGTCATTGTGGCGCGCATCTCGGGCCGCTCCATTCCAAATGGCAAAGACGGAGACAGCTTCGAAATTTTTATGGAAGATCTTACGGAAACCCGCACGCTCGAACTGCAACTCCGCCAAGCGCAAAAGATGGAAGCGGTTGGAAGACTGGCCGGCGGTGTCGCCCACGATTTCAACAATCTGCTCATGGTGATCTCCGGCTACTCCGAGTTTTTGCTGGAGCGGCTGGGGCCTGATCCGCGGCTGCGCGGACCGGCGCAGGAAATTTCGAATGCCGCGCAACGCGCGACTTCTTTGACCCGTCAGTTGCTCGCTTTCAGCCGGAAGCAAATGCTGGCTCCGAAGGTGCTCGATCTGAACGAAGTGGTCGCGGAAAACCTGAAGATGCTCACGCGGATGATCGGAGAGGACATCGACCTAGTGATGGTTCCAGATCCGGCGCTGGGAGCGGTTCGCGCAGATCCGGGCCAGATCGACCAGGTCATCATGAACCTCGCTGTCAACGCGCGCGACGCCATGCCGCAGGGGGGCAAGCTGACCATCGCCACGGCGAATGTAACGCTGGACGAGAATTTCGCGCGCACCCACACGCCGCTCATTCCGGGTGACTACATAATGCTAACGATCAGCGACACGGGCGTGGGCATGGACCCTGAGACGCAATCGCACATCTTCGAGCCGTTCTTCACGACCAAGGGATCGAAGGGCACCGGCCTCGGCCTTTCTACCGTTTACGGCATCGTGAAGCAGAGCGGGGGTTTCATATTCGTCGACAGCGAACCCAAGCGAGGCACGGCGTTTCGGGCATATTTTCCGCGCATCGATGGCCGCGAAGAGGCCGCCACGGCGCAGGAATCGGTTGGCCTGCCGCGCGCGGATCGGGGACAGGAAACGATCCTCCTGGTCGAAGATGAGATCAATCTGCGCCGTCTTGCCCGGCAGTATCTGGAGCGGCAGGGCTACAAGATATTGGAAGCAGAAGACGGCGCGGCGGCCTTGCAGATCGTGGACGGGCATGAGGGCACGATTGATCTTCTCCTCACGGACGTCATTATGCCCGGGATGAATGGCCGCGAGTTGGCGGCGCAGGTCGTGAAGTTGCTGCCGAATATTCGTGTGTTGTATATGTCCGGTTATGCCGAGAACGCGGTCGGTCATGACGGCACGATTGATGCTGGCATCAATCTGCTGCAAAAGCCATTCAGCCTTCCGTTGCTCAAAGAGCGGGTTCGCGAGTTGCTCGACTCGGAACCGATTCCCGAAGAGGTGGCGATGTCTTCTCGCGCCGGGACGAGCGCGGCCGAGAAGAAAATGCCGCCGTTCCGAGCGCGCCGGTTTAACCTGCATTTGCCGCTGCGTTATCGACCGCTAGGAGAAAAGAGCTGGCGCCCGGGAACCACCGAAAACATCAGCCGCTCGGGAATGTTGTTCCAAGCGCAGGAAATGCTTTTACCTAACGCACAGCTGGAGATCAGCCTGGTTTTGCCGGCGGAAATCGCAGGTCTCGCGTCCACGGAAGTGATCTGTCGCGGAGAAGTTGTGCGGTCGATCGAAGCGCGGAATCCAGGACAGGGAGTTACTCCCGCCCTAGCGGCGAAGATTCTGCAATACCATTTCCAGCACGGGACCCACGTAGGGGAAGCGTAGGCGGAATTTCAATCTGCCCGGGGCGGAGCGCTTCTTGGTTACCTTCGACATCTGACTCACCTTGGACAATGCCGTGCCCATGCTGTTACATTGCGGCCAGTAGCTTTGCATCACACATAGAGTTGAAGCAATGTCCCTGCTGGTGAAATTGGAAGACGATCTCGGCGAACGTGGCGAGTGGGTGATGGTGCACGGGTTGGTGCCAGCCGCCGAACGTGCGGATTTTCTGCTGCTCAGCGGTATTGATCCGTTCGGCAAAACGGTTTTCAACCACCTGCAGATGGAAACGTTTCTTACGGAATGGGATCGCGTGAAAGATCGTGTGCGCGATGAGGCTCAGTTAGAGGCGTGGCAAAAGGTAAAGCAAATGGCCGAGACTTGCCGCCAGGACCGGGATCTGTATTTGCGATTTGTCGGGAACTGAGGAGGTGGCGTAGTTGTATGGGAAGATAAGAGTGAAACGTTCAGGCGAAAAGGGCGATCCGCTTTTAAGGTTGTAAACTATCCGCTATCGGATCACGTAGATTTTCAAGTCTAGTTTCAACTTCTTCCAAGATTTGTCGGCCGTATACACAGGAGCGTCAAGCGCCGTAGCAAGCGCTAAACAAGCCCGATCACCCAATGAAAGTCCAAGAGTTCGGGTCTGAGCGACTAAATTCCCCACAATTTTCGCATGTTGCTCCGTAAAAGACGTCGACTCTCGAACAGGGCTGAGAGCGTCATCCCATGCTTCCTCCGCCGTACCCCCCAAACTTACCAGTTTACTCTGAACCTCGGCGAGATTGACCGTACTGCAAGTGGAGTCGCTCAAGATTTCGGAGGTTAGCATTTCTGTTCCCGGCTCCGCATTGAGCAATGCAAGAATGGCAGAGGCGTCCAGCACCACTTTACTCACGTTTGGATGCCTCGCGGCGTTCAGCAATCAGTTCGTCGGCAAGAGAACGTCCGGGCTTTACGTAGCTTTGGACCCGGCGTTGCGCCCGCTCCACACGGCTCTTTATAGTCATAATGCGCAGTTCGTCGTCTTCGATTCGCAACACCACTTCATCGCCAGCATTGATGCCCAGCGCCTTGCGAAACGAAGCTGGAATTACGACGCGGCCGTTTTCATTCACTCGTAATCGGGTCTCGGCATCCATAGGGTGTCCAGTCGAGAAAGAGATGACATAATAATAGCATAATGTCATTTTTCACAGATATGTCATCGACAAGATATTCTGGCACATTTTAGCTCAAACCCGTTAGTTCTCCGGCAGGTTTACTTCCAGGAATCCCATCACACATTGCAACCCTGTCGGCGCAGCGCTGAAATGCTGCGCCACCCAAAAACAAAACTCTTCTGCAGCTGACTCGGAGTTATTTTGATAGCGATCCTAATGCGCTGCGAAATAGAATGTCGAAACTCTGTGCGTCTTTGCCGCCGCGGGCCGCGAGCAATGCCTTCTCCGCCGCTGCTCGCTGATAGCCTAGATTAACCAGCGCTGAGATTACGTCTTCTTCGACTGAGTTCGCCGGCGCGAAGCTCGTTTCGGACGCGCCTGGCACGGTCGAAAGCTTTTCGCGCAGCTCCAGCACCATACGTTCCGCTGTTTTCTTGCCGATGCCGGGTATGCGGGTGAGGCGCGCTACGTCGCTGCCACGAATCGCTGCCACCATTTCATCGGCGGGCATTCCGCTGAGGATTGTGATCGCCAGTTTGGGGCCAATGCCGCTCACGGTGAGCAGCTTTTCAAAAAGCTGTTTTTCAGCCAGCCGTAAAAAGCCATAGAGGTTCAGCGCGTCCTCGCGCACATGGGTGTGGATGTGCAGCGCCACTTCCGCGCCTGCGGCGGGCATTTCGGTGAACGTAGGCACGCTGATGGCGACGTCATAGCCAACTCCGTGGATCTCGACGATCGCCTGATTGGGGTGCTTGGCCAGCAAGGTTCCGCGAAGATGAGCAATCATCGGGGCTATTGTACGGCAGGCACAGAACGAGGAGGCCACGGGCAAATTAAAATCCGATTTTCCTAGAGTATCCACAGGAAGTTTCGCCACTCCACAGTTTTTACACAACGGCGGCGCAGTTTGCGATTGCGTTAATTTTTCATCTGCCGCAAAGTGCTCACAGTCAAAGCGTGAGATGTTCTGAATTGGTTCCAACAGGGGTTCAGCGTTGCCGGTGATCTTGAGAGTGAGTCACCGGGGGAAATTCGGTGCATGTCCAGTGCGCCGGTGCCCGGGCTTAGCGGCCTTCTCAGAGATCCTTCTTTCGGGGAGGATTTAAGCGCTGGATTCTGGTCCTGAAGCGCGAGCTTCAGGCAGCATCGTTCGAGCGCATTCTTCGGAGTGCAGGTGAGCGGTGGTCTTTCGCACAGACGAGAGATGGCGGTTCAGAACGTCCGCGATAACAATGCGGCTTGGGTGGCTGGCCCAGGCCGCATTTGTTTGTGATGCCCTCTCCCCGAATTACAATAGGAGCGCTGTGCGCCCTCAATGACTTCTTCCGACAACTTCAAAGAGACGCTTAAGCAGCAGGCGGATATCGTTCGCATCGTCGGCGACTACGTCAAGCTGAAGAAGGCGGGCGCGCAGAATTTCTCCGGGCTTTGTCCGTTTCATTCGGAGAAGACGCCCTCATTTTCTGTACACGCCACGCGGCAGTTCTTTCACTGCTTTGGCTGCGGAGAATCGGGGGATGTTTTCACGTTTATTCAGAAGGTCGAAAACATTACCTTTCCTGAGGCAGTCCGGCTGATCGCGCAAAAGCTAGGCGTGCCGATGCCGAAGATCAGTTTTTCGAGTCCGGCAGAGGCGCGCGATGCGCAACTTCGGATGGCGCTGCTCGACGTGCACGTTCGGGCGGTGCAGTTTTTTCAGGAATGTCTGCGGAGGCCTGAGGGCGCTAATGCGCGCGAATACCTGAAGGGACGCGGTCTTGATGCGGAGATGATTGCTCGCTTTCGGATCGGCTATGCGCCTGATTCCGGATTTCAGCTGCGCGATGCTCTGCGGCGGGAATTTGATGAGGAGGTGTTGCGGGCGAGTGGGCTGTTTTCGTGGAAGGAAGACAGCCGTCAGCACTTAGCACTTAGCACTCCGCAAGAGCAACTGCAGATCCCTCGCTCTGCTCGGGATGACAATGG
>JBEKXO010000079.1:0-18968 GCA_049511995.1 Terriglobales bacterium
GTCGGACACGAACTGCCACGGCGATCGAGTTCCGTTATGTTTTGCAGCTTGTTAGCCGCAACTCCGATTTCATCCTGCAAAACGCCCGTCGGCCACAGCATGCGGACGACATCGGCTTCTTTTGCTTGCCCGAGACCGATCGTCAGATAAGGCGAGTTCTGCCCCAGGTAGCCCGACGATCCATACACCTCAAACTTCTGCCGCAAGCCGCCGGAGAAAACTTCCACCTTGGTGCCGATTGCGCTCTTGTTGTCGTTCAATCCCTTGAGCGCGAGGCGCAGCGAATTGTTTTTGTTGCCGCCCTCATTGCGGAGTAGCACCGCCGGCCCGTGATTTTGCGTGATCAGAAGATCGGCGGCTCCGTCGTTGTTGTAGTCGCCAACGATGATGGCGCGCGGCTCTTTGAGCTGAATCTTGTCGAGTCCGACGTCGGCGGAGACGTCTTTCCATCCGTCGGGCCCGAGATTGCGGAAGAGGCGGACTTCGCCTTTGCCGTCTTTCGTCTCGCCGACAGCGACTAGGTCAACCCAACCGTCGTTGTCGTAGTCGATGGCGGCTACGCCATAGGCGCGGACCCAGTTGGTTTCTGGCAGCCTCACCTGCTCAAAGCTCTTGCCGCGATTATTGCGCCAAAGGGTGAGGCCTGAGGCTCCTGATCTCGTAAAGGCCAGATCCATCCATCCGTCGTGATCGAAATCGAGAACTGCGACCCCGTGTGTTGGCGCGGAGAACATTGCTTCCCAAGGCTGTTGGGCGAATTTGCCCTCTCTGGGGTTGATGAAAAGATATGGTAGACGCCCGCCAGCAACAACCACATCCACGGCACGATCATTGTTGAAATCGGTTCCAATTGCGCTTAGGCTGCTTTCCGGAGATGTCAGGCCCACTGTCCCTGTCACGTCCGTAAACTCTCCATTGCCATTATTCCTCAACATTAGGTTTGCGCTAGGTGCCGCCGGAAAACGCCTCACGTCCGAGTAATAACGGCTCACGTAGAGATCGAGGTCACCATCATGGTCGTAGTCAATGAAGGTGAGGCCAGCATTTTCCCCATCGCTCTTAATCTCGGCGGCTCGACTAATCCCGGAGGCATCGGTCACATCCTTAAACGTTCCGTTTTTCTGATTATGAAGGAGAGCAACACCGTGCTGATAAAGGCTTAGCGCAATATCTTCGAAGCCATCATTGTCATAGTCACCTGCGGTACATCCCACTGCGCGAAGGGACGGATCGAGTCCCGCGCCCGCCGTAACGTCCTCAAACTTGCCACCGGTGTTGTGGTAGAGCGCCAGGCCACCTTGTGGTCCGTTATCTGCGATCAGCAGATCGATCCGTCCGTCACCGTCGTAATCAACGAAACACGCACCCGGCCCGAACAATGAAGCGACTTCGTTGTGATGGAAAAGTTCAACTCTAGGCCTAGAGACAATCCTCGCCTCCGCCGTCACATCCACAAACTGCACCGGAATCTGCGCCGGAACTTTCTCCGCCACCTGCGGCGATTCTTCCGCGCGCGAATATTTTCCCTGCTCTCCGTATGCCAAGCTAATCGGCGCGCCGAGCTTGTTCTGCGTGATGTATTGAAATTTTTTCATCGCTTCGTGCGCTGGGTCGGCTTGTCCCGATTGTTGATAAGCTCGCGCCAGTCCAAACTGTGCCGAGGCATGATGCGGATCGAGCTTCAATGCGTGCTCGAAAGCCTCGATCGCTTCCGGAAATTGCTTTAGTTGCGCATAAGTCGATCCGAGAAAGTACCAGCTGTCGGCGTCGTTTGGATCGATTTCAGTGACGCGGCGGAATGCGTCGACGGCGGCGCTCGCGTCCGATGAGTTCTTGTTATAAAGGCCGAGGTTGTACCACGCATGGGCGTCTTTGGGATTGTCTCTGACTGCTTTCTCAAGCAGCGCCTTCGCTTCATCGAGCCGCTGCAAGTTCAGCAGCGCCACGCCGCGATTGACCGTCGCGATCTGCAATGCCGGATCAGCGGCGGCCGCTTCTTCGAACTTCTTCAGGGCTTTTTCAAAGAGCTGCTGATTCATGTATGCCACGCCAATATTGTTGAGCCGCGTTGCCTCCTGCGGATTCGCTGAGGGACCGTTTGCGGCGAGGAGAGCCAGAAATAGAGTGAGGATGACAGCGAGAATAAGCGGCTTGGCCATGGGGGCTGCGAGGATTTTATCGTACGGAGGCGGATGTCGCCGGCAGTGGTATATGGTGTAGGGGTCTTTCGACTCCACATTGTCTTCGGCTTCGCCGATGACCATGTTCCGCTCAAGATGACAGCAGCAACTTAAACCACTATTTGGGCTGCATCGTCTGCGCGACCATCACCTGGCGTTTGAAATCTTCCATCATCTGCGCTTCAAGCCGCACTTCGGTGGGTCGCTTGGCGAGCGTCATGGTGTCGATTTTGTCCTGCAACTTGAGCAGCGCGTAAAACAAATTTTCCGGACGCGGCGGGCATCCGATCACATAGACATCCACCGGCACGACGCGATCGACACCTTGCAATACCGCGTACGTATTGAACGGGCCGCCCACTGATGAACACGCGCCCATTGAGATCACCCACTTGGGCTCCGGCATCTGGTCATAGATGCGCTTCACCACCGGCGCCATTTTCAAGGTCACGGTGCCGGAGACGATCATCAAGTCCGACTGCCGCGGGCTCGGCCTGAATACCTCCGACCCAAAGCGCGCGATGTCGAAGCGCGCCGTCGACGACGCGATCATCTCGATAGCGCAGCACGCGAGGCCAAACGTCATCGGCCAGAGCGCCGATTTGCGCGCCCAGTTGAAGACGTAGTCCACCGTCGAGATCATGAAATTCTTTTCGAATTTATTCTGCAACCAGCTCATGCGGCCTCTTGTGGTACAGCATAAACCATGATCATACGCTCAGGCGTGACCGCGGTTCACAGATCGGGCTGCGAGCTACGCGCCTTGGGCTACGAGCGAGCAAAGAGAAAAATGGCGATCACCCCGGACTCTGCGTGTTCGAAGCTCCGGGCTCGAAGCTAGTAAATCGCGTACCCAGGCGCCGGATTGCGCACATCCGGCTTCGAAGCCATCAGCAGCAGCGCCCCAATGCGCTTGAATGCCTTCAAATCGTCGAGCGAATGGAATGACGTCGTCTGATAGTTCTCCGGCGTGGGCGTATCGTCAGGAATCAGCGCATACTCCACTTTTTCGAAGGCGTGCGCCTTCAGCAATTCGACGTATTCCGCCGCGGAGCGCACTTGCACCGGCACCTTCAGCTTCGGCACCCATTGCAGCGAATATGGATTGTCTTTGTAAAGATTGATCAGAATAAACAGCCGCCCATGCGGGGCCATCACGCGAAACAGCTCGGCCAGCGCCCGATCCTGATCGGGATAGTAATAGAACGACTCCACCGAAAGCACTTTGTCGAAGAAGTTTTCCTCCCATGGAATCTGCGCCGCCGACCCTACGACAAACATAACGTTGTCGAACTCTTTCGAAGCGGCGCGCGCCTGGCGAACCATCTCGTCGGAAATGTCGACTCCAACGACCTGTCCAAATCCTTGAGGCCCGTCACTAACCATGCGCGCAAGCAAACGAGTCGCCCATCCCGAACCGCAGCCGAGATCAAGCACACGTTCCCCCGGACGCAGTTCCATCCGGCGCATCGTCTTCTCGGTGATATCGAGATGATGGCGTTCCATCTTCGCGCCTTCACCCTCATCAGCCCAGCGATTGAATTCGTGTTGCAGGCGCTCTTCGGGGGATTGAGATTTGTCTGGTGTCACCAATTTCACGATCCTTTCACGTCACCACTAGTTCCACGGGTCAACAACATCGACCCCACATTGCTCGAAGCCCCTGACATCGCGAGTTGCTACTTTGGCCCGCCTCGTTTTCGCGATGGCGGCGATTTGCGCATCCGGATGGCTGATGGGCCTGCCGCTGGTGCGCCGGCTTGACGCAATCTTAGAAAAAGCCCGCGCCGCCGCGCTATCAAAACTATAAACTCGGCCCGAGAAGTCTTCCGTAAACACCAACTCGGCCGCCGCTGTCAGATGCTCGCGGCGCTTGCCCTTGGGCAGCACTTCGATCCCATAGAAAATCTCGGCCTCAGTGATCGAGGTGGTAAAGAGATCTGCCTCTGGCTGCCTTGCAACCCAAGCGAGCACCCTCGCGGACGGCTTGGGCCTCATCAACTCCGAGAGAACGTTCGTATCCAGGATGATCATTCGCCAGATCGATCCTGACTAAAATCGGGAGGTTTACGGATCGGATCCCGTCGCGGCAATTTCAGTTCCACCCCGCCAAACGGCGCAAACCGCTGCCGAATCCTCTCCGCCAAGTTTCCCGGCACAGAAGACGCAGCGCCGAGAGCCGCCCGCAAAATCTCACGGGCCTCTTCCTCCATCGAACGTCCGTGATGGGCAGCTCGGATCCGTAAGCGACTTTTGATGTTCTCGTCGAGTTGTCGAATAGTAATAGCAGCCATGCTGTCAATGATATCACTGATAGCACTGACTGCACAATGAGCGACTCGTCCGCACTACCCGCTGGTCAAGCTGCTCAATTCCTCAAAGAACCTCGGATACGACACTCCTGCCGCGTCCGCCCCGCAAATGATCGTCTCTCCTTCAGCTCGCAAGGCGGCCACCGCGAATGCCATGGCGATGCGGTGATCGCCAAACGAGTCTAACTCCGCCCCATGCGGATGCTGCCCACCAGGAATGCGCATTCCATCGGGACGCTCTTCAATCACCGCACCCATCTTGCGCAAATTGATTGCAACCGCGGCAATCCGATCCGACTCTTTCACGCGCAACTCTTTGGCGTCGCGTACTTCAAGTCCACCCTCGGAATAGGGCGCAACCGCCGCCAGCACCGGTATCTCATCAATTAGCGCCGCCGTATCGGCGCCAGCAATTGAAGCTCCCTTCCACGCCGCACCACGCGCCTCAATCGTGCCGACCAGTTCGCCATGATGTTCCTCCAGATGCGCGACCGAAACCTTTAGCCCCATCTGCACCAGAATGTCGAGCAGCCGCGCTCGCGTAGGATTCATCAGGATCCCAGGCAAGGTGATCTGCGAACCAGGAAATAAAGCCGCTGCGCAAAGAAAAAACGCGGCGCTCGAAAGATCGCCCGGCACGTGAGCCTCAAGCGCGTGCAACTGCTGTCCACCCGCAATTCGCGATGCGTTCCCTACTCGCTCAACTTCCGCGCCAAACGCGCGCAACGCAATTTCGCCATGATCGCGCGTGCGAAGCGGCTCTTCGACCACCGTTTCACCTTTGGCAAACAATCCGGCAAAGAGCACGCATGATTTCACCTGCGCGCTCGCGACTTCCGGTTTGTAATGGATTGCCTGGAGCCGACCGCCGTGAATTTTCAGCGGGGGCCGTCCGCCGTCGCCCGACGAAATCCTCGCGCCCATCTCCGACAGCGGCTTCATGATGCGCGCCATCGGCCGGAGCGAGAGCGATTCGTCGCCGCACAACTCGCTCGAGAACGCCTGTCCCGCAAGGATTCCGCTCAACATGCGCATAGTCGAGCCCGAGTTTCCGCAATCGAGAACCTGCGACGACGCTTTGAGCTGCAGGCCCACCCCATGCACCTCAATCGCCCCATCGTCCAGCCGCCTCCACTCACATCCGAGCTTTGCGACACAATCGAGCGTGCTCGTGCAATCTCGCGCCGCCGAAAAATTATGAAGGCGGCTCGCGCCCTCTGCAATCGCCGCCAGCATGGCGTAGCGATGCGAAATGGATTTGTCTCCCGGAATGCGAACCACGCCTCGCACGGAACGCGCGGGACGCACAATGACATTCGAATCCGCAGGCGTCAAATCATCAGGCATGAAATTAATATATATAAGGGATGGAGGCCAGAGGTAAGAGGTCAGATTGCAGTGGTGAGTGCGCGTCGCAATTCGCTTTTGTTTTCACCTCTGCAATCTGACCTCTTACCTCTGCAATCCTCACTGCGTCCGCGCGCGCCCTGCTGCTTCCGCAAGAATTTCCTGCGGCACCTCGCGCAGCGCTACGCTGAATTCGAACATCGGAGTTTCCGAACCGCGTCCCCAGCGCGCCACTTCCCAGTGCGCGCGGACAAACTTGACCTCCAGCCGCGCCGTCAGGTTGAGCAGCAGCGGAATCTCCTCGCGATAAAATTTCTGTGGAAAAGCCACGATCGGCTTGGCGTCCCACACAGCGCCATCCGCCGATCCAAAGATGCCGACATCGAGCGACTCCTGCTCAATGATGTTCGTGATCGCCAGCGTCAGCAGAAAAATCCGGCCCTGGGAGTGACTCACGTCGACCGCAGGCCCATCGCCTTTGGCGTTGACTACGGTTTTTTCGGGAACGAGAAAAGCTTCCAACATGACGCGGAGATTCTAGCAGAGAGACACGCCATGGGCTGTGACCTTGTGCTGCGCCTATTTCCCAGCCGCATCATCCAAAAACTGCCGCAACACTTTTCCCACCGCGTCCGGCTGCTCCCAGGGTGCGTAATGCCCTGCCTTCGGAATCACTTTCAGTTGGCTGCCGGCGATATTCTGCCGCATCAGTTCACCATCTGCGACGGTTGAGAGCACGTCTTCTTCGCCAATCGCGATCAGCGTGGGCGCGGTGATCGTCTTCAGATCGGCGATGGAATCCGGCCGCTCCGCCATGCCGCGCAGGACGAGGCTGATATCTTCGGCAGACATTTTGCGCATCATGGCGCGCGCTCCATCGACCAGATCCGGGCGTGCCGACAAAGTCGTCCGGCCCACTAGTTTCGGAATCATCGTTTCAAGAAACGGCTCAGTTCCCTGCTCCAGCACGCTGGCCGCGGACTTCAATCGATTGGCGCGCGCTTCGGCGGTGTCAGCCTGAGGGCGGGTGTCACAGAGCGCGAACGAGCCTACCCGCGCGCGAAAACGCCGCCAGAATTCAAACAGTATGTAGCCACCGATCGAACAACCGACGAACGCCGCCCTGCCAATGCCCTCGGCATCGAGCACGCGCACAATGTCAGTGGCGTGCTTTGCCATGAGGGCCGGCCCTTCGCCAACTTCCGAATCGCCGTGTCCGCGCAAGTCGGGAAGAATCAGCCGGTAGCGTGAATCGAGCGTCGTCGCGATAGGATTCCAGAATCCGTGATGGGACGGAAAAGGATGGAGCAGAACGACTGGCGGGCCGCTCCCGCGAATTTCGTAGAAGATCTGGGCGTCGTCGCTGCGCAGGGACGGCAAGGATAGGGTCTCAGAACGTCAGTCTAGCAAAATCACTGCGCCTTCTAGCTTGCAACCGGCTGTTGTGAAGCAGACACCGGAAGCAGCAGCGGCTCCTCGGGAATGATGATCCACGCCAGGATGTAGGCGATGAGACCCGGGAAGATTCCGCAAGCGAGCGTGATGAAGAACCAGAGGATGCGAACGAGCGACACATCGAGATCGAGATAGTGAGCCAGGCCGGCGCAAACGCCCCCAATTTTTCGGTCCGAGCGCGAGCGCATCAGCTTCTTCGCCACCGGCACCGTTCCCACCACGTTGCCGCAGTGAGAGCAAAAGCGCCCGTCCTCAGCGACAACCTTTCCGCAAGCGTTGCAATACATGGTTGTGACCCCCTGTTTATGATACGACGACTGCGGGTGAAATGTTCCAGGTCAGATCTTGGGTATAGGCTTCTAGCTTTTAGCTAAAGGCCAACTGCTAACGGCTAAATACTGCTCTGCCCTACTCTCGATACGCGTCCTTGATTCTCTTCCTCGCCCGCTCCGCCTCGGCGTTGCCCGCGTTCGTCGCCACCACCGCCTCATATTTCTTTACCGCCAAGTCGCGCTTCTGGAGCTGGTCATACATTTCGCCCGCTCCGAGGTTTGCCCTTTGCAGCAACTCCGGATCGGCATTCGCAACCTCCCCGACTAGTTCATACGCCGCAGCCGCAGCTTGATACTTTTTCTCGTTGCGCAGCAAATCACCCAGCCCGATCGCCGCGATTTCATAATGCAGACCGCCGTACTTTCCCTCCCTACCGTTCTGCCACACTCGTCGATACTCCGCCTCCGCTTCATCATTCTTGCCTGACGCGCGCAGCAGGTTCGCCTCTTCCAGCGGCAAAAGATAGTTTCGCGGAAATCGTGGACCAATCTCGCCGGCAATCTGCAAAGCCTCGTCATAGCGATGTTCGCGGCGCAGAAACACCATGAGGACAATTCCGGCATCCACGCTGGTTTCGCCGTTGCCGTGATAGGCATCGTTTAAGTAGCGCAATCCTTTTTCCTTGTCACCGCTCAAGCCCACCAACGCAACCGCCATCTTTATCGCCAGCGACAAATTTCCCATCACATAGTTGTGCGCTCCGACCACGAGTTTAGCGTCGGTATATTGCGGATCCAATTCGAGCACCCGTTCATGATCGCGCCGCGCACCGACCGCATTGCGCAGCGCTGAAAACCACGCGCGTTCGATCAGCGCCGTGTAGAGCGCAAACTGTCCGCGGGTAACCCCGCGGGCATAGAGCATGTCGACATTGTTCGGGTTGCTCGCGAGTTCGGCATTCTCCAGCGTCTCGGCCTGCTGCACCAGTTGCTTGATGCGTTCTTTCTGTGCCGGATCAGCGGGACGATGCGCCAGCCCAATGAAATTGTCGTTCGAGTAATCGCCCGTATTCATCGCGCCCATGCGATACAGCTCGCGCACCTGAATCGCCGAAAGCACGTGATTTACCGCAAACGGATCATTCGGATGCCGCGCCAGAATCTTCTCGAAATCCTGAATCGCGGCGTCGTGGTCGAGATTGTAGTAGTGCTCGAAAGCAGCCTGATTGAGCGGGTCAGAAGGACGAAGTGCGGTCGACGCCGGAGGGTCTGCGGCCGTCGACACCTGTGCAATAGACAACAGAATGACGGCAACTAAAACGGGGCGATGCCGGAGGAGGAAGGAAACCACGCGTATTTAGTTTAACTGATCGAAGCTCGTTGCAAGCATTCGTTAAGGCGATCGTTTGAAACGATAAAGCGGATACCGCTAAACCGGCAACTCCTCCTGCATCCATCCCCCGGCAACGTCTGGCTTCGGCTCGCTCGCGAGATCAAGCACCAGCCTCTCCAGCACCAGTCGCTTCCCAGGGGGATTCGAACGCAACGCCAGATCGGCCTTCGCCACCAGTCGAATCGCACGCGTCAATTCGCGCTTCGATTTATACCGCCGCGCCTGCCGGATAATGTCGTCGGCCGCAAAGGGAGGCACGCGAAAGCCCTGCCACAACGCCGCCCACAACATACGCTGATCACGCACGTTGCGCTCGAGGATCACCAGCATCTGCCGAAAAGTTTTCGCCAGCATATAGAGATGGCCGATGGCCGCCTCTTCGCCATCGCCCGTCGAAAGCAGCGCATCGAGCACCGCCAGGGCGCGCACGCGATCTTTCGATGAAATCGCGTCGGTCAATTCGTATAACGACCGCTGCTTGGCCGCGAGGACCATGGTCTCGACATCGCCGAGCGCGACCATCCTCTTTTCGCCGACGTAGAGAATAAGCTTCTCCAGTTCATTCGAAACCATCATCATGTCGGCGCCAAGCGCATCCACCAACTCGCGAGCACCATCGGCGTCGATCTTCACTCCGCGCGTCGCGCAATACTCGCCAATCCAACGAACCGCCTCGCCCTCCTGCACGCGCGCCAGTTCGACAATGCCGCAGAACGGCCCAAGGTCTTCGCGAATCTTCTGATAGCGATCCTTGTCGGTCATCTCCATCCGCCGAGAATCTGCCGGAATGCTGATGTGATCGGCAACAAACACCAGCAACGCGTCAGGATTCGGATTCTTGCAATAGGCTTCAATCGCTCCGATTTTTTCTTCGTTCGATCCGCGGCCAAACAAGTTCTTCACCCCACGCACAAAGAACACCTGAAACGGAGCCATTAGCGAAGGCGTGCGCGCGCGATCCAGAATTTCATTCAACGAAGTCTCGGCAAGATCAAATTCGAACAACCCGAAATCGCGCGAATCGGGCGCGACCAGGTGCTCAAGAATGGCATCGCGGCAGCGTTTGCGAAAAAACGCTTCGTCGCCCACCAAAACATAAGCGGGCCGCAGCTTGCGCGATTCGAGGTCGGAGAAAAAACGCTCGGCCTGGCTGAAGGTCCGCATCAGAATTCCTCCAACATCAGTAGGCCTCCAGAATATTGGCCACCAGCGTGTGCGCGAAATCCCGCGACAGCCGATCGACGGCCGGAGAATCCTCCTGAAAAAAACTGGGAAGATCGCGCGAGATTTCATACTGATCGTGAAAGAGATACGCGGGATTTTCGAACAATACTTTACCCTGACGATCGGAGAGACTCACTTGTATGCTCACCGTAACCAGGGCGCTGACGGCGCGCCCGGTCTGCGAGTCGTAAGCCAGCGGCGTGGCCGATGCCGACAACACCGTCGCCTTCAGCACCGCGTCGGCATCGCCATTCGCTTCGTGCACCACGTGATACTGCGTGCGTGCGTTGAATTCTCGCACGACCGCATCGGTCAGAACCTGCTCAACGCGAAACGTCTGGCTATGACTGACAAAGCCGGGGATCGCAATCGAGTGGATGTTCTGCGGCAGATCACCCGCACCAACCCGGTGGTAGCCGCAGCCAGTTGACATCCACATCAAAATCGATGTCGAGCCCACGCCCAGCGCGGCTGCCCACCGCTTCATTGGATTTGACCTCGCGGACGCGACGCCGTCAGCGTCTCCGCGCATTCGACAGCGGTCAAAGCTGCCACGCGCAGGTTGTCAGTCGTCGCCCAAAGCCACACGCCGTTCTTATGATTCGTATCGGGGCTCAAAGAAACCAAAATATCTCCCTGACCCGCCGCGCTCACACTGGTGGGTGCCTCCTCAGGGCTAGAGCTGACCACGACGTGCTCTCCCGCCAGCGCCGACGAAAAATCCGCGAGCGCGACCGGCTTCTCCATTTCGAAGTAAACAGAAAACCCATGCCCATGAAACACAGGCGCATGCAACGCCTGTAACGCTGGCTCGGTCGCGCCGTGCGCAATTTGCCGATAGTGCTTAAGGATTCGCTCGGACACAGCTTGCAGCGATAAACTCGACCGCTGCCCGTAGCGCGACACCATGTTAAAAGCCACCTGAATGTCGAAAACATTCTTTGGCAATTCCTGAAATGACAGCAGATTCACCGTCTGCTCGTGCAGTTCGTCCATCCCCTTCTGTCCGTTCTCGGAAGCCGGCTCGAATACTGTCGCAATCATGCGTTCGATTTTGCCCGCTGGACTGGCCTTCTCGACGCGCAAGGCGAGCAACGCCAGAACCGTCGCCGCCGGGTGAGCAGTCACCACCGGACCCGGCTGCAACTCAGGCGCAACCGGCTGTCCCGTTTGGCGCTCGATCCAGGGCGAACGGATCGATGCTCCAGTTTCATCTTCGAGCGCGAACGAAACATCAACGATCGTGTCGCCAAGGTCGCGCGCCGCCTTCCAGTTTTTGCGCGTTGAGCGCTGATCGGAGGCGAAGAAGGCAAAATCCACTTTCTCGAATTGCTCCGAGCGGATGCTCTGGATAAAGTTCATCTCATCGCCGACCGCCTCGAGTTGGCCGAGGGATTCGTCGTCATCGAGCAGGCGCACATCGACGGCCGGAAAATTCCGTTCGCGCAGAATTTCGGCAACCTCTTTGCCCTTGAGCGACGCCGCGCCCACAATGGCGACGCGATAAATATTGGTACCCCGCAAATCAGCGGGCGAGGCAGACTTCGACAGCGGAAACTTCGGAGCAGCGGTCATGGATTCTGCGACGCCTCCCTATACGCCGGAGGCGCCGGCGGAGTTTTGCGGTGGAAGATCCATTGCAAGCGCCACAGCACGCCGGAAGCCATGTAGACGATCGCAATCGTGAAAAGAGCGGGCCCGGAGAAAAACCAGATCGACGCGCCCACCACGCCAAAGATCACGACCAGCCGAAACGGATGGCGGGAACGAAAATCAATATCCTTGAAGCTGTAAAACCGCCACGTGCTCACCATCAGGTAGCCGACCACCACCACCATCATCAACCAGCTCAGCGCCGTCACCCACGAAGTCAGCGGCTCGCCGCCCGAGTAATGCACGACAGCCGCAATCACTCCGGCGCCGGCCGGAATCGGCATGCCGACAAAATATTTCTTGCCCGGACGCCCCGGATTGGAAGGCTGTGGATTCTTGGCGATATTGAAACGCGCCAGCCGGCTCGCCCCCGCGATAAGAAAGGCGAAGCAAGCAATCGAACCTAATTGCGTGATCTTCAAATGAAGGTCGGGAAAAGTTTTCACGTCCGGCAACAGATGAAAACCCCACATCCACGCGAGTAGCGCCGGGGCGACGCCGAACGTAATCACGTCGGCCAGCGAATCGAGCTCTCTGCCGAAATCGCTGGCGGTGTTGGTCATGCGCGCAATGCGCCCGTCGAGGCCATCGAACAGTACGGCAAAGCCGATCGCTTTGGCGGCGAAATCCATGTGCCACGGTTCAGCAAGGCTGCCGTGCACTGTCTGGAGTATGGCGTAAAACCCAGCCGCGATATTGGCGGTCGTAAACAGAGAAGGCAATATATACATGCCCTTCCGCATCTTTCCGCGGGAACGGTCCGATTCGCGACGTCGCGGCGACTCGTCGATATTTGATGACAGGTTTGACGACATGTTCAATGCGCCTCCCGCTCCACCCGTTCCGCCACTCCTCGGTTACTGGCATCGACTCCACCAGCATGAATCGCTTGCCTTACCGGCAAAAACGCCAGCAGAGTAGCTCCTCCCTTGACGCGATCGCCCACCTTCACTTGAATCGCCGCATCGCTGTCGAACAGAACATCAACACGCGAACCAAACTTGATCAGCCCAACCCGTTCGCCGCACTCGACATGGTCGCCCACGCGAAAATTGAAGACGATGCGCCGCGCAATCAAGCCGGCAATCTGCTTGAATATTACGATACGGCCACCGCCCTCGACCGTAACAATATTCTGCTCGTTCTCCTCCGCCGACTGCGCGCCCATGGCATTAAGAAATTTGCCGCGCTGATAACGCACATCGCGAATCACTCCCGCAATCGGCGAGCGGTTCACGTGCACATCAAACACGCTGAGAAAAATGCTAATGCGTCTGTGGGCTACACCGCCAGCGGTCACCACCGAAACATCAGTGACCTTGCCGTCTCCCGGAGATACGACAGGAACGGAACCCTCGGCAGATTGAGGAATCTGCCGCTCCGGATCGCGAAAAAACCAGAGAAAGAAAGCTCCCAGCAGCAGCACCGGAACGGCATACGGCCAAGCCGCCAGCCAGGCAATCACAACCGCGGCAACAAGACTCCCCGCCCCATAGATATAGCCATCACGCACCATAAGATAATCAGTTTAATTATATGGTCTCAAGGCGGTTGGCCGCGCGGTATTGGCTCCCTGCGGTCGGCCCACATGTAGCGCTGAACGGGGTGAGCGAGTTGCGAGCATCCGTTTATTTCGCGCTCGCCAAAACAGCGGCGTAGTGATCGATCCAGCGTCTCTGTTCCACAGTTTCGGGGATGGCAATTCCGCGCGCAGCGCTTAGCGTCTTGACTGCGACTTCCGGACTAAGGCCCTTTGCGACCAGAAGGCAAGCCGCCACCAAACCCGTGCGTCCGATTCCCTGGCGACAGTGGACCACAACATTCTTACCCGCAGAAAGGTCTGCGTCGAGTCGATCCAACATCGCCGATACCTCCGACTCCGAGTTCGGAACCTCGCGATCGGGAATCGGTAACGACGCAAATTTCATTCCTCGCGCCTTCACGTCTCGCGCCTCGCACTTGAGATCAAGTTCTTGCTCCTCTTCAGGAGTAAGCAACGAAAGCACGGTATCGATGCCAGCCCCGCGCCAAGCGGCCATTTCGTCGTCCAGCCAGTCCCCGCCCCGCGGACGCGCAGTCAGAGCCAGTTTCCCAAGCCACGGACCCTCAACCCAATAAAGTCTCGTCGACATCGCTCAGGGTTCCTCTTTCATGATGATCTCACGCGGCAGCGTATCGACGTCGATGCCCCGGCTGCGCAGTATATAGATTCTATGGTGTCCATCGAGTATTGTGCCATCCGGCCTGGTTTTCAAACATTCTGTCCGTCCCGGCAATAGCGAATGTTGCAATGACTCGGTTGTGCGACGCGCCATCGCTGTGAGCTTTGCTTGACTAAGCGATGCGTCCGGATGAAGCGGCTTCAGCGGAAACTCCGGAAGCGCATTTGACACACTTTCCCCGCTCTCTGAAGCCCTGGCGTCCGGACTCGGCCGTACTGCAACAAAAAAGGCGCTCCAATGCGCCTGGCAAGGAGACACAAATAGAGTGCTGGGGTCGACGATAGTGGCGCTCAGGCCGCAGGCCTGCCCGCTGATTTACGCAGAGTGCCGATAAACCTGCTGTTCCAGGCTCTGCATCTGGTCTTTAAGGCGCAGCTTCAGCTTCTTCAGCCGCACTTCCTCTAGTTTTTCGTCTTCGGTGAGGTATCGCTTTTCGGTGAGGGATTCCAGCCGTTGGGAGTATTGCGAATGCTCCTGAACCAGTCGCTGGAACTGCTCATGACCGGTCAGGAGTTGCTCTCTTGGAGTCAGCATCCTTGCCAGACCTCCTGGGTACGTTTTGTTACCGCCAAGTTAAAAAGTAGCACAGAAATCGGTAGCCATTCAATGAGATTTCATAGAAAGATTTCCACCGCTCGCCAGCCTCGCTGAGACGGAAGTTGCACAGAAAGTAGTGCAGAATCAACAGTTTTCAGCCCAAATCACGGCTCAAACTGAGCCTATACAGAACCGCATCCTCATCCGGAACCTTGTAATACAATCGCCGCCGTCCTACTCCGCGAAAACCATGTCTTTCATATAATCGGCGCGCCGCCAAATTTGACTCGCGCACTTCAAGCAGCATCGCGGACGCCCGTCCCTCGCGCGCACGCTGAATTAATGCCCCCATCAACTCGCTAGCGATGCCGCGACGTAAAAATTCCGCCGCGACCACCACATTCTCAATCTCCCACTCGCCCGCGATCTGCCCACCGACGACCTGCGCGCAAATAAATCCGCACAGTTTTCCCGCCAGCTCCGCGATCAAAACCACGCCGTGATCCACCAAACTGTTGTATTGCTCAACAGTCCAGTGCGCGGCGCTCTCCGCCTGTTGCTCAATCGCGAGAATGGCCGGCACATCGTTCGGAAGAGCGGGACGTATGGCAACAACCTTCGTGTCAGGCACTTCCTTCGTGCACCTTAGTGACCTTCGTGGTCAAAGCTCTCACCAAATCAACGCAAGACAGCCCGCGGACCACCAATACTCTCATCGGGGCTTCGCGAAAATCTCAGCATCGGAACGTCGAATGTAATTCGCCTCCAGATCCTCAGGACGAACCATCTGCCCAAGCTGAAGATGCTCCCAACCCAGCCGCGCAATCACCGCGCTACCCGGATACTCAATCAATTCAACCTCAATTCCGGCAGCCCGAAGAATCTCAGCCAAAGCGTCATCCGCCGTAATGACAGGTCTGCATTCTATACGACGAGCCTCGGAGGCGAATTCGTCCCTGCTAAGCAGCCGTTCGCTGTGCATGCGAACTTCGGGACCGACCTCGTAATCTCCGACATAGAGATCTCCCCGACCCGCATCGAGCAATGCGAGCACGCGCCCACGCACGCGACTGCTGCACGCGATCGCCTCCAGCAACGAGATCGCAACGATCGGCTTCTCCAGCGCCTCGGCCAGCCCTTTGATAGCAGCCAGCCCCACCCGCAGCCCGGTAAACGATCCCGGCCCGCTGACAACCGCAAATGCTCCGAGAGCGCGCCGGTCGTGCCCGTGCTTTTCGAGCACCGCCGCGATCTGCGGCACCAGTTGCGCCGAAAACGCGCCGCCCGTGAGCGGGACAGTTTCGATGACTGTGCACGTGGCTCCGCACTCGGCGAGCGCGAGGCTGCCCTGCTTCCCCGAAGTATCAGTGGCAAGAAGAAGCATTTAGAAAATCGCAAACGTGCACGAGCGCGAGAGCACGCAGCTCAAGCATGAATAGTTCAA
Organism: Terriglobales bacterium; assembly: GCA_049511995.1. Lineage (GTDB taxonomy): Bacteria > Acidobacteriota > Terriglobia > Terriglobales > Acidobacteriaceae > Acidiflorens. Next base: position 16,040 of record JBEKXO010000079.1, read on the forward strand.
CAGGCCGGTGTGCATCGTCATATTTTCCGCAAGCTCAATGCCCCTCGACCAGCTCCAGCAGCACGCCCGCCGTGCTCTGCGGATGCACAAACACATAGCGATGTCCGCCCGCGCCCGTCTTGATCTCATTCGAAACCAGCCGCACCCCATCGCTCTGTAATCTCGCAACCGCCGCCGCAAGATCAGGGACGCGCATACAAACATGGTGCAATCCCTCGCCATGCTTGGCGATGAACCTGGCAATCGTCGAGTCCTCCGAAGTCGCCTCCAGCAACTCCAACCGGCTCTCACCCACCGGCACCATGACCAGGCGCACCTTTTCCTGCTCCACCGTCTCTTCCGGAGAAACGCTAAGCCCCAGCTTCTCGTAGATAGATTTTGAGGCAGTGAGCGACTTTACCGCGATGCCAAGATGATCAATGCTGAACACGGATCCCTCCACAAATTTCAGACCTCGCCAAAATTACGTAGCCCCAGACGCCCTCGTCTGGGGAGGCGAGCGAAGCTCGCCCACGCCGACATCGCCAAGCTCTGCCGGGGCAGACGAGAGTGTCTGCCTCTACGTTGTTTTTTCTGATGCGCCCAAAATCTCCTCCACCAGCGAATACGGATCCCTCTTGTGCTCGGCAATCTCCTCCGCACAACGCGCGAGGCTCGCGCCACCCATCCGCTCACGCGCCTTTTCAAGCATCGCATCGCGGAGCATCTCAATCAGCCTCTCCTGCCAGTTCTCGACATTCTTCTTAAGCAGAAGATTTTCTTTCTTGAGATACGCCTCATAGTCGGCAATCGCCTCCGCTAATTCCGCCGTTCCCCCGCCCTCGCTAGCCACCGTCTTCACAATCGGAGGCGTCCACCGATCATGCCGCGTAGCCAGCGATTGCAACGCGCGAATCTCGCGCTCCACGCGCTCTGCCCCATCGCGATCACTTTTATTGATGACAAAAATATCGGCAATCTCCATAATCCCGGCCTTGATCGTCTGCACATCGTCGCCCATGCCCGGCACAAGAATCACCACGGTGACATCGGCCAGTCTCACAATGTCGATCTCGTCCTGCCCGACGCCAACCGTCTCAATCATCACCAGGTCGCGCCCCGAAGCATCGAGGACGGTCGCAGCGTCAGCGGTAGCGCGCGCCAACCCGCCCAGCGATCCGCGCGTAGCCATGCTGCGTATATAAATCCCCGGATCGCTATAGTGATCCTGCATCCGTATGCGGTCGCCCAAAATCGCCCCGCCCGTATAAGGGCTAGTAGGATCGACCGCGATAATGCCGATGGTGCGATTCTCTTTGCGATAGTGCTTGGCCAGTTGATCGACCAGCGTGCTCTTCCCCGCTCCCGGAGCGCCCGTCAGCCCAATCACACGCGCCTTGCCAGTGTGAGGGAAAAGCGCCTTAAGCAAATCTGACCAGCCCGCGGCGCGATTCTCAACCGTAGAGATAGCGCGAGCCAGCGCGCGCACATCGCCCGAGCGCAGCCGTTCGACAAGAGTTGTACTCGGCTGAATCAAACAGGATAGTGTAACAACCAACATCGATCAGCGTTCACGCAATTCTGTTTTTCACCACGGAGTCACAGAGTCACGGAGAAAACCTTGAACTTGCGAAAACCGTAAGGGAGGTTCTTCTCCAGCAATTGTTTTTCTCCGTGACTCCGTGACTCCGTGGTAGAGAACTCGGTCGCACGACTGGCCCCGTCAACGCCCAATCGCAGTCGGGTGCTTAGGCTGATATAGCCCAATCTTTCCGCCTCCAGGCAGCGAAATCGTAGTCACACTGCCCCAGCGCTCTTCCTGCACCGCGCCACACTTCACCTTCTTCGCCTTCAGCGATTCGATCTCGGCCTTCAGGTCGTCGCACATAAAGTACAGCGCGTGCACATCATTCTCGCCAGGATGAAACGCCGCCTCCGCCGCCGGCAACGCAAAAATCAGCCAGCCATGCCCGGCATCCACCGCACGAAACTTGAGAACGTCGCGAAAGAAAGCGCGGTCGCCTTCCGCATCCTTGCTGTAAACGATGACGTGAGCCCCATTGATCATGGCAGCCTCCGTTGCAAAGCACGGACGGTCGGGCGTCCGCCGCACCAGCTAACAGCCAAAAGCCGATTTAATCCTTCAGCAACTGCCGCGCAATCACCAACCGCTGAATCTCGCTCGTCCCTTCGCCGATCGTGCACAGCTTCACGTCGCGATAAAACTTCTCTGCCGGATAATCCTTGATGAACCCATATCCGCCGTGAATCTGCACGCCTTCATTCGCACACCTCACCGCAACCTCGCTCGCATAAAGCTTGGCCATTGACGATTCGAGCGTCGTCTTCATCCCCGCGTCTTTCATCGCCGCCGCGCGCAGCGTCAGAAGTTTGGCCGCTTCGATCTCGGTCGCCATGTCGGCCAGCTTCCACTGGATCGCCTGAAATTCCGAGATCGCCTGCCCAAACTGCTTGCGCTCTTTCGAGTACTTCAGCGCTGCTCCATATGCGCCCTCAGCCATGCCGAGCGAGAGCGCGGCGATCGAAATGCGTCCGCCATCAAGCACGCGCATGGCGTCGATAAATCCATTCCCTTCCCCACCCAGCAGATTCTCCGACGGCACAAAACAATCTTCAAAGATCAGCTCCGCTGTATCGCTCGCGCGCAGGCCAAGTTTGTTTTCTTTTTTCCCGGCGCGAAATCCCTTCGTATCTTTCTCCACGACAAACGCCGACAGCCCGTGCGTGTGCGCCGCGCGATCGGTCACCGCTAGTACGACCAGCACGTCAGCATAGTGACCATTGGTGATGAAGGTCTTCGAGCCGTTGAGCACCCATCCGCTCTTCGCGCGCGTCGCCAGCATGCGCGCGCTGCCCGCGTCTGACCCCGCCGAAGGCTCGGTCAATCCCCACGCGCCGATAAATTCACCGCTCGCTAGCTTCGGCACAT
>JBEKXO010000080.1:0-18518 GCA_049511995.1 Terriglobales bacterium
CACCGAAGAAACGACCACCGGCGTGATTCGCCTGCGCGCCATGGCAAAAGAAGGCGTGCTGCCCTATCCCATCATCGCCGTCAACGACGCCGACACCAAGCATCTGTTTGACAATCGCTACGGCACCGGGCAATCAACCATCGATGGCATCATTCGCGCCACTAACTTCCTGCTCGCAGGATCGAAGTTCGTTGTCGCCGGCTATGGCTGGTGCGGACGCGGCCTCGCTTCTCGTGCTCGTGGCGCGGGCGCGGAGGTCATCGTCACCGAAGTCGACCCGACAAAGGCGCTCGAAGCCGTGATGGATGGATACCGCGTTATGAGCATGGAGGAAGCCGCCAAAATCGGCGACGTTTTCTGCACCGTTACCGGCAACAAGAATGTCCTCGCCAAGCAACACTTCGAACATATGAAGGATGGCGCCATCATCTCGAACTCCGGTCACTTCAACGTCGAGATCGATATTCCGGCGCTCGAGAAGCTGTCATCGTCAAAGCGCACTACTCGCAACTTTGTCGATGAGTACTCCTTGAAAGATGGTCGCCGCATCAACCTGCTCGGCGAAGGCCGCCTCATCAATCTGGCCGCCGCCGAAGGGCATCCCGCATCGGTAATGGATATGAGTTTCGCCGATCAGGCGCTGTCCTGCGATTACATGGTGAAAAACCACGCATCGCTAGAAAAGAAGGTTTACACCGTTCCCGTCGACCTCGACAAACGTGTAGCTAAGCTCAAACTCGAGTCGCTCGGCATCAAGATCGATCGTCTCACCTCTGAGCAGGAAGAATACTTGGCCAGCTGGAACGAAGGGACATAGATAGATGTCAGTCGTCAGTTGTCAGTTAAAGCTTGAGAGGGCGGCGCGAGCCGCCCTTTCTGCTGCAAGCGGCTTAGTCCTCAAGTTCCGGCCTGCCGCGGCCGATGAATCCGACGAGGTTCGCGCGTGGCGGTTTTGAACTCCAAAGTGTTGTTGGTCGAAGACAGTAAGTTTCTACGCCTAGCCAACGAGCGGGCCTTGTCAAAAGCGGGTTTCGAGGTCAGCACGGCTGCCGACGGTGAGGAAGCTTTGAAAGTCGCCAACGACAAACGGCCTGACATTATCTTGCTCGACATGATGCTTCCCAAGATCAGTGGGACGGAGGTTTTGAGAGCTCTCAAAGGAAATCCTGCCACCATGGACATTCCGGTGATCGTGCTTACCAGCCTGTCGCAGATGAACGAGGAAAAGTTGCTCGGGGCAGGCGCCGCAGCCTACTTCGAAAAGTCCAGCCTGGACCTGGACAAAAGTTCCGATCGGCTCGCGGCCACGATTCACAGCATCCTCGGCCGGGTCAACAACCAAAAGAAACAGACCGCCAAAGCCTAAGTCAGGCCCATCTTCAAATCCGCCGCCAGCAGCCGATGAAACAATTGTTCTCCGGCCTCCCGCCGCACCGACAGCCGACCCGCTTCATAGGCTCGTGACTTTAGCCCTCTCTGCACCGCTTCGCAAATCCCTAAATCTTCGTCCTGAACCTGATTTCCAACCTCGACGCTTTGCTCGTTGTAAGCCCGCGCACTCTCGCTCACGTCGCTGAAGTAGAAATCGAAAATCACCCGGCAATGATCAACGTCAATCGGCACAACCAGATTCGTATCCAAGTATCCTTCATAGCAATTGAACATGAAATTCGGATGCAGCCAGAAATACCATGCCCGGTTACCGTGCCGGGTCATCCCCGTCGCTGCATCGGTATTGGCACTTACCATGGGACTTGATTGCAAACAATAACGCCCTTCATTTTCGATCGTGTATTGCTTGTAATCCAGAACCGAATTAAGTCCCTTGTGCAGATGAGGAACGTGATAGCCGCCGTCCAGGTAGTTATCGACGAATACTTTCCAGTTACAATGAATGCCATAACTACGGCTGGTAAAGTAATGCAGCTTACTAAGTCCGAGCGGCGCTACGCGATCGACTAATCTGCCGAGAAAGTCGGTCAGCGGAATCGCGGCGGGATCCAAATTCACAAATACAAACTTTTCCCAGGTATCCACCTTGATGGGAATCAGCCCGTTGTCTTTCCGGTCAAAGTTCTTGACCCCATCGAACTCGGGCATCCCTTTGAGTGATCCATCTAATCCATAATTCCATCCGTGATATGGGCAATGTAAAATCGATGCCCGGCCACACGGCTCGGTCACCACCGCCGCCGCATGGTGCCGGCAGACGTTGTAAAAGGCCCGTAGCACGCCGTCGTTCCCACGCACTGCGACCAACGGCTCGCCCGCTACTGTCGCTGTTACAAACTGTCCGGGCTCATGCACCTGATCGGATCGTCCTATCACTTGCCACGTACGGGAAAACACCGTGTGCCGTTCGAGTTCCGCAATTTGCGGATTCACATACCAGGCCGCGGGAATTGTTGAAGCTTCCGCCAACGGCGCGGTGTCATCATAACTCGCGATGATTTGCTCTACCGTCAGACTGGCTCTCACGCTTTCTTGCCCATAACTTGAGCTTTCTCGGAACCCACGGCTCGCCGCAATAACTCGACGAACTGCTCAATCCTTCGTTCTTTCTCCTGCGGGACAGGTCCCGACTTTCGAAATAACCCAGGATCTAACTCCTCGGTCAACAGGGCATCCTGAAAGCGGTCCATCGTCCACTCCAGGATCGAGCCGATCAGATCCGCATCAAGATCGGAGCGCAACTCTCCGTGTTTTATTCCGAAGCTGACAAACTCGCGCCAGCCGTAAGGATCCTCCGCCACCAGGAAGCGGTTGATCTCGCGCCGCAGCGCCAGATCGGTTCCGTAGTTGCCAATCAGATAGATTCGGTAGGAGGACCAGTTATCGCGCACCATATTTTCGGTGCGCGCCAGCCAGTAGCGGAGCAGTTCAAAGAAGCCTCGCTCCTGCACACTAGCCGGAGTCTGCATATATTTCGGAAAGGATTGCACCGCTTTCTTGTATGCTTCGAAAAACAACCCGTCCTTGCTTTTGAAATGCTGAAACACCGATCCTTTGGCGATATCTAATTGTGCAGCGATATCCTCGACCCGCGCCGCGCTGTACCCCCGTTCGGCAAAATGACGGATCGCAACCTCCACAATCCGCGCCCGCTTCGCTTCCGAGCGTGGACGCGGCTTTCCGTCCCGCCTGATCTGCGTCGGTTTTGCCAAACTGCTGGTGATTCCTTCCATGGCCCAACTCTTCTGGTTCTCTCTTGTTCAATTGACTCTGGTTTAATTGACCCTCGGTCAAAGTACGATACAGTACCAACAGACCACTTTTCAATCGTTTTTGTAGGGCCTATTCGCTCGGTTTCTTAGATGGTAACTTTTCCTGATTGACCAGTGGTCAAGTGACGTAGACCGCTCAGATTCCGCAGCCTGAATCGTCCGCTTAGCCAGCAGTAGTTCATTTCTGAATCTGCTACTATTCCCCGTCATCTGAAATTTCAATCGTTATGCATTGGTGGGCCTCGATCCTCGGCTTTGCGCTCATTGTCGTGATCCTCATGGATGCGTTTGAGACGGTAGTATTGCCGCGGCGCATCCGGCGGACTTTCTTTCGCATTTCTTCCCGCTTCTACAAGAAAACCTGGCAGCTCTGGACCCGAGTAGCGCTGCACATTAAATCGCCGTATCGCCGCGAAGGTTTTCTCGCGTACTACGGGCCACTGTCGCTGTTTCCACTCCTCGGCTTTTGGGCGCTTGGGCTGATTTTTGGTTTCGCCTGCGTGCAATATGGGCTGGGCGAACATGTCACGCTGGCCAACGAGAAAATTACCTTCGGCAAAGTTATCTATTTAAGCGGCGAAACTTTTTTTACGCTGGGCTATGGAGACATTACGCCCAACAATTCTGCCGCGCGGGCGCTGGCCGTGCTGGAATCGGGCATGGGCTTTGCGTTTCTCGGCGTGGTGATCGGATATTTGCCGGTTGTCTACAATTCCTTTGCCGGGCGCGAAATTGAAATTTCACTGCTCGATGCGCGCGCCGGATCACCGCCGACCGCCGCCGAGTTTCTCGGCCGGTTGGGCTGCTGCCCCGAGCAAACCGTGCTTGATAATATTTTTCGCGACTGGGAACGATGGTGCGCCGACCTATTGTCGAGCCACATCTCGTATCCGGTGCTGGTTTTTTTCCGGTCGCAGCATCCGAATCAATCGTGGGTGAGCGCCCTGACGGCTATGCTCGACGTCACTTCTCTGATCATGACCGGCGTTGACGGAATCCATCCTGACCAGGCGAAGCTGACCTTTGCCATGGCGCGCCACGCCGCCGTCGACCTCTCTCAGGTAGTGAACGCACAATATAACCCCGACGACCCCGAGCGGCTAACGAATGAAAACCTAACCATATTGCGAACAACCCTGGCGCGGCATGGCGTGGCTCTCTATGAGGGAAACGATGCATCGACGCGGCTGGCCGAACTGCGGCTTCTCTATGAACCTTATCTGAACGCGCTCAGCCGCCGGCTTCTGATGGCGCTGCCGCCGTGGCTCCCCACCGAGCATAAGAAAGATAACTGGCAAGGGAGCCCGTGGGACAGCGCGATCCAGGCGCGAGCGCTGGAGCATCCGGGGCGTGCCACAGACGATCACTTCTAATGAGTGCCGCGGCGAGAGAGGCAGCAAAATCAGTTGAAGAATCGCGCACCCTAACCGAAGGCGCAGCCTGGAGACTGCGCCTTACTCTTCCTTGCAGCGCGCGATGATACGGCCACGTACTTCTATGAACTCCTGATGATCACCTTGCCCCCGCCTCCTGAAAACACGGTCTCCTCTGGGCACGGGTTATTGGATGTAGCGGTGTAGAGGTATTCTCCCGGAGCGGAACTCGCCGCGTGCGAACTCGTGCCGGATGCGCCGAGAGGTGGAGTGACCGGGTCTGTGCTGCCCCACGCGATGGTGTAGTTTCCACTACTGAGGGCGGGCATGATTACGAGTTGACCCTTCCCCGTAGTCGCGCTCCCTTGCGGAATCGCCACGGTGGGAGGCGCGTAGCTTACACCGGAAAGGCCGCTCAGTTGGACAAACATTGGACCGATACCAACCTGGACAACCCAGGGACCGCTCTCCTGAGTTGAACCCTGGTAGATGCCATAGTTTGCGCTTGCATCGTAACTGGGCGCCGTGAAACTGGCCGTGGTTCCGTTGGCCACCGGCAGGTTCATATTGGGGTAAACCGGCTGGCCCGGAGGGTTGGCGGCGAACTCAATAATGATGTCGACTCCGGAACCGTTTTGAAACTCAACTTGATCTCCCTGTTGGACAACGACGCCTTGTGGGGTGGGAGTGAAGGTATTGTCGATGGCGATGGTGCAAACTGAGGCGGTAATTGGAAGGTGACGCGCTGCCATGGCTTGGCTCCTTGAGTTGAAATTGAACTTGCTTACTTTCCGGTGGCCTTAAAACCAGGATCCGCGAGCAAGCCTTGCAAGTCCAAGGCATTCTTCAACGCGCCAAGACTATAACCTTTTTGCAGGCTCTTTTCGATGTACTGCAATGCCTGGGCGCGATCGCCGAGGTCTTCGTAGGCTTCGCCGACGGCTTCCAGAACGTTGGGGTCGTCGGGCGAAAGAACGAGTGCTGATTGTATGCGAGGAATAGCTTTTTCGCGAACCTTTTTCTTGGCATAGAGCAGGCCCAGGTTAGCCTGTACCATCGGGTCTCGGGGTGTATCCCGTATTGCCTGCTCCAGCAGGAAAATTTCACGATCGCGCGCCTTGTCAGCTTTCTCTTTGTCTTTGAGATTGTCATAGGCGATTGCCAGATCGCCCCAAACCAGGTAATTCTTGTCATTCATCTGTAGGGCTTTCTCCACTGCGCTAGCGGCATCGGAATATTTTTGTTCCTGAATATAGAGAGCGCCCAGATTGGCGTACGCGGCGTAACTCGGCTCCAGAGCTATTGATTTGCGCAGCACTTTTTCCGCTTCGGGATAGTTAGCGGGGTCCTCGGTGTCGCTGTAGGCCGCACCCAGATTGAGATAGACGGACGCATTATCGGGAGTAAGCGCGACCGCATGACGAAACTGCGCAATGGCTTCGGCATAGCGCTGGTGATCGTAGAAGAAGGCTCCGAGCGAATTGTAACCATCCCAAAAATCCGGACGAAGCGCGATGGCCTTCTTATAGGCAGCCTCTGCATCGGCCGTGCGCCCGGCACTGTCGTAGGAGTCGGCTAGACCAATGATCGCATCCGCGCTGCGCGGGTCGAGTTGTAGCGCGCGCTGATATTCCTGTAGCGCGAGATCGTATTTGCCGGTGTTGCGGTGGATGTGGCCCAGTGTCACGTACACCGCAGGCAAGCGATCATTCAGTTGCTGCGCTTTCTGACAATTTGCCAGTGCCTCATCGATCCACTTCTTATCCTTATCCAACTGGTACTTCAGGCGGTAAGCTTCGCCCAGTTGCGCGAATCCGAGCGCAAAGCGAGGATCCGCCCTGACCGCGTCGTTGAGGGCCGCGATGGCGAGGTTGAGATTCTCCGGCTTGTCGTAGCGCTGGGTGTAGCCGAGCGCCTTGAGGTATAACTCATAGGCGCCGGCATTGCCCCCCGCTTCACCCATGGCGCGCACCATCGCGGGCGTCATCTCCACGTGCAGCATCTTTGCCAGGCGGGTTACGACATCGTCTTCCAGGGACGAGAAATCTCCGGCATGATCTTCGAGGTTGACGGAACCAATCTGGCGCAGGTTCTTCGTGTTTATGAGGTTCACTGTCAGTTGAATCGTCTGGCCGTCGCGGCGCAAACTGCCTTCGACCGCGACCGTCGCGCCAAGTTCACGCAGCGCTGAAGCGGGATCGGAGATCTTGAGGCGACGAACTTCGCTCGTGGGCACAACCCATAGCGATTGCTTGCCCGCCTCGAGGTTGGTGAGGCGACTCGCCAGGCTGTCCATCAATCCGGCGGAGACCTGCTCGTTCGCCGGATCGTTGCCAACATTTTCAAAGGGCAGCACAGCAACGTGCTCTTCGGGACGGCTGAACCATCCGGTAACGCGATCGCGAACGGGCGGCAGCAGCAAAACAACAGCCAGCAAAACCCCAGCCACAGCTATGACGACCAACCATCGGTGCCACTTCGGCGAGGACGCGACGTCCGAACTCCACACTGGACGCGAGGCTTGTTCAATGTGCCGACGCAGGTCAGAGGCGGAAGAAGTTACGCGGCCGGAGGAACGAGCCGATGGCCGATTTGTTGTCCGATTTGATGGCCTGCTAGACGGATTGCCGGTGACGGGCGATGTCGTCGCGGCGGGATCGAGATGACTGCGAACTTCTTTCAGATCGGCCACCATCTCGCGGCAGCTTTGATAGCGCGTTGCCGGCTCCTTCGAAAGGGCGCGATAGATGACGCGCAGCAAATCGATGGGTACCTGCTCGGGCGTGGCCTCCGCCATTTCATCCATCGGCAACGGCGGCTCGTTGAGGATGGCGAAGATCGTCGCAGCGGGCGTGTCGCGAGTAAAGGGATTCTTGCCCGTCACCATCTCGGCCAGCACGATTCCTAGCGACCAGATGTCGGTGCGCTGGTCGATGAGTTTGCCCATGGTTTGTTCGGGGGACATGTAGCCGATGGTTCCCGCGGTGCTGATGCTCTGCGTGCTGCCGGTCGTGGAGGTCAGGCGGGCGAGGCCGAAGTCGACGATCTTCGCTACTCCACTTTGGGTGAGGATGACGTTCGAAGGTTTGATGTCGCGATGCACGACGGTGCCGGCGTGCGCCGCCGCCAGACCCTCGGCAATTTGGATGGCGATATCGACCGCTTCGGCCAAGGGCAGCGGCCCGCGGCGCAACTTGTGCACCAACGTTTCGCCGGCGTAATAGGCCATGACGATGAAGGAGTGGCCATCGGCAGTTTCATCGAGCCCGTGGATGACACCGACGTTCGGATGATCAAGCGAGGATGCGGTGCGCGCTTCGCGCAGGAAGCGCTCTTTCTCGTCGCTGCTCGAAACGACATGCTCAGGGAGGAACTTCAGGGCGACGGTGCGTTCGAGCTTGATATCGAGCGCGCGATAAACAACGCCCATACCACCGGCGCCGGCCAGACCCAAAATCTTGTAGTTGCCGATTACATCTCCGGCAGACAGCGTAGAAGTTGGGTTAGACACTTTGCGCGTTCCCCTGGGAATCTAGGTTGACCGCAGCCACCGGCGCCCTGACCCGCAATTAGCTGGGTCTGATCGTCAACTGATTTACAGCGAGAAGAACTTCAACAAAACCGTTAACCCCACTCGTTGCGCCGTCGATCCTACTCTTCGTCCAGGTATTCTCCGGGCACGTCGTCTTCGGGCACCTCGCGGGTGCGTACTTCTTGCTCTTCGTGGTCGCCCGCGTCTTCGACACCCGCTATCACGCCGGCCTCAAAGGCGTTGCCTTCCTCCGCCAATTCGTCGACACTTTCCGAATCCACATCTTCAACGTGGGATAAGCCCTCGAGATCTCCCGCCTGCTCGCCTGAGCGCGGGCTCGCAGTGTCACGCGAGAATGCAGCTGCACTCGGCGAGGGTGTTTTCCTCAGGCTCTTTCTTTTGCGCGCGGCGGCAGGCTTTTTCTTTCCTATTGTTCGTTTTAAACTGGTCGCCTTTTTTTGAGTTTTGACGGGAGAAGAAGCCTTCTGTGCCGTTCTTTTTGGAGTTGCTTTCTTTTGCTGCCGCTTTTTAGCCGGGGTCGACTTAGGACCGGCACTCTTGGCGTTTCTCTTCTTTTTGGTTGCCATGGGCGCAGTCTAGCACCGTCGGTTGCGGACGGCAAAACTGGTGCTGGTGCCGGGAGAGCTGATTTCGAAACAGTTGGAAGATAGTATTGGCGGGACGTCGGTATCAGCCCTCCTGGCTCGCGAAATGTGGCGAACCAGGAGGAGTATCCGTTACGAGCACGCAGTCTTTTCACGCGGCTTTTGTGGCCGTGGATTGAGCGGCCGAGACGAATTCGAGCAGATCGGCATTGATCTGCTCCGCGTTCGTAGTTGGCATGCCATGCGGGAAGCCGGGATAGAACTTCGCCGTCGCGTTTTTCAGCAGCTTCGCCGAAAGAGGGCCCGCATCGGCAAAGGGGACTATCTGGTCGTCTTCTCCGTGCATGACAAGCGTGGGTACATCGATGCTCTTGAGGTCTTCTGTAAAGTCGGTTTCAGAGAAGGCCTTGATGCAGTCATACTCGGCCTTGATTCCACCCATCATCCCCTGCCTCCACCAGTTGTCTCTGACGCCTTGAGAAATCTTCGCCCCCGGACGGTTATAGCCATAGAACGGAAGGGTGACATCCTGAAAAAACTGCGCTCGATTGTTGGCCGTCTGCTCGCGAAATTGGTCGAAGACCTCAATCGGCGTCCCACCCGGATTTTTGTCGGACTTGACCATGACCGGCGGAACCGAGCTGATCAGGACTGCCGCTGCGACTCGTCCCTTGCCGTAGCGAGCAACATAGCGAGCGACCTCGCCACCGCCGGTGGAATGACCGATATGGATCGCATCTCTCAGGTCGAGCTTTTCCACCAATTCGGCGACATCTGCCGCGTATGTGTCCATATCGTTTCCGTACACAGTTTGCGTAGAGCGGCCGTGTCCGCGGCGGTCATGAGCGATTACACGGTAGCCGTGCCCAAGGAAGAACATCATCTGTGTATCCCAGTCGTCAGCAGAGAGCGGCCAACCGTGATGGAAAACTAGAGGCTGGCCTGTTCCCCAATCCTTGTAGTAGATCTGCGTGCCGTCTTTCACTGTTATTGTGTTCATGTTTTCTCCTTATATTCTTAGTCGGACGTTGATAAATGGGCCTCGTTGACCCAGGACTTGATCCGGCACCCGAAAACTCCATGAAACCGATCCGCCAGAAGCGGAATGAGGTCGTGGAACTGGTACGACGACGAGGGAAAACCGTGGAGCAGGACGATGGTCGGATTCGAAGAGTCCCCGGCCTCGCGCCGAAGGATACCACCACACCCGCCGCTTGCACGGCTCGCTGATGGCGAGGGTCGCTGGAGGAGGCCGTAAGGGCGTGACCGAGCGGTTTTAGCTTTTTCGCGAGGCGGCTCCCATCTCAAACCGCCGTGGCCATCCGCCTGTTTTTTAGAGGGGTGTACTCCACCGCTTCATTGACTTGCTAGTTTCAGCGACGTAAGATTTGCCTCGATGATCGGCCAAATCATCTCGCATTACCGCATAGCGGAGAGACTGGGCGGCGGCGGGATGGGAGTGGTCTACAAGGCCGAGGATATAACCCTTCATCGTTTTGTTGCCTTGAAGTTCCTGCCGGAGGATGTTGCCAAAGACCCGCAAGCGTTAGCTCGTTTCCAGCGGGAGGCGCAAGCCGCTTCCGCGCTGAACCATCCTAATATCTGCACCATTCATGAAATCGGGCAGCAAGACGGCCATCCGTTTCTGGTGATGGAGTTTCTCGAGGGCATGACGCTGAAGCATCGCATCGGCGAAAAGCCGATAGAGACCGAGGTTTTGCTCGGTCTGGCGATTGAGATCGCCGACGCGCTCGATGCCGCTCACGCCAAGGGCATCGTCCACCGCGACATCAAGCCCGCCAATATCTTTGTTACTGAACGCGGACACGCCAAGATTCTTGACTTCGGACTGGCGAAGCTCTCGCCCGCCGCGGGTTCTTCGACCGAGGTAGCCTCGGCAAACACCATCACCGGAATGATTGACGAGCAGCACCTGACCAGTCCAGGTTCTGCGGTCGGCACCGTCGCCTACATGTCGCCGGAGCAGGCACGTGCCAAGGACCTCGATGCGCGGAGCGACCTGTTCTCGTTTGGAGCGGTTCTCTATGAGATGGCCACTGGCCAGTTACCCTTCCGCGGGGAGAGCACAGCGACGATATTCGACTCGATCCTGAATCGCGCTCCAGTGCCAGTTGTGCGCATGAATCCCGATGTGCCGCTGGAACTGGAGCTGATTATCAACAAGGCGCTGGAGAAGGACCGCAATCTGCGCTATCAGCACGCAGCGGAGATGCGCACCGACTTGCAGCGCCTCAAGCGCGATGCTGAGAGTGGATACCGTTCCGGAACATCAATCTCAAGAGCTTTGCCCGCGCCCGTTCCTGCGCCTGCAATTGCTACGGCTCGGAAGACGAATCTTTGGAAAATCGTGGTTCCCATCCTGTTATTGGTTGCGGTGTTGGCCGCCGGGGGGCTCTACTACGGTTTGCATCAAAGCAAACCCTTGACCGATAAAGACACCATCCTGGTCATCGATTTTTCCAACAGCACGGGCGATGCGGTGTTCGATGACACGCTGAAGACAGCCCTCAGCATTTCCCTGCGGCAATCGCCGTTCCTCAATGTGCTCTCGGACAGCCAGGTTTCGAAGACGATGCAACTGATGACCCTGCCGGGCAGCACGAAGCTCACGCCGGAAATGGCGCGCGAACTCTGCTTGCGGGCGGGCAGCAAAGCCTACATTGCGGGAGCGATTGGCAGCCTGGGCAGTGAATATATGCTTGCGCTCAAGGCGGTGAATTGCCAGAACGGAGCCACACTGGCGCAAGAGCAGGCTTCCGCGGCGTCCAAAGAAAAGGTGCTGGGTACGCTCGGTGAGGCGGCGTCAAAATTGCGCGGTGCGCTCGGCGAATCGCTGGCAACGGTGCAGAAGTTCGACGTGCCGCTCGAACAAGCTACCACATCTTCGCTCGACGCTCTGAAGGAGTATAGCCTGGGCAGAAAGGCCGACGCCGAAAAAGGTCCCGCTGCATCCCTGCCTTACGATCAGCACGCTATCGAACTGGATCCGAATTTTGCCATTGGCTATGAGGCAATTGGCGGCGATTACGGCAGTCTCGGCGAGGTAAGCCGGGCGGGCGAGTACTACACCAAAGCATTCCATCTGCGGGAGCACGCGAGCGAGCGAGAAAAGCTGAGGATCACGGGCCAGTACTATCAGAATGTGACGGGAGAACTCGACAAGGCGGCCGAGACCTATCAGGAGCGGGTGGAGAGCTTTCCCCGCGAAAGCATCGCATATGCCAATTTAGGCATCGTGTATTCGCAGCGCGGGCAGTACGAGAAGGCCACGGAAATCACGAAGCAAGGCCTGCGCCTGGCACCTGATCGTGTAGGTTCCTACGACAATCTGATTAATTTCGCCCTCGCTTTGCAGCACTTTGACGAGGCTCGGCAGTTGATTCGCGAGGCGCAGGCGCGAAAAATGGATGATTCGATCTTCCACAATGCTCTTTATGCGCTTGCCTTTCTAAGCTCGGATTCCGCGGCTATGGCGGAACAGCAACAGTGGTTCGCCGGCAAGGCCGAGGTTGAGACTTACGGACTCGCGCTGGCATCCGACACCGAGGCCTACGCTGGGCATATGGGGAAGGCACGAGAGTTGACCAAACGCGCTCTGGAATCCGCCATAAAAGCCGATAGCAAAGAAAATGGTGCGATATGGCAGGCGATTGCCGCACAGCGGGAAGCGGCGTACGGCAATCCTGCCGCGGCTCGGCAGATAGCAGGAGAGGCGCTGGCGCTGGCCCCAACCAGTCAAGGTGTCAAGAGCGAGGCCGCGCTTGCGTTTGCAATGGCCGGGGATACGGTGCAAGCCGAGTCTCTGGCACAAGACTTAGAAAAACTTTTTCCGCTGGACACGCAGGCGCAGTCCCTCTGGCTGCCCGCGATTCATGCGCAATTGGCGCTGAGTAAAAAGAACCCGGCCATCGCCTTGAGTGCCCTCGAAGCTTCCACACCCATCGAGTTGGCGCAAATCGCGTTTGTCAACAATATTTCCTGTCTCTACCACGTATATGTACGTGGAGAGGCCTACTTATCCGCCGGACAGGGCGCGGCTGCCGCTGCGGCGTTTCAGAAAATTCTTGCTCACAGCGGAATTGTGTGGAACTGCTGGACGGGAGCGTTAGCGCGCCTGGGAGTGGCTCGGGCCAATGCCCTGGAGTCAAAAAGCTCGCAGGGCGCCGACGCGGATGCAGCTCGCGTCCGAGCGCTCGCCGCTTACAAGGATTTCCTGGCGCTCTGGAAGGATGCCGATCCTGACATACCAATTCTGAAGGAAGCGAAGGCGGAATACGCTAAGCTGCAATAACAGGTGATGCTCCTCCCGTGTGTTTTCCCCGTTAACCAGATACGCTTCATCGAGGAACAGGTTAGCCGCTTAATATCTGACCCGAACTCAGTTAGCCTACTCACCTCACCAAGAGAACAACGTATCCAATATCCTAGTGCAAAGTTTTGCCACCTGTATGTGCAGTGGATTGGCGCAGTGAGCCGCCAACTTTATCTCGACTATTTAACTTGACAAACAACTTGTGGCCGAGTAAGTTTGCTCCACTCTGTTTGTCCTTCCCCTCGAGTGAAATCACTAGCCAGTAATTAAAGAAAGTAAGAGTGCAGGACCAGGTTGTCGCAGCGCAAAGGCAAGTTGCGTTTGTCTTGGGGGAAATTATACCTACACAGCTCTTAAGTATTTCTCGGGACCTATGCGGCGTGACTCGCTCAGTCAGCCTCATTCATGTTTTCTTTCTTCGGGAAGGACGCTTGTTTGAGGTCCACGATTCTCCCCATGGTTCGCAAAGGCAGTTGGGATGAAACGCAGTTCATTCACTCGGAGAAGTTTTCTAGCAGGAACCCTAGCGAGCGCGCCGTTGGCGCGGGGTCTGAGTCTCGTCGCACCAGATCTGCTAGCTCCAGAATCAACCAAGCACTCAAGCGCCAAGAGCGAGAGGGCGCAAGCCGCGTTCGAGCTACGCAAGCAGACTGCGCTCACGCAGAGCAAGAGGCCAATCGCGCCAATGACTACGAATGGGGACGAGGACTCTCTCCCCAATCGAATCGCTTGCTTCGCCAAGGGTTTGCAGCAAAACCAATTTGGTGAGGTTGACCCGGCGGTTTATAACGCCCTTCTCGCCGCCATCAAGTCCGGTAAACATGGTGATTTCGAGGGGCTCCCGCGAGGAGGAGGACGCAAGCTAAGCAATCCGCAATCGGCATACACGTTTCATTTGGAAGGCGGAGATCCGCACAGCTTCAGTCTCCCGCCAGCGCCTTCGATCGCGACTGCAGCATCGACATTCGAGGTTTCCGAGTTGTATTGGCAGGCGCTCTGCCGGGACGTGCCGTTTTCGAGCTACGAGATTTCGCCGATCATCCGGCAAGCCGCGAGGCATCTGGGAGCTACTCCATCCACCGTCTTCCGTGGTTCGACAAAAGGCGACTTGACCGGCCCTTACGTTTCGCAATTCCTGTTGAAGCCAATTCCCTACGGAACCACCAAGGTCGATCAACGGTATAGCGTGCCCGATGCCGAAACCGCATTCATGACGACAGTGAACGAGTGGGCTCAGATTCAAGTTGGCCTGCCGCCCTGGCGCGAGGCGTCGTATGACTCAAAACCTCGCTACATTCGAAACGGCCGCGACCTTGCCGAGTACGTGCATTACGACTTTCCTTATCAGGCTTATCTGAATGCCGCGTTGATTCTAATCAACAGTGGTCCGAAGTCGATTCTGAACTGCAATCAATTCAAGAGCCCAAGTAACCCGTATCGGTATTCAACGATTGAGGACGGTTTCGTCACCTTTGGTCAAGCCGAGGTAACAGACTGGTTAGGTCGAGTTACAACTGCGGCACTGAAGGCGAGTTATTGCCAAAAGTGGATGGTACACCGGCGATTGCGGCCGGAAGCGTTGGGCGGTCTCATTCATCAGACGCGAACTGGTAGTCGCAACTACCCGATTCATTCCACGCTTCTTGAATCAGAAGCGGTTGATGCCGTCCATGCCAGGACCGGTTCCTACCTTCTACCGCAAGCATATCCGGAAGGATGTCCTTTGCATCCGTCCTATCCTGCCGGTCATGCGGCCATCGCCGGGGCATGCTCGGTGGTGTTGAAAGCATGCTTTGACAGTTCGATGCTCCTGCCGGGTTGCGTGGAACCGAGCGCAGACGGGCTGATGCTGACACCGTGCTTCAATTACTCGCCCACGGTTGGAGAAGAAATCGACAAGCTTGCCTTCAACATTGGCATGGGCAGGGATTGGGCTGGGGTTCACTATCGTTCGGATGAGATTGCAGGCCTGCAACTTGGCGAGGATGTAGCTATCTCCATCCTTCAAGATCTGGCCCGCACTTATACCGAGGAGTTCAAAGGGTTTTCTTTTAAGCGATACGACGGTAGAGAGGTTGGAATTACGCCACAAGGTGAGGTCGTTCAGGGCGGGGTCGTTTAAGGGATAAGTGCTTGGTTAGTGCCTGGCATCAGGGAGATGGTTTCTCCACTTAGAGCAACGCGATGGTTAGCAGGTTGGTGAGGGCAATGTATGATTAATGAAGCGAAGCGAGTTCTGGCGTTTCTATTGTCCTATGCCGTTGTAATGGCCCAGTTCGCTCCTCTGGAAGCGCAGTCTCAAAATATCCTCCCTAACTCGGCAAGCGCTCCATGGGCGGAAGGATTCGCCGGTACTAACTTCCGTACAAGCGCACCCTTTCAGGCACAGAACTCACAGTCTTTGCTCGCTTGGAATTCGGATCCGTCAATTTCCTCGGCTTGGGCCTCATCGAGTCTCGAGCAACAAGGTCAAAGTGGAGGCGCGGCCACGCTGACGGCTTCGCCTGCCAGCTTAAAGTTCTCGGCACAGCTGATCGACACGGCTAGCTCCGCGAAATCCGTGACCCTCACCAACAGCGCCGCGTCGGCGCAGCCCATCGTGATTACGATGACCGGCGACTTCAGCGAGACCGATAACTGCGGCGGCAGTATCGCAGCCAGCGGTTCTTGCACGGCGCAAATTACGTTTACGCCGTCTCAGACTGGGCCTGTCAAGGGCGCTGCGACCATTGACGACAACAGTAATAATTTGCTTGCATTTGTTGACATCACCGGAACCGGCGAAGCGCCTGTGAGCGCTGCTCCCACAACACTCGCCTTTACTGGCGGGACGATTGGGACACTCAGCGCGGCGAAGACCTTTAAGATTACGAACAACACAGCGAGCCCGCTCACCGTCAATAGCATCACGACCAGCCTTCCGGACTACACGATCAATTCCGGAACTTGTTTAACCACCGCCATCGCTTCCAAGAAGTATTGCACGGTGAGCGTGCAGGTCACGCCATCATCGGCTACTGACGACGGCGCCATCATCATCACCGACAATGCCGCCAATGCCCAGCCGCTGGCGGTGCAAGTGACGTCGTCGGCAAGCGGCGGAACTTCTCCAGTCTCCCTCAGCAAGACCAGTCTCACATTCAAGACGGTAAGCGGAGGAACCAGCGCCGCGCAGACTATTACCGTGACCAACACCAGTTCGAGTGCGGTTACATTGGGCACGATTACCTCGACCGCTTACTACACGATCCTGAATAACAATTGCACAACCTCGCTCGCAGCCGCGGCCAAATGCACATTCGAGATTGAGTTCCAGCCTGTGTTTGTGGGCAAGGTCGACGGATCGGCTGCGGTGCCGGTAAACTCACCCAACGCCAACAGCCCGCAAGTCGTCAGTCTGCTTGGCACTTCAGAGGCGCAGTTGACGATGGCCCCTGCCAGCCTGACTTTTCCGTCGCAAGCGGTAGATTCAACGAGTGCGGCGAAAGCGGTCAAGATCACCAACAACAGCGCCAGCAGTGTGACCTTGAGCAGCGTGGTGCCCTCGGGCGATTTCCAAATCCAAACCAGCGGCACCACCTGCCCCGTGAGCGGGGGCACCCTGCTGGCGGGCAAAAACTGCACGATCGAGGTTCAGTTTTCGCCGACCGCAGTCGGATCCAGCGTCGGTGCGCTTACCGTGGCCAGCAACGCCAGCCCCAATCCGCTCCTCGTCCCACTTGGCGGCACTGGCTCCGGCAGCGGTTTCACACTGTCGGTCTTACCCAGTACTTTAAACGTTGCCCAGGGAAACAACGGGGCGAGCACGATCACGGTGGCTGACGTCGGCGGCTTCACAGGCAGTGCGAGCTTGACCGCTTCCGGCCTGCCCAGCGGAGTGACGGCATCGTTCAACCCACAGAGCACCACTGGCACAAGTACATTGACGCTGACGGCGAGCGGTTCAGCAACGACAGGAACTGCCACGGTGACGGTTACCGGCACGTCGGGCGCTTTGACGCAGACGGCGAAGGTCAACCTCACGGTAACAGGTGGAGGCCCGGCTCCCACGATCACCGGGTTCAGTCCTGGCTCCGGGTCTGAAGGAACACCCATACAACTTTCGGGAACGAATTTCACAGGGGGCGGCAGTGCCACTCCGGTAGTGACGTTGTCACATCAAGGTGGAGGAACGCTTAGCGCGCCTCTCTCCAACTTCACCGCGACCAGCATCAATTTTGTCATTCCCTCCGGCGCGGCGACCGGCGACATTACGGTTACGGTCGGAACGCAAAGCGCAACCTCAACCACTGCGCTGAATGTCACCACACCGTCGAACTACACGATTAGTGCGTCGCCCTCATCCGGTAGCGTGATTCAAGGACAGTCCACGACATTTGCTGTCACGCTTAACAGCTCGAACGGCTTTACCGGATTGGCCGCCCTAAGCGTGACGGGCCTACCCGGCGGTGTGACGGCTAGCTTTAATCCAGCCTCCATTTCCGTCAATCAAACCTCGATCCTGACTCTCTCTGCTCCGACGACTCAATCGACAGGCACGTCATCACTCTCCGTGACAGCCTCGGCCAAAATTGCGGGCCAGTCCGTTACGCAGTCTGCTACTTTGTCGCTGCAAGTAGCCGGGATCAGCACCACCTTCCTTGGGCGCACGGTGGTCGCTAACGCTGCGCAAACCCCGATTGCGGGTGTGTTGGTTATGTTTCTCGGGTTGGCGCCCAACGGAAGTGCTACGGGATGTTCGGCGCAGACGTCTTCCGATGCCAGCGGCAACTTTGTATTGTCAAATCTTCCGGCTGCCTGCACAGGACCCCAATTAGTCTATTTCAACGGGACGACAGCAACTTCTCCGGCGGGCACATATGCCGGTGTGAACCTGTCCTACACCATTGTTGCTAACCAAGTGGCGACCTCGCCGGTTCTTATTAATCTGCCGAGGATCGACAACGCCCCCATGAACTCCGTCACACAGAACGCAAGTGTGGATCAGGTTTTCACCTATCCAACGGCTCCGAATGTCGTGGTCACTGTCTATGCGGGAACGACGTTCACCTTGGAAGACGGAACCCAACCCAATCCCTTCCCCCTGGTTGCGATCGAGGTGCCGGTTGACCGATTGCCGGACCAGATGGCGACCAGTGGCATGGTCATGCCCTTCATCGTGGCCTTCCAGCCGGCAAACGCTTTCGCCAGCCAGCCGGTCGCGGTGGATTTCCCCAACGAATTGAATACTGCTCCGGGTAGCTCGGCAACCCTGATGACGCTGAATCCGACGCTCGGCTATATGGTGCCTTACGGCACCGGCTCGGTCTCCGCCGATGGAACAAGGATCGTTCCCGATCCCGACCCGAATAATCCCGGCCATCTTTATGGATTGATCCACTTTGATTGGCACGGACCGATGGCTCCGCCTCCGCCGCCGGCTGGCCCAGGGCCATGTAATAGCTGCCCGTG
>JBEKXO010000081.1:0-30238 GCA_049511995.1 Terriglobales bacterium
CCGCGGCGGCCCGCGTGTTACTGCTAATGGCGCACAACGGCCTGGCTCACGATTCACTTCGCGGCACGCACGCCCAAAATCAAACTCCGAGCCGCGCCGTCATCATCACCGGCATAGCGGCCCTCGCGCCGGTCGCCGTCCTCGCCGCCCGCGGAGCCAGCGGCCTCGATGTCTATGGATGGCTCGGCTCGCTCGCCACCTACGGCTTCATCGTCGCCTACGCCTTAGTTTGCGTCGCGCTCCCACGCTACCTGCGCGACCACGGCGCCTTCCACGCAGGATCGCAGATCGTTCCCTGGCTAGCCGCGACCGCCATGCTTCTTGCGCTGGCAGGAAATTTATATCCAGTCCCCGAAGGCCCATACGGCAAACTGCCCTATATCTATTTAGCCTATCTGACCGCAGGTCTGCTCTGGTTCGCCCTTCGGGCGCGTAATAAGAAATCACTGCGATAAACACCCCCTTTCAAAATTTGTCATCCTGAGCGTAGCCAAGCCATGCGCGGAGCGTATGGCGCGGCGGAGTCGAAGAGCCTGCCCTGAGCGAAGCCGAAGGGACCCCTACCCATCCCTCACCGTCAGTGTCGCCGAATTCCGGCTTTACCCACCGAGGAAAGCTGCGGCGCAGAACCACAATCCGCATAAAAATATCTGATCTCCACCAAAGAAATTTTGACTACAGCAAACGCTTTCTTTCCGCTCTCAACTCGCGTAAATTTGCTCGTTCCTTTATTGCGTCGAAACGCGAGCAACCCAGCCTTGCCGCTAGCCGTACCAGTGTCCTCAAAACTCAGGCATTCATACGAGGCAATTCATGCTCAACAAATTCCGATTCGCCGTTCTTCTCGCCGCATCGTCGCTCCTAATCCTCTTCGCCCTCACTCCCTCCGCCCACGCCCAGCAAACTCTCGGCGGAATCACCGGCGCAGTCGCCGACAAAACCGGCGGCGTTCTCCCCGACACCACTATCACCATTGTCGGCGACCAGACCCAACTCACCCGCACTCAAAAAACCAATACCAACGGCGTCTACGACTTCGTCAACCTCCCCATCGGCACCTACACCCTCACCTTCACCCACATTGGCTTCGAGACCCAGAAAATTCCCTCCATCACCGTCCAAGCCAATCGCACCGCCACCGTCAACGCCGTCTTGCCCATAGGCCAGGTCGGAACCGTCGTCGAAGTTCAAGCCGATCCCCTGATGAACGCCGTCGACACCACCAACGGCTACGTGCTCGACGATCAGCAGATTCAAGTCGTCCCGCTGCCCACCGGCAGCTTCACCGGCCTCGCCATTCTCACCCCCGGAGTCAACGCCGAACTCCCCGGCGGCACCGGCGTCAACAGCGGCCTCGGCAATCAACCGATCTGGGCCAACGGCCAGCGCGACACCAGCAACAGCTTTCTCCTCAACGGAGTCGATGCCAGCAATCTCTTCAATGGCAAGAGCACCAGCCAGGTAGCCTCCGCCCGCATCGTCAACAACACCGGAGTCGCCAATCCCAACAGCACCACCGCCGCGCCCGTCCAGAGCACCGCCTCCGTCTATCTAGCCGTCGGCCAGGCTCTGCCTACGCCCGCGCCCGAAACCGTTCAGGAGTTACGCGTCAATGCCTCCATGTATGACGCCCAGCAAGGCGCCACCAGTGGCGCGCACATCGACATGAGCACCATGTCCGGGACCAACGTAATTCATGGCGAAGCCTACTGGCATCGCGGCACGAATTGGCTCAACGCCGCTCCCTTTTTCGACAAGGAAGACCCAAACATTCCTTCCTACGACAAAAATCCTGAGCTCCATCGCGAAATCCTGGGCGGAACGCTCGGCGGTGCAATCGTCAAAGACAAGCTCTTCGGCTTCATCAGCTATCAACACCTTCACGATTCCGATCAGGATATCGGTCTCTCGCGTCTCATCGTTCCCGTCGGCCTCAGTGACACCAACCGCACCCCGCAAGGCCTCGCCACGATCGCCAACACTTATTGGGGTACGAATCTTACCGGCAATGGCGACGTGAGCCCTACCGCAGTTGCGCTCTTCCAATACAAATTGCCCAACGGCCAATACCTCATCCCCTCGTGGGATGGCCAGACCGCCGACGCAACTTTCCCGGAAAACGCCATCAGCCCCGGCACCGCCTACTTCACCGCCCATCAAGCTGTCGCCAATCTCGATTGGAACCGCAGCCCCAAAGACGCGATTTCAGCGAAATATTATTACCAGCACGACCCGACCGTTGCCCCTTATGCTTACTCGAGCGTCCCCGGATTCCCTCAACATCTCGATGCCGGCAGTCAGGTCGCGTCGATCACCAATACCCAGACGCTCAAGCCCAATCTAAGCGTCACCGAAGTGCTCGGTATCCTGCGCGAAAAGGTCTACAGCACCATCGGCCAGCCGTTCTCGCCGCAATCGTTTGCTGGTCAAACTGGAACAGCTCCTATCAACACCTTCGGCTCGTCCTTCTTTCCCGGCATCAGCATCGTCGATCCTTTAGGCATCAATAGCTCGGCCGCAAACCCAGGCAACGGCCCTACCTGTAACATCGTCGCTTGCCCCATCACCAACCAGCAGCCGCTAGTCATCGGCCAGGGCTCCGCCTCTCAGGGAGCTTTCACCGGAGTCTTCCAGAATCGCATCATGCCCTCCGCCAACGCCATTTGGATCAAGGGCAAGCACACCTTAAACTTCGGCGGCAGCTA
Organism: Terriglobales bacterium; assembly: GCA_049511995.1. GTDB lineage: Bacteria > Acidobacteriota > Terriglobia > Terriglobales > Acidobacteriaceae > Acidiflorens. Next base: position 2,706 of record JBEKXO010000081.1, read on the forward strand.
CGCCTACACCCAACTCAACGCCCGCGACAAGAGAACCAACCAGGGCATCATTTCGAGCGCCGACTTCTCCCAGTTCATTCAGGGATTCGTCAACATCAACGACGACTTCACCACCACCAAATTCCTGCAAGGCGACGCCGACCGCTACTACCGCGCCGGCCAATCCGGCGCCTACATTCAAGATAAATTTCAGTTCCGCACCAACCTCACCATCACCGCCGGTCTACGCTGGGATTGGGATGGGGGCCTAACCGAAAAATACGGACGCATCTTTAACTTCGATCCCTCTCGCTACACCTACGACGACGCTACCGACACCATCGATCCTTCCGGCACCGGCCTCAACGGAATCATCATCGCCGGCAACAACAAACTCTTTCCCACCAGAGGAGTCAGCAATACCACGCTCACCGGCCGTCAATGGGGATTCGCCCCTCGCTTCGGCGTCGCTTGGAGTCCCAAGCGCTTCAACGACAAAATCGTAGTCCGCGCGGGATCCGGCATCTACTATGACCGCGGCGAACTCTTCTCCTACCTCTCGCCCGGTTACGCCGAAGGCGTGATCGATGGCGGCCCCTTCGGCGTCAACCAGACGCCGCCTTTCGTGAGCACGACGCAGTGCACGCCCTCGACCTACTACGAAGGATTCATTCCCACGTGCCCCGCTCCCTCCACGCCCTACAGCAACGCGAATGACCCCTTCACCAACCCCTGGGGAACGACCCTCGGCCCTGCTCCAACCGGCAATCCAGCCAGCATCGACTCGTACCTACCCAACCAGGCAGCCATCATCAACGGCTCGTCGCTCTTCTCGTTTGCCACTTACAATCGCGCCAACAAACTTCCCTACACCATCAATTACACCCTCGACATTCAATGGCAGCCGCGTAACGACCTGGCCGTCGAAATAGGCTACGTCGGCAACCTCGGACGCCACGAAGTAATTCCCATCCCTTTCAACCAGCCGGTAATCGCGACTCCGGCCAACCCCGCCCATCCCAACTCCCAAAACCCGCAGCAATACACCTACGGCTACACCGTGCAAGGGCCGAGCACTTGCAACCCATTCGTTTCCGGAAGTTGCACTCCAGTGAACCTGCAGACCGGCGCCCCCTGCTCAGGACCGCCGAGCGGATGCTTTCTCGCCACCTTCGAAGGTGGCAACGTCGACCTGCGCGTGCCCTACATCGGCTATTCGGCGGAATCAGAAAGTTACACTGCGGCTGGCGTCTCGGCCTACAACGCGCTCCAGACTCATATCGAAAAGCGTATGAGCCACGGATTGCAGTTCGGCTTCTCCTACACCTACTCCCACGCCACCGATGAACAAAGCGGCATGGGCCTCTTCTACAATGGCAACAATCCGCTCAATCTGCGCTCCGGTTACGGATCATCCGATTTCGATCGCACTCACGTTTTCAATTTCAGCTACTCCTACCAGTTGCCGAAATTCTTCCCCGTGTCCACGCTGAAAGGCAAAGTGGCGGATGGCTGGTCGATTCAAGGGATCACCGTGCTCCAGAGCGGACAGCCCTATAGCGTCATCGACTACACCGGCGCCGTCGGCAGCATCTACTTCAGCGTCTTCGATGGCATCACCAACCCCGTAGTCCCGCTAGCTCCTGGCTGCACCGCCAAGAACGCCGTCACCGGTTCTGTAGGAGCTTTCGGAAACGGAGACACAGCGCTGAAGGCGTCTTGCTTCACTCTCCCGTTGCTCCAGCCGGGAGCTCTCAACGGTGCGATCCCGGCGCCAGACACCTTCGAAACCAACTTCACCACCGGCCAGCGCAACATCTTCCGCCAGTCATGGCAGCGCCGCGCCGACATTTCTTTCGCCAAATTGACTCCGCTTACCGAGCGCTACTCGCTGAAATATACCTTCGATATTTTCAACGTAACCAATACCACCAGCTTCGACGTCCCCATCGACGACGTTTCCCAAAACCAGTTCTACAACAACTTTCCAGTAGTAGGTCAGCCCCTCTACAACCCGCCCTCCGGCCTGGGCATAGTCAACAAAGCCATAGGCAGCCCGCGTCAAATCCAGATGACCCTGCACTTGGCGTTCTAAGAAAAAAAAAGAGGGACGGGCGATTGCCCGTCCCGCAAAAAACATCCGCTCTGGTCAGCAAGCCGCCAGTCACTCCTCCCCAATATCCTCATTCCACACCGCCGGATTCCGCCGAATATATTCCCCCAGCAGCGAAGCACATTCCGATGAATCGAGATCGACGACATTCACTCCCAGCGACCGCAGCCACTCCATCCCGCCCTGAAAATTCCGGCTCTCTCCCACCACGACCGATCCAAATCCAAACTGCCTTACCAACCCGCTGCAATACCAGCAAGGCGCAAGCGTAGTAACCATCGTCATCTCGCGATAGCTGCGCTGCCGCCCCGCCCTGCGAAACGCATCCGTCTCCCCATGCAGCGAAGGATCCCCATTCTGCACCCGCCGATTATGCCCCGCTCCAATGACCTTCCCCGAGGAATCAAAAATCGCCGCTCCAATCGGAATCCCGCCCTCAGCCAGCCCCATGCGGGCCTCCGCCAAAGCCACCGCCAGCATCGCAGCATAATCAGTCGAAGCCATAACGTCACCATTATAGGGATAGTGTGGAGCGGACACTCCTGTCCGCTTGTCGGAACCTCAGAGAATTACAGCCAGTGAAGTGTTGTTATCGGGTGAGCCCAGAAGGGCGACCAACCTTAGCACTGCTTCAGCGCCGCGAGCCCAACTTCAATCCGCCGGCATCGGCGACGGTCGAGCGACCATCCCAACCGCCTTCAGCGGCGACAACTCTTCCGTCGGCACTTCCATCCACTTGCGCACTTCAGGCATCGCCGCGCGCATCGCGAGTTCGCCCACCTTGATCAACTCATCCGCCCGCTTAAAATCGTCATAATCAAAGCCCGCGACATCCGGCTCAATCACAATATCGGCCGCGCTCCGCCACACCGAACTCATCATGTCCTGCGCAATGGCGAACGACTGCCCAATCACGTCAAAGAAATGCCGCGGCGCGCAGCCCTTCGACCATTGCCCCTTCAAATGCACGCCAATCACGCGCTCCGCGCCCATATCGCGCAGCGGCCGCGTCGGCACCGGATACGAAAGCATCCCATCCACCAGGCAACGCCCTTCAAGTTCAACCGGCAGAAACATCCCCGGATAAGCGCAACTGGCCCGCACCGGATCAACGATCGGGCCGGACGTAAAGACCGTTCCCCCGCCAGTCCTGAAGTCGGTAGCCGTTACACCGAGAGGAATGCGCAACTCTTCAAACGTATGCACCTTCAAAGTCTGCTTCAGAAACGAAGTCATGCGGTCGGTCGAAGCGAAGCCGAAGCGTGAAAGCGTCCAGCGCGCAAAAGTTGTGAAGCGAACTTTGTGGGCAACCTCTTCCAGCTCGGCGATCGTAAGCCCGCTGCAATACGCCGCTCCCATGATCGCGCCCACGCTCGTTCCCGCAACCATGCTGACCGGAATACCTTCTTCTTCGAGAACTTTGAGTACGCCGATGTGCGCCATGCCGCGGGCGAATCCTCCACCCAGCGCAATACCAATCTTGGGCATGCTCGATTTTTCGATCGCACCAGACCGGCGAGATAGCTCCCGCCCGAAAGCCTGCACCGACCGGATCACCCTGCCCAGACGCTTCATAGGAACCCCACGTTCCTGGTTTGCCGCGTGCCGCAAACCCCCACATCTATTTCATAAGATGCCACAAACTCCCTTTGGGTAACAGCCCACCATTGTGCTATCGGCAGTTACAGTAGAATACTTTTCGAGTTACCTTGAGCAATGTATCTCACTAACCCGCGTGCTAACTCCCTCTATCTCCATCGTTTTACCCAGGAAGCCTGCAAAAGGGGCCTCTGCTGCCGCCGATGACCGCTGTCGTTTTGATGCCGGAAAGACTTCGCCGGCGGCCAAAGCTGGTCGTGGATTCTCCCGTTACCCATGACGTTTGGTAATAGTGACTTTTGTCACCCGACGGTCATCCGTGGGCAATCATTACCTCTAACCCGGCCATGATCAGGCCAGCGCGATCCTCGTTACTACTCGCGTTGCAGCTCTCAGGCGCTCGCTCAGCACGGGGTCTATGAGTGTAATTGGGATGTCACAACAGCGTCCTTCCGAGACAGCGCCAACTCCCCGCGGGTGGCTCCGAGCTGCTGGTCCATGTTGTAGTTCCGTAAATCATAAGAAGATGTTATTGGTGGCCGCTGCCAGCGTACGGCGTCCAGGTGGGAGCGGTGAGTTCCATTTGCCAGACTGGTCCGCCCTCGAAAAGCTGCCCTTCGAACTTCACCACTAAGGGCGGGATCCCGTCGAGGATCCAAATCTGGCTATCGGGAGGTTGCTTTCCGACCAGAGGAGCCACCTTTCCGGCGATTCCCCCAATCTCGATTTTCAGGAAATAATGGATTGCATCGTACCTGGAGCTTCCAATCCAGAAAGGATTTTTAGTACCCGTTGAGCTAAGGATCACTCGAACGATTCGCGGTTTCGGAGTCGTCACGAGCAGAGACACGGTGGTGTTGGACGTGCCAGGTCGCAAGTTCTCGAAGAGAGTGAAGAAAATGCCGTTGCCGAGATCGGTGGGTAAATCCATGTGCTGCTTGATTACTTTGTCATGTTCCTTTTCATCCTGCGAGCGAACCTCGACCTGCCCGTGCAGGCAGTCTATGAACACCTCTACAGGGTTGGGGAACGAAGGGCCGCGTTCAATCAAGTGATAGTTCTGCAACCGAAAGGTCTTCGACTGAGAAAAGATAGCCGTCTCTTCGTAGTTCGAACCGTCCTTGAAGTGAAATTGAGTTTTACTGGTGACACGACCGCCACTCACCACCTGTGAGGCCTCCCCGTCTGCAATCATGGCTCCGTCGGGGGTTCGCAATACGAGAAAACCGCGAAGAGCACCTTGGCGGTGTCGGACAAGCACGTCCTCCGAGCACAGGGTTGAAGGGGCGAGCAGGCTGACAATGGCCAAGCCAGCGTACAGTGCAAGGCTCCTGATTGCCGTCGGCGGATGATTTTTTTGGCTCAATCAGTTTCTCCGTTAAACTCTTGCCGGTTGACGCAGTTTGATCGCGCCCGCGCAATTTAGATCGGTTTGGTTAGAGTATTTATAAGGTGTAACAGTGTAGGCGGGCGTGAGTGTTTTCGGGGATGAAAGAACAGCGGCTTGTTCTGTTTTCACCGCTGAGATTGTATCCTCAACAGCTTTGTCGCCCCCAATTCTTGGTCGTTGATGAAATCGTGCGATAGCACAAGCTTACGCCATTCCTTGGCCTGAAACCGTGCCTGATGAGTGTAATCGGGATTTTTCGTCAACCTGAAACCGTGCCTGATGAGTGTAATCGGGATTTTTCGTCAACTATCGTCTAGACTTTCAGGCGACGATGTACCGAATGTTGGTCCCACAAAGGAAATCGAGACTATGCGCAGAGCATTACTTGTGGTTGCCGGTTTGCTATTCGCGTGCGGCCTCGGGGCACAGGACCAGGACTTCAGCAAAGTCGAGATCAAGGTGTCCAAAGTCGCTGGCAGCGTCTACATGCTGCAGGGAGTTGGCGGGAATATTGGAGCGTCAGTGGGCGACGATGGCATTGTGCTCATCGATGACGAATCTGCTCCGCTCGCGGATAAGATTCAGGCCGCGCTTCGAGGGATCACCGACAAGCCGGTGCGGTTCGTCATCAATACGCATTATCACGGCGACCATATCGGCGGAAACGCCTATTTTCAAAAGCAGGCGCCCATCATCGCGCACGACAACGTGCGCAAGCGGATGGAGAGCGGCGGTGCTACAGGCAACGGCGGCTCGATCCATTTTGAAGCCAAATCCCAGCCCAACGACGCATTGCCGGTCATTACCTACGATCACGCTGTCACCCTTCATCTGAATGGAGAAGACATCCGCGTGGTGCATTTTCCTTCCGGCCACACCGATGGCGACTCGATCGTCTTCTTACCCAAGTCCAACGTCGTGCACATGGGCGACGAGTTCGTGACCCACTTCCCGTTTGTCGATGTCGAGGCAGGAGGCAGCCTGAGTGGCATGATCGATGCAGTGGAAAGCGTGATCGCGCGGGTGCCGGCTGACGTGAAGGTGATTCCCGGGCACGGGCAAGTGTCGAGCCTGGACGACCTGCAGGCTTATCTGACCATGCTGAAGGCGACGCGCGACGCGGTGGCGCATGCGCTGAAAGATGGCAAGACGCTGGATCAGATGAAACAGGCGAAGGTTCTGGATCCATGGAAAAAGTACTCCGGAGAATTCGTCACCGAGGATGCATTCTTGGAGACGCTTTACATCTCGCTGACCGAACAGAAGAGCGGAGAGTTTATCAAGCACCATTGATAAGCCAACATCTCCCACGAAACGAGCACCCCTGATCCCAGTTGACGGGCAGTTCCAACGTAACTGTTCTTAACGATTACGCTCAAAACCCCTCCGGCAGGGTCAATGAGTGTAATTGGGATGTTTCGACAGTTGACCCTCAACTTCCGGGTGTGGAATCTCGCCGTTAGATCAGTGTCGCCCGAGATTAACCATTTGGGTACTGTGTGCAATTGTGTATGACCTATATTGACCAGCCGAGCCAGATTCCCGAGCCATATGATTTAGCCTCTTTCTTTATTAGGAGAACGGCGCTCACGAATCGTGCCAGGGATACAGATGGCGAAACAAAATCTCGGTTTCAGTTCCACAGCTTTCCGCAAGAAGTTCCGGGGTGGGATGACTGCGAGGGCCTACCGAGATAATGAGATCATTTTTGCGCAAGGGGACAGAGCCGATGCTGTGTTCTACATCCAAAGCGGCACGGTGAAGCTCACGATGAGCGCTACGCGCCGCAAAAAAGCGATAATCGCAGTCCTGCCGCGAGGTAGCTTTTTTGGCGAAGGTTGTCTTGGAGGGCAATCGCTGCGAATGTACACGGCGAGATCGATTGGGCCTTCCCATGTCACTCGCTTGCAGAAGGAGAGGTCGCTTCGCACGCTCAAGCGCGACCCGCAGTTTGCAGCGCTGCTTAATGCATATCTGCTTTCCCGAGTTATTCGAGTCGAAGAAGACCTGGCAGATCAATTCTTCAATTTCAGCGAAAAGCGACTGGCACGGGCTCTGTTGTTGTTTGGGAAAATAACAGAGGAATCCAAGCCCGAGAATCCCCTGAAGGTGAGCCAAGGAACCCTGGCGGAGATGGTTGGTACCACCCGCGCAAGGGTGAGCAAATTTATGAGTGCGTTCAAGAAGAAAGGGCTCGTCCACTACAACGGCGGTTTGCAAATAAATAGCGCACTTATCAGTGCCTTTCTGCAAAATCGGCCCATGTCCGTCGTTAGAAGGGCGTAAACCGTCTACATGGAGGTTCCCGCAACTGGTCTAGTGGACCATGGCACATGGGGACATGCGATGAAAAAGAAACTCAGCGCAAAACAGATAGTCGCCGTCCGCTGTCCGACTTGCGGAGCCGCTCCGGGGGCCAAGTGTGAACTTAGCACTGGCCTAGCTCGCCACAATCCGCACCTAAACCGCCGACTGATCTCAAAGGATTGAACGCGCCTCGTCGGACCTTACCCCGTATGAGGTGGTGTCCGTCATTTCCGGCTCGAACGATGGCTATTGCTACCAATGCACGTCAATTGTTATAAACCAGGCCGATCACACTCATCGTCGGTTACGGCTTGTAGACGATGGATGCAAAGGTGCCGGCCAATTCGGCGCGGCCAATTCCCTGACCCACGGTGACGAACAACTCATTTGTTGCTCCATTGGTTGAGTTTCCACCGCCGAAGGCAACCCCCCAGAGGTTGTTCAGGACGATCACCTTTCCGGTCTCGTCCTTTATCGTACCGACGAATTTCCCGGTGGTAGGGTCAAACGCGTTGATGGTGCCGTCGACAGAGTTATTTGAAACCAGCAGAGTATTGCTCAGCGGCCCAAAGTTGCCGGGAGCCGCGGCCATGCCCCAGGCCTGGTTGAGTGGCAGTCCTTGGATCAGCGTCTTCACGAGGGTACCGTTCTCCGTGAAGAGGTCGATGAAACCGCCCGCACCGAAGTTCGGTACAGCATACGCGACGTAAACCAGGCCATTGATGTCTTGGACGCCGAACACTGAGAAGTTTGATGGGATGTTCGGATCACCGAACGACTTCACCAGGTTGAAGTTGCCGTCGTACATATCGATTACATTGTTCGTGTTGTCCGCCGCGTAGAGGAAATTCCCCGAGCTCTTGCTGGTGATGGCCAAGCCCGTGTACATCGCTTTGTTGGCCGAGTTGTCCACTGCGATCGTCGCCAGGTTGGCGTTCAGGCCCGGCGCCCAGGCGCTGATTGTGCCATCCAGCGTCGCGAAAATGAAAACTGATGACCACCCCTGAACCTGGAAATCCGTTGACGATCCGTTGAAAACGACTCCAGTCGGTGTGCCAGGGCCGTTTAGGCCTGTCGGCGAGATCGGTCCGTTTCCGGCGGTGGGAATCAAAACCCTGAGTGGCACTTGTTTTCCGGCTGCATCATAGAGGGTCGACCAGCCGGTGTCGTTATCGCTAATCCACCAGGGCGATGTGGCGCCCCGAGCTAATCCCCAGGCGTTGGCCAGCAGTGGATCGATGGTCGGGGCTTGGTGGACTTGATTCGAAACTAGGTTCTTGATCCGATATTGTGCATCGGCCGGGGACGAAACCATGAAAAGAACCAAGCCGAGGCAAGCGGCGACTGCCGTCCTGAAAACCTGCATAGTAGTCTCTCCTTAGCGAAGTCAGAACAGAGGGGGGTCGAACCATCTGCGGGAATGACTGGATAGGGAGCCTTCTCTGAGCTGCTAGGGTGAAATGGTAGACGGGCTGCGACTCGGAATTGTCAGGCGTTTGTCACCGATTTGTAAATCTTTCTCGTACCATTGGCCATGGGTGCGAATCCGGGCCGTGGACGGGAAGCTTCCGTTGTTCCGTGTACGTTCCGGCGTGGAATCTATCGCAAGATGAATCGAGATGCCAGTAGTTGGCGAGAACAGCGCTTACACCAATTGAGCGGCTGGTCGCAGATCGCTGAGATAGCAAGCCTGCTCGAAGGCGAGGTAGGACACCTCAGCGGAGGGCAAGCGACGCGTTGCCTCTCGCAATATGCTCCAATCGGTATCCCGAGCTGTCGTAGACAATGCGCAACACATTCTCCCCCGAGTCCTTAATGTCTACATGGGTGATCGCGCCCGGACCACCTAAAGTGTATGTGAACTCGTAAGTTCCCCCATTGGCGAGCTCCAATTTTGTGACCCGGTCCGCCTTGTCAAACTGAGCGGTCCATATCAGGCGACCGTCAATTGCCATACTGGTTGGGCAGCGCGTTCCTTCGTGACCATATTTCGTCAGGTGGTGTTCGGCATCTTCGACTTCTTCGAGACAGCCTTCCGCGCTGTAACGGTACAAGACTTCATGCCCCACACTATCTCGTGCCCCGATCATCCGATAGTGTGGGTCATACTGAAACCGGACCCATCCGATTCCGGAACTCGCACTCACTAGATTTCCCGTTGATTCGCGCTGCAACTGCAGAGTATCTCCCCATGCATCTTGCACTCCGGTCAGCGCCCCCTGCTCGGGCCGTTGGACGCCGCCGCCATCGGGGAAGAAATAGGTCCGGCCATCTTGACGAACAAGTTTCCACCCCGGCCAGTTCCAAGTCACGTATGAGGCGTAAAAGTCGGTGACCGTTGGCTCTACGGCATAGACTGCGTCCCAGTAACCCACGCCCCAGTCACTGCGCCGGTAGTGATACCTTCCTCCATCTTCGAGAATCAGGTCCATCCATGTAAAAGGCCACTTATTTCCTACCGGCCAGATATTCAGGCTATGGTTCCCGCCAATCCCAAAAGCTCGTGAACGCGAATCCTGAGTGCGGATTACTCGGCTCAACTCCAGCGGCAACCGGCCGGGGAAATAGAAGTCGGTTCGTCGTGACATCAACAAACCGTAGCGCAAGTAAATGTTCAGAACTTCGAGATCGCTCTCTCCGTGCGTGCTGCTGCAACCGCTCAAGGCGGCCGAATCCGTTCGTTGTTTTTTGAACGAATAATAGTGACGGACGGCGAAGCATGGGTCTCCTGCCTCGAGGGTTATATCCCTGCGAGCGCGCGCGTCGCGGACCGAATAGTCCTCTCCCATCGCATCCAGCGTCCCTATGCTCCAGACCTCGTTATAGAGGACACTTCCGGGGTCACTCGACAGATTGAGACCGTAGAAGGAAATCCCGATGTTCTTGCTCAACAACTTGCGCAGCCGGGTTTCAAGAACTGCTGCCGCCGCCGGCCTGCCATAGAAAACCGGATTCAGCCGAGCGGTGGAAATAACCGCTGTCTGGTGCCTCTCCCGGAAGTTGAAGGCAAAGTCCCAATCCAGCTCAGCGATATAAATATCTTCCTCGGTCACGCCGATCAGAATGCTATCCGGCGTGGCTGCCTGCTGTGGGTAGGCCCGTCGCATCGCCTCAATGAGTTCTTCAGCCACAACTTGGTGCCGAGCCTCATCCCGTGCCCATTCCGGCACCGGTATGCTCGGAAGTACATCCAGCGTGAGACCGTACTTTTCACGGTAATACTGAAGCAAAGAAGCGGAAATGAGCGCTGTCGTGTCCCCGATCGGGACTAGATAGATCTGGCCCCTGCCATGTAACTCATCGCGCGACGCAGGTTGAGGGAGCCGAACCGTGGCGGAGCGCCGAATACGATTCCGTTGTAGAAAGGGACGAAAGGGCCGCCAAAGCGCCCCCTCAATTATTCCTCCGAAGAAGAAGAACGCAATGCAGCCCAGAAACATGATCGAGACGGCATGTCGCAGGGCCCGGGGCCCGGTCCGCACCGTCATTTGCGACAGCCTGCTCCCCCAGGACCGCCTGAAATTCGGAAATCTCTGCCGCTGTCAGGGAACGCTTGGGAACGACGTAAAATGTCCGCCTCGCAACGAGCACAAACATGTCCGGCGTTTGGCAGTACGCACGAAATTCCGACCATTGTTTCTGCCCCGGTGCGGATTCGGCGCTCGGTGTGCCATCGGTGGCAGAGAAGGCGATTCCGCTATTGCCGGTCTCCAGTTGAAAATGTTGCGGCTCAGGCTTGGTCCTGCCTGTCAGCAGATTGCCCATGGATCGAAGCAGGAACCCCTTGCTAAGTAGATACGCGAAGCTAGCGAAAAGGCTGATAGCCAATATCCAGCTACCGATCGTGTAGTAGTAAACGCCGAGGCCAAGCGCGACAAAAGAGATTGGCTCCGCGATCGCCGTCAACCATCGCATTGGGGCTAGCGCCGAATCATAGATAAGCTGGCTTTGACGACGGTCTTCTGCGGTAACTGTGTAGATCAACTTCATTCACTTGGCCCATCAGCATGGGAATTATGCCTCGAAACAACCATAAGCCTCCGCCCGACCACGTTCCGACATCACCGTTTGGTGCACTCACCGGCTTCATGATGCGGTGGGATTTTACTAGAGTCTCGATGGTTGACGAAACCAGCGATTTCACTCACCATCCCGCCCCCGATTCCCCCCAACGTTCCTTCCATTGACCCCTGCTAAAATTCCCGCACCACTCCAAACACCATGCCCAAATCCAAAGAAAAGCCGCCGACCCCAACCCCGCCCGTCCTCCTGATCACCGGCGCCAGCCGTGGCATCGGAGCCGCCACCGCCCAGCTAGCCGCCGCCCGCGGATACAAAGTCGCCGTCAACTATCTCCGCAATCAGCCCGCCGCCGAAAAAATAGTAAACGCCATCCGCGACCACGGAGGCGTCGCCATCGCCTTCCAGAGGCCGACGTCAGCATCGAAGCCGAAGTAGTCCGCCTCTTCAGCGACACCACCACCCAACTAGGCCCGATCACCGCCCTCGTCAACAACGCCGGCATCGTTGAACGCCAATCTCGCCTCGATCAAATCGACGCCGCCCGCCTCCAGCGCATCTTCGCGACCAACGTCTTCAGCGCCTTCCTCTGCTCTCGCGAAGCCGTCCGCCGCATGTCCCCGCGCCACGGAGGCCATGGCGGCGCCATCGTTAACGTCTCCTCCGCCGCCTCCCGCATCGGCTCGCCGAACGAATACATCGACTACGCCGCCACCAAAGGCGCCATCGACACCCTGACTCTAGGCCTGGCCAAGGAAGTAGCCGAAGAAAATATCAGAGTGAACGCCGTTCGCCCCGGCATCATCCACACCGAAATCCACGCCGCCGGAGGCGAGCCCAACCGTGTAGAAAGAGTCAAGAAAGGAATCCCCATGCGAAGAGGCGGCCAACCCGAAGAAGTAGCCCAAGCCATCTTCTTCCTACTCTCCGAAGAAGCCAGCTACATAACCGGCACCCTACTAGATGTAACCGGCGGCCGCTAGCTTTTTGTTGTCATCCTGAGCGCGGCAGGACGATTCGCGAAGCGATCGCCCCGCAAAGTTCGCTTAGCGGGCAAAGGAATTCAAGACGCTGGAGTTTTTCACAAAGAACGCCGGTCGCGTCATCTCGCGAGATGAACTTCTCAATAAAGTTTGGGGATATCAGAACTATCCCAGTACACGAACAGTGGACACCCACATCCAGAGGTTACGGCAGAAACTGGAGAGCGTCCCTTCGCGCCCGTCACACTTTCTCACAGCACGCGGTATGGGCTATAAATTTGTGCCGTAAGCGGGAGCAGCGCAAAGAGCTGCGGGCGAAGACAGAGCTGTCCATCGACCAACTCCACTGCAGAAAAAGACAAGCTTCGGCGTGAGTTCTCGGATCTGGAAATCGAATCCTGAAGAATGCAAAGACATCAGAATGATTCAACGGGGCCTAAGTGATTGGGATTGCAAGTACTGGCGGAGAGGGAGGGATTCGAACCCCCGGTACGGTTTCCCGTACTCCAGTTTTCAAGACTGGCGCCTTCAACCACTCGGCCACCTCTCCGTTTCTACCGTTTCTTATTTTACGTTAGGAACCGTGCTGACAGTTTGAACCCCTGTATCCAAAGTTTCTCGGGGATTATGGACACCTTACTTTGTTCCGTTTGGATACACCAATATCTTGCTGGCCTCGCCCGTCTTCAGGCGAGCCATGGCTTGGGAGAAATCTTTCATCGGTATGCGGTCGGTGATTACGGGGTGGAGATCGAGGCGTCCGCTCTTGAGCAAAGCGGTCATCTGGTACCACGTTTGATACATGCGGCGGCCGTTGATGCCTTGGATGGTGATGCCTTTGAAGATTATGTCTTCGGAGAAGTTGAGCGGGATGGGCTTCGACGTAAGGCCGAGCAAAGAGATGCGCCCGCCACGCCGAACTATGTCGAATGCGGTGCGAATGGCATCCGGATGCCCAGCCATTTCGAGGACGACGTCTACGCCGAGGCCTCCCGTTTTTTCGGCGACAACAGCGCGAACATCTTCCTTGGATGGATCGAGCGCATAGTCGGCTTTCATCCTGGTAGCGAGCTTGCGCCGGTGTTCGTTGACTTCGATCGCGAAGATGGTAGTTGCGCCAACTGCTCGAGCCACGGCAATCGAAAACAGCCCAATCGGTCCGCAGCCCGTGACGGCTACAGTTTTCGCGGCAATTTCTCCAGCCAGCACCGTGTGCACGGCGTTGCCGAGAGGATCGAGGATGGACGCGTACTCCTGCGGAATGGCCGGATCGAGCTTCCAGATATTGGATTCAGGGATGACGACGTACTCGGCAAAAGCTCCATCGCTGTCGACGCCAATGATTTTCACGTTCTGGCAGATATGGGCATCGCCCGTTCTGCACTGCAGGCATTTGCCGCACGCTACGTGCATTTCGGCGGACACGAAATCGCCTTCCTTAACGCTCGTAACTTCGTTGCCGAAGGCGACTACCTCGCCGCAGAATTCGTGGCCCGGGATCAGCGGAGGATGAATGCGGCCTTGCGCCCAGTGATCCCACTCGTAAATGTGCAGGTCGGTGCCGCAGATGGATGCGACCTTAACTTTAACGAGGACTTCGGTGCGGCCAAAAGCGGGAATTTTGACTTCGCGGATCTCCGCGCCCGGAGCGGCTTCCGCCTTAACCACTGCGAGCATGCTACCGGGCATGGAAGTCTCCTCTGTGAGTGCGGAATTAGCAGCGCAAACACTCTATTTTACACTGGCTAACGGCGTTGCCTCTCTCGACGTGCCCGCGCCGTTGCCGCCGCACCTAAGCCTTGGGCGTGCCGCGAGCATGCGTCTTCGGACTCGCAGTTTTGTAGTCTTCCGATTTGCCGCGCGGAATGCTCAGCGTCTGCCATCGCTCAGAGCGCAGATGTTTAGCGAGAAAGACGATCTGCCCAATGTGCTGCGCGTAGTGGGCGAGGGCGCGATTGAGTGCTTGCATAACTGTATGGGGCTCGCCGCGGATGGTCACGGTGCGTTGCACATCTTCCGGTTGGAGCGAATCCAGAGTGGAAAACACCTGCGACCAGGCCTGTTCCCACCAGCGCATCACTTCTTCGCGCGTCGTTGCCGGCGAGATTTCAAATTCCTGATCGCGAAAACGGTCGGGCTTCTCGCCGTCGGTGGTCAGGAAGTCAGTGAAACGCGAGCGCGCATTGCCGGCGATATGCTTGACCAACATCGCGACCGAATTCGATTCCGGATCGAGCGCGACTAAGAAATCCTTCTCTTCGAGTTGAGCCATCGCGGATTCCCCCATTCGCTTGTGCCCGCGAAACTGGCGCTTCATTTCTTCGAGATATTGGGATGCGAGGTCAGTCATAAACTCGAATTATCCTCGCATACTGGGGATCGCGACGATTGGTCGCAACTCTAATTGGATGCCGCCAATCCGGCGGGCAGCGAAATTATAGACCCACGCCGTCAGCGCCCCGATAAGAAACCCGATCAATCCATAGAGGAGGGGGGCGAGAATCACGGGAAGAACAAGCCAGAGGCCCCAATAAGGCTGAGGATTTGGTCCGTGCAGAAGAAACGAGAATCCGCTCACAAGGACGAGTGGGGGCAATACAATCAGCGCCAGGCAACCGTAAATGGCGGCCGTCAGTTTCGCGCAGGACAAGACATCGAGGGAACGAATAGAGTACATGATTCTCCTTTCGCGAGGACGCTCATAATCTACACCAGCGCAGGTCAGCCGGCGATGTGCTTAATTCGGGTGTTTGACCGCAAGAAACGGATAGAGGCGGAAGATCGCGCACCGGTACATTCGCATGAGGCGCCGGACACGGCGCGTGAGGGAAGAATGGCATCCACGAAAGACTACGTATTGGGAACCCATGATGAGGAGATCGAGCGGCTTGGTTTGCAGCATCGCGCGTGGCGGCTGCATGCGCAGGAAGCCTGGCACTCTGCCGGGATAGGGCCGGGTCAAGTAGTGCTGGATGTGGGCTGTGGGCCGGGTTACGCAGCGCTGGATCTCGCCGAGATGCTCGGTTCTTCCGGGCGCGTGGTGGCGATTGACAAGTCCGAACGATTTCTTCGTGCTCTCGATGCGACATGTCGCGAGCGCCACATTTGCAACATCACCACACATTCCGCCGATCTTGAGGCCGATGAGTTTCCGACTGTAGTGGCCGACCGGGCTTGGTGTCGCTGGGTTCTTGCCTTCGTGAAGAATCCCCGGACGATTCTCGCGCGGATAGCTGCCGCGCTCGCGCCGAACAGCGTAATGGTTCTTCACGAGTATTTCGATTATTCCACTTGGCGTGCGGCGCCGCGATGCCCTGAGCTCGAAGAATTCGTAAGCGTGGTGATGGCCAGCTGGCGCGACAGCGGCGGTGAGCCCGACATCGGATTGTGCCTGCCCCTCTGGCTCGAGGAACTTGGCTTTGAGATTCGTGCCGCGCGACCCATTATCGATATCGTGAGCCCCGATCACCCTAGCTGGACTTGGTTAGCAACTTTCGTTCAAGTCGGACGCAGTCGCCTCATCGAGATGGGATATGTTTCGCCAAGCCGCGCGGAATCCATGTGGCAAGCGTTTATCAACTTCCAGGCCACGGCGGGAGCGCGCATGATCACTCCCGGAGTTCTGGAGATTATTGCGGCGCGGCGATAGCTATGTCGCACGCGATGCGAAACCCGTAATCCGCATATTTGAATTCGGGCGGGATGCTCGACCGGGCAGCGCAACGCGAAATCTTCACATGATGCCGCCACGACCCGCCGCGAGAAGCGCGCCGCTCGCCAGTTTCAGGCCCGTGGGGATTGCGCTCGGGTGACACCTCATAATAATCGGCCGAGTACCAGTCGCTGCACCACTCATGCACGTTGTCGCACATGTTGTAGAGTTCGTATTCATTCGGTGCGGCGAGACCGACGGGCTCGGGACCGCTTTTCCACCATGCAGCGCAACGCTCGGCATAGCCGGATAGCGACTGCGGTGGCATGTCTCCCCACGGAAACAGCGCGCTCGCAGTATCTCCGCCACCGGCCCCACGCGCCGCGCGCTCCCACTCGGCCTCGGTCGGCAGGCGAAACTTTCTGCCGGAGTTTGCACTGAGCCACGCGCAATAACGCATTGCATCGCGCCACGATACCCCGACAACTGGTTGCTGCGGATGGTTGAAAGCCAAGTCGCTCCAGAACGGAGGCGGCGATGATTTTGTGGCGTCTAAGAAGCGGCCGTAGTCGCTATTCGTGACTTGCCGCGGGGCAAGCAGAAATTCATCAACCCAGACACGGTGCACGGGTCGTTCATTGTCTTGCCCGGCGTTGCAGCCCATGAGGAACGATCCCGCCGGCATTCGGACGAGCGCGGGAATTTGCGCCGAAGTTTGCTCTTGGGCCGATGACGTAAGAAACGTTGATTGGATCAGGCCGGTGGGCGTCATGTATCAAGCATTCCGCAGCGCGCGAACCACATCTTCGATTTTATTATCCTGAAACAAGCGGATGCCGGCTACACCAGCGGCTCCCGCATCCAGGCACAATGGAGCATTGGTCATCGTGATGCCGCCGAGGGCCAGAACGGGAACTTTCGCCTGGCAGGCCGCACGCAAAGTGGCAAGTCCGGTGGGTACAACCTGGCGACAGCCGGTTTTTCCGAACACGGGCGCGAAGACCGCGAAGTCAACGGCGGCGGATTCGGCGCGAGTCAAATCTTCGATCGAGTGGCAGGAGGAGGCGATAATAAAGTGGCTGGCGTGCCGCGACTGAGCAGAGGCGGTTAACATTTCCGCGACTTCGCGAGGGGAGACATCGTCTGCGCGCAGATGAACACCATCAGCGCCCGCGGCCAGCGCAATGTCGACGCGGGAATTGATCAAGAGGCGGCTCGACGGTGAATTCTGACGCATGATTTCAGCCACTTTTCGTCCCAATATTTCGAGCTCACGACCACTCAGATTTTTTTCGCGGAGCTGGATGTAATCGACGCCGGCACGTGCGGCTTCAGCCACTTTGTCGAGCACGGCGCGGCGGCGCGCGTGTTCTTCACCGGTGAACTGGCTGCGATCGGTGATGTAGTAGAGCAAACAGCGGTTCGCCATCAGCTCTCAGACTACTACGGGACGCGTTCTAATTCTGGGGCAAGCGCGCTCCGACTTCGCCTCTCGCGAAACTCTGGCAGCTCAACCCAACGCAAGGCGCGGGCGAGGGTGCCCGCTCCACACTACTGCCCCGCAGACAATTTTAGATTCTCGGCTTTCCAGCGCATGGCGGCATAAATGCGGTTGCGGCCGCTGGGATGATCGAAAAAAATCCACTCCTCCGCCGGCCCAGGATTCATCTTGCGATACTCTCCGAGATGAATGGCAGCCTGCGCGAAGCCGTCAGGTTGCCGGCTCGTGTTCAGCCCATACATGTCGGCTTCGTACTCTTGTGTGCGAGTCCAGGTGTTCAATATGGGAGTGAGAATGAAGCCCACGACCAGCAACAGCAGCACCGCGAGCGGCAGCACAGCCGTGTCTCCGACGCCGCGAATCTGCCACTTCTCGCCCCAGCGTTCGAGCGCCCAATTGAGTCCACGGTAGAGATAGGCGAAAAATAGCACGATAACGATCGAGAAAAACAGGGTGTCCTTATAGACGTGGTGCAGAACATAGTGCCCCATCTCGTGTCCCATCACCGCCTCAATTTCTTCTGGCGAGCCGCGGCGCAGGAGATTGTCATTGAGCGTGATGCGCATCGTATTGGCGACGCCGCTGACGTTGGCGCTCATGCGCGTCGTCTGCTTTGATGCATCGACCGTATAAACATCTTTGGCGGGAATTCCATTCGCTCTCGCCATGCTGAGGATCGGATCGACAATCTTCGGATCATCGAGTCGAGTAACCTTATTGAAAATGGGCACTATATAAACCGGCGCGATCAGCACAGTGAAAACCATGAAAAGGAGGGTCGCAATTGCACCCCAGATCCACCAGGTGCGCGGAAGGCGGCGCACAATTCCGAAGAGCATCATCGTCAGCAGGCCGCCCAACACCAGGTTGACCGCAAGGTTCTTCAGTTGGTCCCCCATCCACGGGCCAAAAGTCTGAGTCGCCAACCCATATTTGTGCTCGCGGAAATAATCTTCGTAAACCGATAGCGGGAAAAGAAGAATAGACGTGAGTACGAGATACTGCAACCAATACACAAACGTCTGCACCGGCCTGAAGCGAGTAACGCGTTCCGCGAGATCGCGCATGCGCGCCGACCATCGTAAATTCAGCAACAGTAGCGATACGATCGCCGCATAGAGAAAATCCCACAGGATCATCCAGTAGCCGCCTTCGAAGTAGGCGTCGGAGCGGGCTGTCTTGTCGGCGGGAATCTGCGCGAGGTAAGCATTGGTTGCGGCTTGCGCGTCAAAATGTGGTGATGGCTGGGCCTCTGGTGGGACTTGGATCACGGAGGGCATTTCATTTGCGGCTGGCGGCTGCGCAAGCGCAGTCGTTGCGCCAAGAGTTCCATAGAAAGTTGCGCAGAAAAAGATCAGGCAACT
This sequence comes from Terriglobales bacterium, assembly GCA_049511995.1. Taxonomy (GTDB): domain Bacteria; phylum Acidobacteriota; class Terriglobia; order Terriglobales; family Acidobacteriaceae; genus Acidiflorens. Next base: position 21,614 of record JBEKXO010000081.1, read on the forward strand.
GAGCGCCGTGAACCGGCGTGTTTGCAGTGGCATTTTGGTGGTCTCTCCCGAGACACAGACTCGAAGAAGTGTATACGGAAACAGTCGCCTGTAAGTTCAAAACTCGGGAAGACTCGTCTGCTGCATGCCCTGCTACTTCACTGTTTCGAGAGCATGCGGGCGAGGGCGCCCGCGCCACACTGCGCACTCCACACTGCGTCAGGGGCGGGTTCTGGCGATTTCGGGAACGGCCGGTTCGCCCGCGCGCTTGGTCTGTTGTGGGGCGAGATGATACTTAGTAAGTCCGTCTTTGAGGAATTCGAAGCTTTCTTCCGGCGAATCCGACATCTTAAACAGTTCGAGATCAGCGGGGGAGATGACGCCAGCATCCACCATCGCATCGAAGTTGATGATCTTCTTCCAATAACTGCTGCCATAAATAACAACAACAATTTTTTTGGCCAATTTCTCGGTCTGGGCTAGGGTGAGAATTTCAAAAAGTTCATCGAGCGTGCCGAAGCCGCCGGGAAAGATGACCAGCGCTTTGGCCAGATAGGCGAACCAGAACTTGCGCATGAAAAAATAATGGAACTCGAAGTTAAGCGACGGCGTGATGTAAGGATTGGGATTCTGCTCGAAGGGTAGATTGATATTGAGGCCAATTGTCTTGCCTCCCGCTTCATGGGCGCCGAGATTCGCTGCTTCCATGATGCCCGGTCCTCCGCCGGTGGTGACGACAAAGCGGTGCCGTTTGGCCGGAATCTGCGTGGACCATTCCGTGAGCAGCCGGGCGAGGCGGCGCGCGTCCTCGTAATAGCGAGCCATGTCGACGGCCGCTTCGGCGCGCTTCATCTGCCTGGCTTGCTGGTCGGCGGCAACTTTGCTCCCATCGCCGCGCGCCTCGGTGAGTCGGCTGCTGGCATTGTCATGGCTGTGAATGCGTGCCGATCCGAAGAAAACGACCGTGTCCTGAATCTGCTCGCGGCGAAAACGAGACAATGGCTCACTATACTCGGACAAAAGGCGCAGAATTCTGCCGTCGGGACTGTTGAGAAAGGGTTCGTTCTGATAGGCGAGCGGTGCGGGTTTGAGTTTTTGATCAGTCATAGAAAATCATTGAGACATTGAATGATTGAGACATTGAGCTATTGAATCGTTGGGCATTGTCTTAATGATTCAATAACCTAATGCTTCACTCCTCTTCCCGATATTGAATCGCCTCCCAAAAGCCTATCCAGACATTAAGCACACCGAGGCCGGTCGAGACTCCTCGCGCGAAGCCGCTGGCTGCGAAGGCGCGCAGAGTAGGGTAGGGGAGGAGCAGCGGATTATCCGACCATTCGGGACGCCAGGGAAGAATCATCAACATCACTCCCAGAGTTGCGCAAAAGAACACAAACAGAAGGACTCCAATTCGGCGAAGCCATAAACGTGCAGCGGAAGAGGATGGTCGAGAATCGGAAACCGGCGCGGGATCGACGCCGAACGGGGGTTCAGCCGGAGATTTGAATTCTCCGACACTGCTGGAGTTGCTGGCAAAAGGTAGCTTGGGATCGGAAATCATTGCACGCGTCGTCGTGGGACAGGACGCCGGTCCGGCGGAGGATCGCCTTTCAACATTCCGCGCCTGAACTAAACCAGCCCTAATTCCGAACCCACTCCGTGCATTCTACGACTTTAGAGCCTGTATGCGCTCGGCCACGTCGCGATAATCGATGTTGGAACCGTACACGCTGGTGAAGTGCCGCAGCGCTGCGGGCTTGTCCTGAGCAGTTTCGCACGCAGAACCGAGCTCATAGTTAATAGCAACGCGGGCTTCGTCGTCGAGGCCGGGGATGTTCAGAGCCTTCTCATACCAGCGGATCGCCGCTTGCGGCACTCCTTTATCAAGGAAGCACTGTGCGAGCCAGGTATAGGTTTGAACCGGCTGGGCGAATGTCTTGCCGCGTTCGATCGAAGTGCAGACTTTCTGCAGCTCAGCGATGGCCTCGTCGAGCAGGCCCATCTCACGGAAGGCGACGCCCAGGTTGTAATGAGTTTCCGGATCGTCGTCGCCGGCGGCCACATCTTCTTCCAATTCATGTTTTAGTTCGCCAAACATTTCCGAAAGGTCGATGCTGTCGGAGGGATGCATGGCCTCGGCTCCCGCCCCGAGAGAGCGCGGAGACGAGGGGGTGTAAGTCATAGCAGGGCTGGCTGCGGCATGAGCAGCCGCGGCAATGGGCGCGGCAGCGGGCGGCTCGATCTTTGTCGTCTTTGCTGGCGTGCCCTTGGCGGCGGGCGCGACCGCACGGGCTGGCGCTTCGCGCTTCGGCGCTGGCGCTACCGGCCAGCTCGGTAAAGACTGTGTTGCCGGAGACGGAGTCGACGCCGCGACTGTTTTTGCACGATCGGCAACTGGTGGCGCTTGCGGGAAAGAATCGCCCAGTGAAGCTTCCAGATCCGCGACCATTGCGGTCAGGTCGCCTGCTTCCGCATGCGCAGCTCCTGCCGGAGCGCTTTCCGCGTAAGCTGGTTCTGGCGCCACGGGCGCAGGATTGAACTGGTCTTCGATTCCCTCGTCGGCCGGATGCTCGTGCGCGACACTCAGCTCGGGCGGTGAATCACTCGCCGAATCAGCTTCAATCGGAACCGCGAATTCGGCAGGATCGTCGGCGTTGATCTCCGCGATCTCAGGCTCTGACTCGGTCGGCGGCTGGCCCGCTGACTCGACCGCGGCGCGCAACGGATCGAGAATATGGGCATCGCTAGTCAGAGCCTCAAGCTTCTCCAGCCCGGCGCGAGCCTGGTCTGTCATGAAGTGTTCGAGATAGAAATGAATCTCTTCGACCGTCTCGGCAATCTCGGGATTACTGGCGGCATCGGCGGGAGGCGCGCTCTTGACGACCGGCGCCAGCTCGGCAGCCGCACTTTGCGTCTCCGGCGTCTCCGGCTCTTCGACCGAAAGCGAATCTTCCCATTCCGACGCCAGGTCAGCAGAAACTTCGGAGTGCGTGTCAGCGGGCGCATGCACCGCCATCTCCTGGACCGCGAATTCCGGAGGCGCGGCTTCGGAGGTTGCATGATCGGAAGCTGAGCTTCCCACAGTCGGCCAGGGTGCGGGCGTTGCCGCCGCTGCGCGATGGTCCGCGGCCGAATCCGTCTGTGACGAGCCGGCCGCAGCCGAGGCCGCTAACGCTCCTGCCGCCAATTTTCCAGCTGATGGGGGAGCGATTTCCGCAGTCTGCTCATAGCGTGTCGCCAGTTCCCCATAGCGCACAGCTTCATCCGGATAGCCAGCGTCGTGGTAGACGCTCTCAAGAGTGCGGCAGCAAACCGCCGCTTCGGTAAAACGATGGAAGCGCGTATGCAGGGCTGCGAGACGCTGGTTCAGCCGAGCATCGCGCGGCGCTTGCGGCAGAGCTCCAAGCAGTGGCACGACTGCCTTATCAGGAAGATTGTAAGAAAGGAACAGGTCCGCATCTGTGACCGCCGAGCGCACTGCGATAGCGACGTGGTCGGGATACGATTGATCGATGACCGGAGCTGTTGCTTCCAGTTCCTCAACGATCACAGCTCCTTCTTCGGGAGTGATCCCGGCGACTGGGGCCGCTCCCTCCATGCGGTCCACCACCTGCTGATAATTCTGCAGGTGCAATTGGTTCTGGGGTTCGGTGGTGCTCAGGGTCTGGTACAGATCGCGAGCGCGGGCCAAGTCGCCGTTCTTTACCGAAGCGTGGGCGAGCAGCTCCATGACCTCGTTAACGTGGGTGCTTTCGCCAGCTTTGTTCAGCAGCAGTAACAGCAGCTCGAGAGCGCCCGCGTCGTCGCGCACTTGCGCGATCATGGTGTGCAGGCTGCCCAGGAGCTTAGCCGAGTCGGTTGCCAGAAGGCGATCGGCATGGCGCGTATAAACATCGAGCGCTTCGTGATATTGCCCGAGGCGCGAGCAACCCTCCGCCAGCAGAAACAGGCCTTCGGCATCGTTATGCACCGTCAGCAATTTCTCCGCGAGCGGAGCAGCCTTGGGCAACGTTCCAATCTGCAGATATGCTTTGAGCAGGTCGCGCAACGCCTCGGGATGAGAATCCAGGTCGGGCGCCTTCTCCAGATACTCAATGGCGCTCTTCGGATCGTCGCTTTCCAGCGCGGCCTTCCCGCGCAGCAAGAGAACGTAGCTGTTGCCCGGATCCAGCACCAGCATGCGCTTCAGAATGTCTTCGGCGGCGGCCAGCGCGCCACGACCGCGCAGCGCTTCGGCGGCGGCGCTGAAAATCTCCCAGGCTTCTTTCTTTTTTCCCAGCCGGACGTAAACCTCGGCCAGCTTCACCCGCATGGGCACGTTTTCCGGGTCCATTTCGAGGACCTTCTGGAAGAGGCGCACCGCTTGTTCGAGGTCGCCATTCTTCATGAAATCTTCGGCGACTTGCAGATATTGCGCGCGCGCGTCGTTGAAGAGCCCCTGCTGGGTGTAGAGTTCCGCCAATTTCAAAGATGCGTCCACGCTCGGATGGAGCTTGGTGATCTTCTTGTACATGGCGATGCCCTTGACGGTGAAACCCTGCGCAGCGTAAGCATCGCCGACCGTCTTGAAGCACTCGATAGCCTTGGCGGTATCGCCCATGCGCGCGTAGAGATCGCCAATCGTGTTGTTGACGGTAAGATCTTTCGAATCGTTCTTGAGGATTTTGTCGTACTCAGCAATGGCGTTCTGCAGCTTGCCCTGCTGGACAAACTTTTCCGCGGCGCTGAGAACCTTCTGTTTGTTGAAGCCAAAACCAAACGCCATAAGGTGCGGACTCGAGCGATACCGAACGGGTTCCAACTCTCGCTGGGAGATTCCCAGACGAAACCCCTCCGCCCACGCGACCAACATCGCAGAGCATGATCGCGGAGTGATACCGCGGAGTAAGGTAATTGTAAGGCCGCTTATCTGCGGTACGATGGTTACCGTCGATTACCGGGGGTTACCGAAGGGGAGTGTACGTCCGTTTTCGGAAAAATCCGCTCGTCGCCTTCCAGATTGGGAGCAGTCCGGGCGATCACGGGTTCCACGCCGCTCCTCAACTTGGTATATCTTGCTAGCCCTGTATTCTCCATCGCCATCAGGATTCGGTCATGCCTTCACGGAAAAAAGCCGCTGCCAACGAAAGAGTAGCCTTCTACGACCAACTCATCGCGACCCTTCCCGAGATCGAGCGTAAAGGCGCTGCAAACCCCTACACCTCGTTCAATGGCAATATGTTTACTCTACTGCACGACTCCCGCCTGGCGATTCGGCTTCCCGAGGGCGAGCGCGAGAAATTCCTGAAGAAGCACGAGACCAATCTTTTCGAGGCCTATGGCGCGGTCATGAAGGAGTACGTGGCGGTCCCCGACGCGTTATTGCAAAATACGAAAGAGCTGAAGAAGTATCTCGAAATAAGTTACGCGTACGCAAAGACCCTGAAACCGAAGCCGACTAAAAAGAAGTCCTCCTAAGGCAGTCCCGGAGCTAGGGGCCGCATCGATCCGCCATTTTTCCAACGTTCGCGTATACCCGCCAGAAATTTTCCTTTGTCCTCCCGCATTTGCTTTACCAGCCCTGGATTTCCTGTTTCTTCGTGGGACGCTGCCCAGAGCACCATTTCCGTCAGCACCGGCGCCAGATCGATTCCTTTCGCGGTCAGCGAATAATTCAGCTTGCGCCCGTCCGACGGGTCCGGCGAAGCCGCGAGAATCCCGTTCTCGATCAGCTTGCGCAGCCGGTCCGCCAAGATGTTGGTCGCAATTCCCTCGTAACACTCCAGGAATTCCTTGTAGCTGTGAAATCCGCGCAGCATCATGTCGCGAATAATCAACAACGACCAGCGGTCGCCCAACATCTCCACCGAGGCGTTTAGAGGACACTCCGACCGTCGCTTCGGGCCAGATTTTTTCCGCGGCGTTCTGGGCATTTGTGTTTATGATAAATTATTACTTGCATTTTGCAAGTAACATTTGTTAATTTCACCCAAGCAAGTTCTAAATGCCAAATCGGAGGAGCGGCCATGCAAGTGAATCCCTACCTTTTTTTCACCGGCCAGTGCCGGGAGGCATTCGAGTTTTACGAGAAATTGCTGGGCGGAAAGATTGTGGCCATAACTACCCACGAACAAACGCCCGCCGCCGCTCATGTGCCCGCCGAATGGCGCAGTAAAATCATCCATGCCCGCCTGGTATTCGGCGATCAAGTCATGATGGGCAGCGACGCTCCGCCCGAGCACCAGCAGAAACCGCAGGGCTTCTCGGTCAACATCAGCGTCGACAATCCGGCCGAGGCGGAGCGGATATTCAACGGCTTGCAAGAAAATGGCAAGGCCACGATGCCGATCGGGGAAACATTCTGGGCCGTGCGCTTCGGCATGGTGGTGGACCGCTTTGGTATTCCGTGGATGGTGAATTGCGAAAAAGCCGCCCAGAAAGCGGCCTAGCAACTCGTTAGAGGATTCTTCTATGCAAAAAATTACTCCCTTCCTGTGGTTCGACGGCAAAGCCGAAGAAGCCGCCAACTTCTATGTGTCCATTTTCAAGGACTCAAAAATCCTTAACCTTGCTCGTTACGGAGAAGCCGGTCCGGGGCCGAAAGGCACCGTGATGTTGGCCACCTTCCAGATTGAAGGGCAAAAATTCATGGCGCTGAACGGCGGCCCGCAGTACACAATCTCTCCCGCCATATCGTTCTACGTAGACTGCGAAACCCAGGCCGAGGTGGATGAGTTGTGGGAGAAGCTCACCGCCGGTGGGTCGGAAGTGCAATGCGGATGGCTGAGAGACAAATTTGGCGTGTCCTGGCAGATCATCCCTAAAGCCTTGATCGAACTGATGCAGGACAAAGACCCGGTGAAATCACAAAGAGTTTTCAAGGCCATGATGGGCATGATCAAAATTGACATTGAAGCCCTAAACAGAGCCTATCGTGGCGAATAAGATCAGGAGAAATCTATGCCGCGCAGGACCGTCGGGACGATCACACTAAGAAGCTTTGCGCTGGCCTTGCTGCCGTTTTTCGCGCTGGGTGTGGCTTGGCGAGCGCCAGCGCAGAACGCCAAAGCAGCGTATCCGAGCATGGCTCCGCTTGAGCAATATCTGATCGCGGATCGGAATGATGAGATTGCTCTGGCTCGGAGCGCGGCCCCGGAATCCATCTCACGCGACGCCGAGGTCTTGGTCCTGGGACGTCATGGCTATGAAACTGCCGTCCAGGGCAAGAACGGCTTCGTCTGCGTCGTGGAGCGAGGGTGGATGGGCCCAATCAATGGTGAGGATGCCGCTAATTTTTGGAACCCTAAAGTTCGCGGTCCGGTCTGCTACAATCCGCCGGCTGCCCGCTCCATCCTGCCGCTGACGTATAAAAGAACGGAGATGGTATTGGCCGGTCAATCCAAAGCTCAGATCATCGACGGCATCAAGGCATTCGTGAAGCAAGGGCTGCCGCCACTGGAGCCTGGAGCCATGTCCTACATGATGTCAAAGGACCAGTACCTTACCGATGGCGGCCACCACAACTGGATCGCTCACTTGATGTTTTATACTCCGCTCATGGACGGTGCCGTTTGGGGTGCAGATCTTTCCAACTCTCCCGTCATGCTGAATCCACAGTTCAATGGCGCTCCGGAACCAATCGACGTATTCATGGTTCCCGCGGGCAGATGGTCGGATGGAACGGCGGCCCCAGTCAGGTGAGCGATCGCGTCGGGCACTGGCATCCTCATCGAACGATTCCGGCCACCAAGGGGTCGGACGGTACGGCGGCTCCGGTCGATGAGCACTTATGCTCGGTCTCGGCGAGTTAGTTTTGAATAAATCGGTTGGAACAGATCAAGCGCTACTTAAGGAGCACATGATGAGCCAGGTACGGGTTCTGGTCGGCACACGCAAAGGCGCATTCATTCTAACGTCGGACGGCAAGCGCGAAAAATGGGATATCAGCGGCCCTCACTTCGCCGGCTGGGAAATGTATCACCTGAAAGGATCGCCCGCCGATCCCAACCGCATCTATGCCTCCCAAACCAGCGGATGGTACGGGCAGTTGATTCAGCGCTCTGACGACGGTGGCAAAACCTGGCACCAGCCCGGAACGCCGCCCGGCGCGCCGCCCACTCCTGGTCCTCCGAAAGCCGCCAGCAACAAGTTCGTCTATGACGCCTCTGCCGCACCGCTGACCACGCATCAGTGGTACGACGGCTCGCAGCGTCCGTGGGAATTTAAACGCGTGTGGCACATAGAACCGTCGCTCACCGATCCCGACACGGTTTACGCCGGAGTCGAAGACGCCGCCCTTTTTCGCTCAACCGATGGCGGCGAGAACTGGAAAGAACTTCCCGGACTCCGCGGTCACGGCACCGGCCCGAAATGGCAACCCGGCGCTGGCGGCATGTGCCTGCATACCGTTATTCTCGATCCCAGCAATCCCGATCGTATCTTCATCGCCATCTCGGCCGCCGGCGCTTTCCGCACCGATGACGGCGGCAAGTCATGGAAACCGATCAATCGCGGCCTCTACTCCCAATACATCCCCGACCCGCGAGCCGAGATCGGCCACTGCGTCCACCACGTGGCCATGAATCCCACGCGCCCCCGAGTGCTCTTCATGCAGAAGCATTGGGACGTCATGCGCAGTGACGACGCTGGCGATTCATGGCATGA
>JBEKXO010000082.1:0-17943 GCA_049511995.1 Terriglobales bacterium
CGGGAAACGCGGTCAGCAAGCGATCGATTCGCCCCGGGCTCGCGAAATTCAGAGCGCGCTGATCCGCGAGCACTACCTGCAGGGCCAGCCAACAGGCACGTGGGATAGCGCCTCACAGGCGGCGATGCAGCGCTATCAGGCCGACCATGGATGGCAGTCGAAGACTACTCCAGATGCACGCGCGTTGATCAGACTAGGGCTAGGACCCAGCCATGATCACCTGCTCAATCCTGAAAGCGCGATGACCGGGACGAACTCTTCGCCGGACGCGCAGTCAGACGCGGCGCGCCATCCTGCCCAGGATTCGCCGCGAGATCCGAAGACTGCCACAAAACCGGCTCCCGCGGACACCACTCCCCAGCCGTAGCCAATCTCGGCACATCAATTTGTCTGAAGTTTTTGAGACTACGGTCTTCCGATGATCTTTTTCTCGTCCTTTTGTCGCATTACTAGATGAGGGCAAAAGGAGGTCGGCCATGAAAACCCAGGTTACGATCATGGAGCGCCGCCAGTATCAGCGAGGGCAGGGCGTACTCGCCCAAATCGAAAACCTTACCTATAACGTGCTGCGAAAATACGGAATCAATGGATCAGCCGCGGAACTGAACCCCGGCACGCTGCCCGAGAAGGCTGCCTAAGTCCGCAGGAAGGCGGCGCCGCCTCCGGAAGTTACGCATGATCTTGCAGCGGAGTTGTTCCATGAGGCTCAGCCTCGACGGTAACGTCGACCTCAGCGCCTTTCTTAAGGCGCACTTTGTTGCCGTTCTCGTCCGTCAAGGTATTTTCGATACGAATTTCTCGATACAGATCGTCGCCGCCTTCGACCGCAATCTGCGCTTTTTCGGGTTCGTTTGGATTCGCAGGCTTGATGACTTTCTCAACCGTTCCAGGCAGAGTCACACTGGGCTTTTCCGGCATACGTTCTTCCTTTCCAACAGAATCTCACTGATGTTACGACCATGGGCTTTTGAAAGCCCTCTTACGAATGCCACACTTGGTTGTAATAGCTCTGGGTGAAAATCCGGCCCCAAATGTCCCAGAGAATCAATCGGTACTTCTCTTCAAAGCCGCAACATAATCGGCAGAGGTTTCACGAATTTGTTTGAGCAACTTGTACTGTTCGCGCAACTCCTGTTGCGTAAGCCCCACAAAGGCCTGTTTTTTCAACATGTCAATCTGCTTCAGCATCAGCCGCTCAAGCTCTTCGCGGATTTCCTGGATGCTCCGCTCTGGCATAAAATTATCGCCGTTCGCGAGACAGTCTGGGTCCCGCAAAAATCGATCATTCTGTTGGCGATGCAGATCTCATCGTGTTGAGGTCCTCAGACCACCTCCACAGACCCGTCTAGCCCAAACCAAATGACAATGACAAAGTGCACTGAGAGTACAAGTTCGCGTGGAGCTTACGCAGTAGGGTGGATACCGTAGGAAGCCATCTAGGGTGCTGTAACGGGCCTCCCGCGCGGGAAGTGGGTTCTCAGGGTCGCGAATTCTTAGTCGAGGACTGGTCGCGGGCAATAGGGAATCGGTTGTCCGGCGACAATCGCTCCCGGATTGCCATCGACTAACGCGTCAGCATACTCGGTCCCCACAATTTTTACGGCGACCGAACGGCCGGCAGATAGATTCGGAATGCGCCGTTTGGTATCATGCGCATCCGAAGCGAGCACATGCACCGCTGAGCGGTCGAGCAACCAACGGGCGGTGATTTCGGGCCGCTCACCCCAGAAGCCGGTCAGCGCCGATGCCGTAATCTGCATTAGACAGCCTTGCTCGGCCCACTCCAGAATGCGCTGCGGCGATTGCTGCAGGATCGGGTTCCTTTCGGGATGAGTCAGAATCGGCGTAAGGCCGCGATCGCCGAGCCGGGTGAAGCATTCGGAAAGATTGTTCGGGATACTGAAGTTGCTGAGCTCGATCAGCAGATAGTTGGTTTCGCCGATGGTGTAGGTGTGCGGATTCTCAAGCACCCTTTCCAGATTCTCGAAAGAAAGATGAAAATCGCACCCCAGACTGAATTGCAATTCCGTCGCCGGACCAATCTTTTCCCGCAGTTCGCTGAGAAGACTCGAGAGATACGCCCGATCGTAGGCATAGCGATCGTTCGCGTGCGGCGTGGCCACAGCGTGGGTGATGCCGTCCTCCGCCGCCATGCGGCACATTTCAACGGCGATATCCCATGACTTCGGGCCGTCGTCGACCTCGGGCAAAATATGGCAATGGATGTCGATCACGAAGTAATCTTCACTTGGAGCGCGCCTGCTACAACCCGATTAGAACACATCTGGAATCAATCGGGTCATCTGCCCATCGAGTGATCAGTTCATCGAACAGCCAAGGCTTTTGCTTTCCAATCACCCGATCGTCCGATGCATCTTGCGTTATGATAATCAGCACGACCCTTTTCGTTTCATCCTGAATACTTAGGAGCAGGTTCGCCACATGAGCTTTTTACGGGCGGCGCATGCCGCACTGGTAGGTAGGAGTCGCCTTTGCCGGATCTTCGCGACCGTGATCACGGTTCTCTGTCTGATCTTCGTTTTGCTTTCCTGCGCCACCAATCCGGGCCGTTCCGCGTCCAACCACGTGGCCTATGTGACCTTGCCGCAGTACGGCAGCGTCCTTTTGCTCAATATTGACGGCGCTCACGGCTACGTCACCCTGGGAGCGCAAACACCGGTCGTTGAGGGCACGACGCCCACGGGATTAGCGCTGCTGCCATCGAGAAAGTTCCTTTACACCGCCAATTCCTTCGGCGACAACATAACGCTTTACAACGTTAACGGTGACGGAACTCTAACCCTCAATCAGAATCCAACTCCCGCGGGCTCCGGTCCGCACGCTGCCATCCTCGATCCCACCGGCCAATACTTGTTAGTCACAAATTCTCTCTCTAACAATATTTCGGTTTTCCAAGTCGATAGCTCGAGCGGTAGTTTGACGCAGATGGCAGGATCACCCTTCTATGCGAATGCCAGTCCGACCGAAATGGTATTCACGCATTCCGGGCAGTTTCTCTATGTGACGAATCCCGGCCTCGGCAGGGTGACCGGCTTTTCGTTCGCGAATGGGGTGCTCACTCAGGTGCCCGGTTCTCCATTTTTTTCCGGGGCGGGAGCCGCTGCTTTGACGGTGGACGCGAGTGATTCTTACCTTTATGTTGCCAATCCTTCTGCAACCAATCCCACTTTGCCCACGACTACCGGGAATGTCTCCGGTTTCAACATTACATCTAACGGGGCGCTGACTCCCATCGCCGGGTCACCCTTTGCATCGGTCGAAGGCAGCGGGCCCAGTGCCGTTGTTATCGACCCGTTCAACCGATTTGTGTACGCGGTGACGCCGCAAGCGAGTGCCTCAATCTGGTGTTTCAGCATCAATTCCCTGAACGGGCAACTGACGGAGGTGCCGGGTTCGCCATTCAACCTGGCTGGCGGCGGATTGTTCGCTCTTTTCGATCCCTCCGGGAATTTCCTGTTTATCGGAAATCAAGCGGCACACGCGATCGAGGCATATACCTATAATCTGGATAGCGGCGCGCTCACGCTGATCACAGGCTCGCCTTTTAGCACCGGACCTCCTCCCGGGAAAATGGCCCTGTCGGAGTAAAGACCTTGCGGCGCGGGCGCCCTCGCCCGCGCGGTTTGGGCAACTGGACAGCCGAGGCAAGGGAAGTCACTCCCTGGAAGGTGGCGGCAGGAAGTCTTATTTTCCTGCCTCATAAATCTTCGTTTAGTGCCGCAAAATGCGTGGGTTACGAAGTGGCACTTTGGTGGAGGAACTTGGCACCCGCGTGCCATTTTCAGAATTTCCGCTCGGTCCTAGATTAGCAGTCGAGCAGTTCTGGGGGAGGGCTGCCCGGGCGTCGTGGATTCGCAAGAATCCACGACGCCCGTTTAATTTTGCGCAGAACTTGATTTGTAGCAGGACTTAATTGGTAGAAATGGTGAAGTTCACCGTTATACGAGCCTGCGTTTCGACAGGCTGCCCATTCTGCAGGTAGGGTTTGAAGTGCCACTGCTTTACCGCTTCGCGCGCGGCCGCTGCCAAAATGCCTGGCCCACTGAGAATCTGTAATTCCTGGATCGTGCCTTCGCGCGAAATCAACGCCTGCAGGCTGACTGCGCCCTGCACCTTCATCTGCCGCGCCAGCAACGGATAATCCGGGGGAACGGAAACGCTCACATTCTGTGCCGTCTGGGGCGACAGTTGTACGTGGTCGCCAGCATTGACGGTTTTGCCGTTCGCCGCAGTATTCGTTGTGGCGCTGGTAGCGGGATTGTTCGAAGCGGGCACATCGGTACCCGATGCGGCAGACGTTGCGCCCGAGTCAACATCCAAACGGATTGCGTTGCTTTTCGCGGGGACCTTGATGTGGCGATTTCCGGCGACTACTTCGACCTGCAAGGGCGGCAGTACGGCCCGTTCCGTCGTGGCCGAAAAGGGAGGTTGAGACGCAGCAGGCGCTGACGGTTTGGCGGTTTTGCGTTCGTGCGCGGGGGTTGCTGGCGTGCTCAAAGGCGTGACGGGGATTGACTTACTCTTACTTCGTACCGCAGCTTCCTGAACTTCGGCGCCGGGTGGAAACCAGAAATCCCAGTCTTTCAAAACCACTGCGGCCAACGCCGCCAGCAGTATCCCCAGCGCGATTAACATGCGCTTGCGCTGCACCCCCGGGTTCGGTGGCATCCCAGGCAACGGAAGCGGCGTTGATCGCTCCAGATGACTTTCGGTCTGGGTCTCGTCTTGAAACATATGCATTGGAATCGTCAACCCGAAACTCAGCGCCAAGGGGGGACGCGCTGAACAAGTATGCCTCTAAACCCGTGCTGCTGCCAAGCTCAAGTCTCAGGAGCAGACTGCGTGGCCCGTTTTCTGCTCAACGCCGAAGCCCAACGAATAATGAAGAGCTAGCCGGAGATCGTGGCAGCCTTGTAATCGAGCTTGTCGAGAATGCCGGTGGCTGCATCCATGATCTCCTGGTCAACCTTTCGGTTCGTGGCGATTGCCTCGGCCAGTGGTACGGATATAATTTTATTTCCGCGAAGCGCCGCCATCTGTCCGAATTCGCCGCGATGCACCATATCGACGGCGCCTAATCCATAGCGTGTGGCCAGTACGCGGTCATAAGCGGAAGGCGACCCGCCGCGTTGAATGTGCCCGAGCACGACTGACCGCGTTTCAAAGCCGGTGCGTTTTTCGAGTTCGCTGGCAAGTGTGGCCCCGATTCCGCCCAGCCGGACGTGACCGAATTCATCCCGCCCGTCAAGTGGCCCGCCGCCGTGTTTCTCATTGCCATCGGAAAAACTCGCTCCCTCGGCGGCGACGATGACGCTGTAGTATCTTCCCCGCGCATGGCGCTGCCGAATCAATTCCGCCACCTCGTCCACATCAAAAGGCACTTCGGGAATCAGTATTACGTCCGCTCCACCCGCGATGCCACTATAGGCGGCAATCCATCCTGCTGAGCGTCCCATGACCTCGACTACGATTATGCGATTATGCGCCTCGGCCGTCGTGTGTACGCGATCAATGGCCTCGGTTGCGATATTTACGGCGGTGTCGAAGCCAAAAGTAAAGTCCGTGCCTGACAGATCGTTGTCGATCGTCTTCGGAACCCCAATCACTTTGACTCCAATGGCAAAAAGTTTCTGCGCTACTGAAAGCGTGTCGTCGCCGCCAATCGCGATCAGCGCGTCGCAACCGCGTTTTTTCAGGTTGTCGACGCAGCGCTGCAGGCCGCCTTCATGCTTGGCCGGATTCGTGCGAGATGTGCGCAGAATGGTGCCGCCGCGCGACAGAATGCCTCCCACCGACTCGAGATCGAGTTCCATGGTCTTGTCTTCGAGTAATCCGCGCCAGCCCTCCATGAAGCCGAGGAACTTATCGTCATAATGAAAAGTGCCCTTTCGCACTACGGCTCGTATGACTGCGTTCAACCCTGGGCAATCGCCCCCGCCCGTCAGCATTCCAACTTTCATTGCGCTCTCCTCAAGACTTCGCCAAAGGTTTTCGCCTCGCGATGACCCTCCACGAGTGGGATTTCGCCAACCAGCATGTTGATGTTTTCAGTAACGTCGATTGCAATCCACGAATGTAAGTAGGTTATCACGCGGCCTTGCCCACAGCCCTGCGAGCGATGCCGCGCTTCGGCGCCGCTTCGGTGGATTAACAACCTGGAGTCCTGATCAGCGAAGAGCCGGTGGTTCGCCTGCTACACTTCCTGCATGCGCGTCCTTGGCATCGACTGCGGCACCGAATACACGGGGTACGGTGTAGTCGATCTAGTCTCCGATGATCGCCAGAAGGATCGCTTAGTCTGCGTCATCTGTGGCGCGATTAAGGCTTCTCCTCGCGATCCAATGCCCGCGCGCCTATCGACTATTTCCGTCGGCTTGCAGGAACTGATCGCGCGCCACTGCCCCGACCGCGTTGCGATTGAAGATGTTTTCTACGCCGCCAATGTGAAGTCGGCTCTGAAACTGGGACAGGTTCGCGGAGTGGCGATGCTGGCCGCCGCCTCGGCTGGGCTCGAAGTCGCCGAGTATTCGCCCCTCTCAATTAAGTCCGCAGTGGTCGGATACGGCCGGGCCGAGAAACACCAGGTGCAGCAAATGGTCATGCGGCTGCTGAGTCTCGATGAGATTCCCGAACCGGCCGATGCCGCCGATGCCTTGGCGATTGCGATTTGCCACCTGCACACTGCCGCTACCCGCGAACGGCAAAGCCAGAATTGGCCGGGCAAGAGTAGCGCAAGCGCAGGCCGTTCGCTCGCGAGGCGGGGCTAGTCTGATTTTCCCGAGGCGCCCGACGAATCCCCAGGTCAAGTTACCGCCGTCCTAGACCGTCTGCCGAAATGTGCCTGTGTCAATCGTTAGTGCATCGGGCGCTGACTTGGGGTGCTTCTCGGGCTATCCTGAAGGCACACCAAAACCTGACGCTGCCTTCCCCATGAAGTGCGACAGATCGCAGCGTCGAAAAAACCTGAGGAGCGCGGATGTTCCAATTTCGCTTCGTATCAGCCATCGCCGTTATGCTGGTCGCTTGCTCATCGTTGTTAAACGCCGCTGAGACTGCGTCCTGCACCTTCAGCACATTTTCTGCGCCCTCGGGATACACCTTGAGCGAGGTCAACGGGGTCAGCGATGACGGCACCGTGGTTGGCCAACTGGTCGACAATAAAACCCTGCAGTTCGTCGCGTTTAGCCGCGCGGCGGGCGGAGCCTTCACCGTATATAGCGCTCCCAAATCCTCGACCACGTGGTTGTATGGCAGCAGCGCCAGCGGCGTCGAGTCCGGTTCCTACGAGGACACTGCATATCCGGGTCGCATGCACGGCTTCACCCTGCAAGGCGGCCAATTTACCGTCGTCAACTATCCCAATGCCGATAACACATGGCTATTTGACGTTAGTCAGGTCGGAAACGCCTCCGGCAGTTTCAGCGCCAGCGCCACTGTTACCAAGGGATTTCTGCTAGTGAATGGGGAATACACCACGATCGCTTATCCCAACGCGCTGATCACCAACGCATGGGCGGTCAATGACAACGGCGAGGTAGTCGGATCGTATGCCAGTGGCGCGGTGAGCAACGGCTTCGCGTGGCAGAACGGAAAGTTCACCACGATCAATCATGGGGGTACGAAGTACGGTACCGCGCTCTCCGGCATCAATAATTCCGGAGTTATCGTGGGCAACCGCTTGGCCGCCGATAACTCGCTCGGATTTATTTATGAAAACGGCATCTTCGAGAACGTCGTCTATACGGGAGCGAAGTACACGGTGGTCGGCGGCATCAACAATAACGGCCTCATCTCCGGCCAAATCTACTTAACCGCGAGCAACAGCGTCGGCTATACCGCAGTGTGCAAATAAGGGCGTCCAAAATCACGTAGCGACAGACGCCCCCGTCTGTCCGGCCGAGCGAAGCTCGGCTGTTTCCGGGATGATCGGATAGGAAGTCCCGAGAAGAAGCGAACTGCGAACAGCCAGCGATCATCTCTTGACAGTCCACGCGCTATCCCCAATCATTACAGCGCACGATGCGCCGGCCATTGAAAATCATTTATCTGCTCGTCATTTTGTCGGTTTTCGCGGCTGCCCAAGCGCCAACCCAGGCTCCGATTGACGTCCCGGCCGCCGTCACCTTTACGCTGGATTTTCCCGCTTCCCAGCCCGAACACTATTCGATTCGCGTCCAATCCGATGGCGTCTCGCATTACCACTCCAGCGGCCGCCTCGCCGCCGATTCGGAAGATACGGACAGTTTCGATCTCGACTTTACAGCGCTGCCGGAAACACGCCAGAAAATTTTTGCTTTGGCCGCGAAGGCCGGTTACTTCCAAAAGGACATTGCCTCGCATCACAAGGGCCTGGCGTTTACGGGCAAGAAAAGGCTGGCCTACAAAGACGCGTTACGCAGCAGTGAATCGACCTATAACTACTCCACAAATTCCTCAGTGGAGGAACTGACAGCCCTGATGCAGAGCCTGGCCACAACGCTCGAATTCGGACACCGGCTCCAGTACGATCTGCACTATCAAAAACTCGCGCTCGATGAAGAACTCAAGCGTATGGACGATCTGGCCCACTCCCACGACCTGATCGAGGTCTCCGCCATTCGCCCCATCCTCGATCAACTCATCGCCGACCCATCGGTCATCAACGTAACCCGAGCCCGTGCCCAGCGCATTCTGGAACGGGCCGCTCACTGAGCGATTCCAGGCAGAGAAACCATCGATCCTGACGATGGAATTGCCTTGAGGACTCTCGATTAAGGCAAAACAGCGCCTCAAAAATACCCTTGACTTAAGGGCAGAATGCTCGCACTGTTAAGGAATCCGCCACGCCTAATTCCGGGAGAAGTGTATGAAAATCGCGAGAATTGCAAGAGTCATGGCACTGTCATGCATGCTCGTTGGCCTATTACTAACCATACCGGTATGGGCTGTCTCGAAGGCGCGTATCGTCCGCTTGAGTGAAGTGCAGGGCACAGTGCAAATTGAACGCGCGCCCGGCAGCGGCTTCGACAGGGCATTCATGAACCTGCCCGTGATCGAAGGCACAAAGATAAAAACCGGCAAGGATGGCCGCGCCGAGATCGAATTCGAAGACGGCAGCGCCCTGCGGCTCGCCCCGGGGAGCGAAATAGATTTCGCCAGTCTCTCACTCGGCGACGAGGGCCAGAAGCTAAATACTGTCGATCTCGTTTCGGGGACGGTCTACGCCAATATTTACCTAAAGAGCTCGTACGACAAGAAATCAGGCGACCAGTTCCAACTGAATTTTGCTCGCGAGTCCTTAACCTTGGAACAGGCTGCCCATTTTCGAGCGGAGCTCACCGGATCCAGCCGCGCGACTGTGGCCGTATTCAAAGGTAAAGTGAATGCCGCTGGCCCGTCCGGACAATTCGACATCGCTGAGAAGCACAGCGCCACCATAAATTTCGCCAAAGAAGTTGCGACGACGAGCGAGCCGGATGCTGCGGCGGCAGTTCCCGCACAGAAAGATGCTTACAAGATCGCGAAGAACTACGAAACTGAACCGTCCGATGCCTGGGACCACCAGCAGTCCGATTATCACGATCGCTATGCCACCACCACAAGTTCGGCCAGCCTCGCCTCGCCCTACGCTTACGGCATGAGCGATTTGAACTATTACGGCAACTTCATGATGCTTCCGGGCTATGGCAACGTTTGGCAACCGTATTTCATCGGCGCTAATTGGAGCCCATTCCTGGACGGCGGCTGGTCCTTTTATTCGGGTATGGGTTACATGTGGGTGTCGGGCTATCCGCGGGGCTGGATGCCCTATAACTACGGCGCATGGCTCTTCGCTCCCAGCTTTGGATGGGTCTGGCAGCCCGGCAACTGGAATTCATGGAACGCGTATCCAGTGGTGGTGAACGCTCCAGCCAGAACGGTGGTGCCCACTGCGCCCACAACCGGCCATCAGACCGTGATGGTTGGGCGCGGTCTAGCCATGGAGCCAGCAACGGGAGCGCCCGATCGGCTAACGATTAATCCCGGATCTGCCGGCTTTGGTGTGCCACGCGGCTCTGTCAATCATCTCGATCGTTTTGCCAGGAAAATGGATCAGAACGCGCGCCCCGTAACGGTTTCGACGGTGCAGCCAGTTCGTACTCTCGGCGCCGCAGGCAATTCATTCGGAGGTGCAAGTCCGATGGGTAGTGCGAGAACTGCGGCACCAGCGGTTTCCGGACACCCCGCCCCAGCGGGCGGGCACCCGCACTGAGGAACACTTAGTCTCAACCGTGTGTTTTGCTATCGCTAAATTGCTGATTTGTGCTCACCGCACAATAATGCCAGCGTAGCCAACGACGGTCTCGTAGTCGCCCGAAACCTCGCCAGAAGTTGCATACCTCACTAGCGTAGCTGCTGTCGCGCCCAGAAGCTTGGCCGCCGTTAGCATGATGACCGTCGGCCCAAAACCGCACATGCTGATGTCTTCGTTCATGATTACGTCCCACAGTCCGCGAGCATCCAGGGCCAATACTCTTTCGATGGCCTTTTGATCCTTGACGCGAGTAATCGCGTCGGACTCGTAGTGATTCATATCGCTGGAGGCGATGATCAGCACCTTTTCATGGGGATTTTCTTCGCCGGCTTCTGTGCGAATGCCCTCAAAACGATCCGCGATCACTTCCGCCAGCGCTTCTCCCAATCCGCGGAGAATATCAAAGTCGCGCGTGCCGATGGCGATTGGAACAATCTTGAGTTGCGGCTGCAGCACCTGCAAAAATGGAAGCTGAACTTCGACCGCATGCTCGGCGCGATGCGCCGCGCTATCCTCGCGCAGGGCAGGGAAGCGATGCAGCAAGGCAGTTCCTAACAACGTGTCTGCGGGAACCTCGCCGAGCGGGGTCTGCCAAGTCGTCGTCGCCATTAAGGCTAGCGCCTGCCCTTTCCCTGTGTGATTGGGACAGAGAATCACGCAGTGCTCGGGTATTCCCAGGTGCGAATACACCGCGCCCGCCACGCTGCCGGAATAAATATATCCCGCGTGCGGAGCAACGCAGCCGATAGCGGTTGTCAACGAAGCCTGAGACGGAGAGATATATCCACGGACGTCGCGCAGCAATTCGTCGGCGCGTCCCGGATAAAACCTCCCCGCAACTGCCGGAGTTCTTAAAGTGGAAGTCATAGTAGTGGCGCGGGCACTCTTGTCTGCGAGCCAGCGAGCGAAAAGGAGCGGGTGGGAATACTGCCGCGCGGAGCTATTCTACGCCATCCTGAAGAGCGCGAAACAAAGCGGCTGTTCGCTCCAGCGGCAGCGCCTCCGCTCGAATCGCCGGTTTCACGCCGCTCTTCGCCAGCGCCGCACGCAGCTTGTCTTCATCGTACTGCGTCTTAAGGTTATTCCAGAGAGTCTTGCGCTTGTGCCCAAAGCACAATTTCAAGAATGCGATGAATTCGCGCTCTGAAACTCGCAGTGCCTCCAGCCGCGGCTTTATCGTAATCCGCACCACGCTCGAATGTACCTTCGGAGCTGGGGCAAACGCCCCCGGCGGAAGTGTGAATAGTTGCTCGACCCGCCCGTAAAGCTGCGCCGTAGCCGAAAGCAGGCCATAGTCGCGCCCTCCCGCCGGAGCCGCCAACCGATCGGCCACTTCCTTCTGCACCATGATGACAATCGTCGAAAAATAACGGTGATATTCGAAGAGTCGCAACAAAATGTCGGACGTTATGTAATACGGTAAATTGCCGACGACGCGAGCCGGTTCAGGCGCGAAGTTGAGCCCCGTACGTAAGCTGCCCGGCTTCGCCCCAAATACTGTGTCCAGTTCGATCGTAAGAATGTCGCCCTCGATGATCTCGACAGTCGGCTCCATGGAAAATTTCATCCGCAATTGTGCCGATAGGACGCGATCCACTTCCACGGCGATGAGGCGGCGCGCTTTGCGGGCCAGCAATTCTGTGATTGCCCCGCGGCCGGGACCAATCTCCAGCACCGTCGCATCGGAAACGTCGCCGAGCGCCTCGACGATGCGCAGTGCCGCAGCTTCGCTCGAGAGAAAATGCTGTCCTAGTTTCGGTTTTCGCGGTCTGGTTGGAACAAGAGCGCCTTTCGGCACGTTGACCCTCTTTCTTCCCGGCATTTAGACTGAAGTCGATTGGTAATTGTCGATTTGCAATTTGCAACTAAAAATCGCTGCCGAATGATTTTCAATTACAAATCACAAATTGCAATTTGCAAATCGCAAAAGGCTACCTGCATCTCTACAATCAACATCATAACGTGACCGAGGCATATCCAGTCCTAGCCGAGGAGGCGTCTTCATTATGCACATTGCTTTCGCAGCATCCGAGTGCGTTCCCTTTTCCAAAACTGGTGGACTGGCCGACGTCGTCGGCGCCCTGCCGCGCGCCCTCGCCGCTCTTGGACATCAAGTCAGCGTCTATGTCCCGCGCTATCGTCAAACCAAGCTGACCGATCCGCAAACTGTCGTCCGCAGCATCACTGTACCCTTCGATGATAAGTATCGCTTCTGTTCGGTTGTTACCGCGGGCGCGAGCGCCGGCGTTAAGTTTTATTTCGTGGATTATCCGCCCTACTTCGATCGCGACGCGCTCTATGGGAGCCCCGCCGGAGATTATCCTGACAATGCCGAGCGCTTTGCTCTTTTTTCGCGCGCCGTGCTCGAGGCCTCAAAGGTTCTGGGCGTGCCCCAGGTTTTCCACTGCCATGACTGGCAGTCCGCGCTCGTGCCCATCATGTTGCGCACTCTTTACGCCGAAGATCCGGCCTTCCGCGATGTTGCGACCGTCTTCACCATCCACAATATGGGATACCAGGGTCTTTTCCCGCCGGATACTTTGCCGCTGGTCATGCTTCCCTGGGACCTGCTCACCATCTCCAAGATGGAATTTTTTGGCCAAGTGAACTTCTTGAAGGGCGCTCTCGTCTTCTCCGATTTCGTCACCACCGTGAGCAAAAAATACAGCCAGGAGATCCAAACCACTGAATATGGGTTCGGTCTCGAAGGCGTGCTGCGCAATCGCGCTGCCACGGTAACGGGCATCCTTAACGGCGTCGACTACGAGGAGTGGAGCCCGCAGACCGACAAATTTATTACTGCCGGGTATTCATCGCAGGATCCCTCCGGCAAGCTGACATGCAAACAGGATTTATTGCAAGCCTTCGGGATCGGCAACGTCGATGCCAAAATCCCAGTGATTGGCATTGTCTCAAGATTCGCCGCGCAGAAAGGCTTCGACCTTATCGCCCAAATCATGGACCGCCTGGCGCGCGAGGCGATGATCATGGTCGTGCTCGGGTCAGGGGACAAGCTCTACGAAGAAATGTTCCAGCGTCTCAACAAGCAATTTCCCAACAAGATTGCCGCCAAAGTAGCGTTCGACAATGCCATCGCCCACAAAATTGAAGCGGGCGCGGACATGTTCCTGATGCCCTCGCGCTACGAACCCTGCGGCTTAAACCAGATTTACAGCCTGAAGTACGGCACCGTTCCCATCGTTCGTGCGACGGGCGGTCTCGACGACACCATTGAACCGTGGGATGCGCGCACCGGCAAAGGCACCGGCTTCAAGTTCTCCGACTACAACGGCGAAGCGCTGCTCCTGACTATTAAGCAGGCATTGCTCGCCTATCAGGACCCCTCTTCATGGCAAACCTTGATGCGCAACGGAATGAGTCGCGATTTTTCCTGGGGAGCATCGGCGCGCGAGTATGGAAAAGTCTACGAGCGAGCGCGACAGGTAAGAGCCAGCGCCGACGCAATCGCCGCCCCGGACCTGAAGAAAGAGCCAGTGCTCGGCTAGCGGTGAAGGGGTAGCATGAATTTAGTTAACGAAGTCTATTTCTCTCTCGCCACTACATAGTCCGGTGCCCAGAGCAGCGCGCGCTTGATCTCAGAGTCGGGAAAAATGCAGATGGCTTTGCGGGCGGATTCGGCGTAGCGGGCAGCTTCCTGGGTCGCGTATTCGAGCGAGCCGTAGCGCTTGAGGATCGTCAGGATATCGGCGTGGGTGACCCCATTGAAGGCGCGATCGCGCAGGACAGTTTCGATCTGTTGACGTTCGATCTTCGTGCAACGCTCTAGCGCGTGAATGACGGCCATGGTGGCTTTGCCTTCGCGAAGGTCGCTGGCCACAGGCTTGCCCAGCACACTTTCTGAGGCAGTGAGGTCGAGCACATCGTCGACGATCTGGAAGGCTATGCCGAGATCGCGTCCATATTGGCCGAGACGATCTTCCTGGTTTGTGTTGGCGCCGCCGAGAATCGCGCCTACGCGCATGCAGACGGAGAACAGGCACGCCGTCTTGCGATAGATCAGATCGAGGTGCTCTTGCAGAGAGATGAGCTGGCCGAGCTTCTCCATCTGGAGCAGTTCGCCTTCGACCAACTGCTGCGTGAGTTCAACCAGCACATCGAGAATATGGAAATTACGCTCCAGCACCGCGACTTTGAAGGCCTGCATGTAGAGCCAGTCGCCGGCAAGCACGCACATAGAATTGCCCCAGCGCGTGTTGGCCGCGGGACGGCCGCGGCGAGTTTGAGCCTCGTCGATAATGTCGTCGTGGACGAGAGTCGCGGTGTGAATGATCTCCACGACGGAGGCGAGCTTAACGGCGCCCGTGCCTCGATAGCCAAGGAGTTTGGCCGACAACAGCAAAAGCGCCGGACGAATTCGCTTGCCGCCACCGGCGCGAAGATACTCGCCGATCTCGGTGATGGCCGCGACGTCGGAGATGGTATCGTGGCCGAACTGTTCTTCGATCGCAGCGATGTCCTCGCGCAGAAGATCGAAGATTTCTTTCCCGTTGCTGGATGTGGTCGCGTCCAATTTCCTGGTCTCTTTGGAGATTAATTGCTCCGATAATTCGTAAACTGGAGATCGATGCCAAAATCCTGCTGCTTAACCATGGCAATTATTTCCTGAAGCGTGTCGCGATCTTTGCTGCTGACGCGCACTACGTCGGCCTGAATGGAGGCTTGCGCTTTTTTCTTGGAATTCTTAATCAGTTTTACGATCTCTCGCGCCTTTTCGATCGGAATGCCCTGCTGGATGGTGATCTTTTGTTTCACCGTGCTTCCGGCGGCAGGCTCCAATGCGGCGTAGGTCAAGCCCTTCAGCGGCACGCCGCGTTTGACCAGCTTTTGCTGAAAGACGTCGTTGACCGCCTTTATTTTGAATTCGTCGGCGGAATGCAGCATGATGGCGTCGGTTCCCTCCATTGCGATCTGCGACTTCGAGTCTTTGAGGTCGAAGCGGGTGCTTACTTCTTTCATCGCCTGCTGGATGGCGTTGTTCACCTCCGCGAGGTCGACTTTGCTGACGATATCGAAACTGTTATCGGGCATGGTTGATCTCGGTCAAAGTTGCTTTCGAGAAATATGACGGACTGCAAATCTCCAGGTTGTCGGTTGGGGAAGGATTGCTCGAAAGCACAGAGCCGCACGGATCGCCCGCCCCAATGTGTACTCATGAGGGTAACAGAAGAGCCATTGTCTGCGAAGGCGGGTCCAGTTGGTGTGATTAACACATTTCATTTCTTTGTCCTCCCGAACGAAGTGAGGGATCCGCAGTTTGCAGCGTACTGCAGGTCCCTCACTTCGTTCGGGATGACAGAGTTCTATCCGGGCTCAAAGAGCGAAGCCTTCACTGTTCGGTGAAAGTCCAAAAAAATCGTAGAAATTTTGCGTGGTGCGGGCAGCGATCTCTTCCGCGGACAAGTTGCGCAGATCGCCGATCTGGCGGGCTACCTCAGTGACGAATGCCGGTTCGTTCCGCTTCCCACGATGTGGAATGGGCGCTAGGTAAGGAGAATCGGTTTCGATCAGCATCCGGTCGAGCGGAACCATTAGCGCGGCGTCTCGAATCGGCTGCGCTTTGGGGAAGGTGATATTGCCGGCAAAAGAAATCATGAAGCCCATATCGAGAGCGCGCCCGGCGTGGGCGACGCTTCCCGTGAAGCAGTGGAGGATGCCGGGAAGGCCGGTGGGGGTCCAATGGTCTGCGATCATCTGAAGGCAGTCGTCCCAGGCGTTTTCGCTGTTGTTGGAGGGGCGACAGTGGATGATGATGGGGAGCTTCGCTTCTTTTGCTAGCTCCATCTGTTTCAGGAAAACTTTTTTTTGCGTATCGCGTGGCGAGTGGTCGTAGAAATAGTCCAGGCCGATTTCTCCCCAGGCGATTATTTCGGGATGGCGCGCCCATTGCGTTATTTGGGCGTAGGCGGCTTCGGTGGCGAGGTGGGCTTCGTGGGGATGAATTCCCACGCTGGCCCAGATGCGAGGATACTGGGGTTTGCCGTCATATTTTTCCGCTAGCCGAATTCCGCAGTCGGCGGTGTCGGGGCCTTCGCCGATGCCGATAGCGAGACAGGCTTCGATGCCACTCTGTTTGGCGCGTGCCAGGACGTCGTCGCGATCGGCATCGTAGCGTTCGCCTTCGAGATGGGCGTGAGAGTCGATGAACATCGGTGGTGGTCGGTCGTTCGTCGTTCGCGAAGCGCCGCACTATTTCAATCGCGTCCCTATGGGGACATCTTCTAGAAAACCCGCCAGCACGGCCTTGCCGCCTTCGGGCGAGGCGGCTACGATCATTCCGTTGGATTCGAGGCCGCGCAGTTTGCGTGGTGCTAGGTTGGCCACTACTACGACTTTGCGGCCGATCAGGGTTTCCGGTTCGTAGGACTCGGCGATGCCGGCTACCAGTTGGCGGACTTCGGTTCCTAGATCGACTTCGAGGCGGAGGAGTTTGTCGGCGCCTTTTACGCGTTCGGCGGTTTTCACCTGGGCTACACGCAGCTCGACTTTGGCGAAATCGTCGATGCTGATTTTGCCATCGGGAATCGTGGCGGCTTGCTTGGGCGCTGGTTTCTGGTCCGTTGATGCCGGTTGCCTTGCTTCGCTCGGCTGAGCAGGCGAGATGATCGTGGCTCCACTCTCTTCCATTTTCTGCATCCTCTCTACTGCGGATTTGTCGGCGCGGGGGAAGACGGCCTGTACGTCGCCCAGCTTGGTACCGAGGCGGAGCTGTCCCCACAGCAATTGCTTCAGGTCGAATTTCTTGATGTCGCCGAGGCCCATCTGCACCCAGATTTTCGCGGTGGCTTCGGGGATCACGGGATGCGCCAGCGCGGTGACGATTCGCAGGCCTTCGGCGCTGGTGTAGAGCACGGTTGCAAGGCGCGCGCGGCTTTCTTCGTCTTTCTTTTCGTCCAATGACCAGGGCTCGTTTTCCACGATGTATTTGTCGACGGCGGCGACTAGTCCCCATGCGGCTTCGAGCGCGCGCGAAAACTGGTATTGGTCGAAAAGCGCGCCGAAGTCGGCAATGACTTTCTTCGCGGCGTCCGCAATTGCGGTGTCCGCCGCAGTGTGCGCCGCGAGCGATGGGTAGGGAATTTCTCCCTTGAAATAGCGCGTGATCATGGTCAAGGTGCGGCTGGCGAGGTTGCCGAGGCCGTTGGCAAGATCGGAATTGTAGCGCTGCACTAGCGCGTCGAAACTGAACGATCCATCGCTTCCGAAGACGACTTCGCGCAACAGGAAATATCGGAGCGCGTCGGTGCCGAGCACATCGACGATGGTTTCGGCGCGGACGATGTTGCCGCGCGATTTCGACATTTTGCTTTCTTCAAACAGCAGCCAGCCGTGGGCGGTAATTCCTTTGGGCAGCGGCAATCCGGCGGCCATCAGAAAAGCTGGCCAATAGACGCAATGGAAGCGCACGATCTCTTTGCCGATCATGTGGACGTCGGCGGGCCAATATTTTTCATATTTGCTGGTGTCATCTGAGCCGTAGCCGAGCGCGGTGATGTAGTTGGCTAGCGCATCCAGCCAGACGTAGACGATGTGCTTCGGATCGTCGGGCACGGGAATGCCCCATGAGAAGGTGGAGCGGCTGATGGAAAGATCGCGCAAGCCGCTACGCACGAAAGAGAGAACCTCGTTGC